>CALCHX010000178.1 GCA_937906875.1 uncultured Gemmatimonadota bacterium | reverse complement strand
GGCCGAGTTGAAGGGCAACGACAGTAATGCCGCACACACCAGAATCGCCAGCATTCCGATGCCGAACCAGAACCGAACATGCCGTCGCCGCGGCAACGCCGGCTCGGTGGCCACCTGCGCCCTCAGTGCCATGGTTACTACTCCCTCGCCGCGATCCGGGTACGGGGGTCCAGCAGCCGGTAGCTGGTATCTACCAGCAGGTTCACAACGATGATCACCAGGCCTGCCAGCATCGCTATGCACTGCACCACGGAGTAATCCCGGGACTGTATCGCCTCCACCGCAAGTGCACCCATTCCCGGCCACGCGAAAACGGTCTCGGTGATCACGGCACCCGAGAGCGCCGAGCCCAGCATCAGGCCGGTCACCGTGAGGATCGGAATCATTGCGTTGCGCAGAATATGCTTGACGACAATGACACGGCCGGGAAGACCCTTCGCATAAGCGGTGTCGATGTAGTGCTGCGGCACGACGCTGAGGATGCTCGACCTGGTGACCCGGGTGATCGTGACGAACGGTAGGACGCTCAGCGAGACGGCCGGCAGGATCAGCGCCGACCAGGACTGGAACTGCGAGATCGGCAGCAGGCGCCAGACCACACCGAAGACGAGGATCAACAAGATCGCCAGCCAGAACGAGGGCATCGCCTGGGCCGAGGCCGTGATCGTCGAGATGTAGCTGTCCACCCGACCGCCACGGATCGCTGCCCATGTACCGAGCGGGACGCCCACAACAATGGCGATGATGATCGCGCTGAGGGCAAGCAGCACGGTATTGCCAAACCGGCTGAGCACCAAAGACAGCGTATCGGTGTGGAATCGCGACGAGACTCCGAAGTCGCCGCGCACCGCATCCTTCAAGAAGGCCAGGTATTGCTGCCACGCAGGACGATCCAACTGCAGCCGGTGAATGAGCGCGTCCCGCTGGGCCGGTGTAGCCCCCTGCGGAAGCATGATGTCGACGGGGCTTCCACTAAGCCGCGAGATAATGAAGATGATCGCGGAGAGGACGATCAGTACGACGACGGCCTGCGCGAGCCGGCTGATGAGGAACCGGAACACCTACTCATCCGGTCACGGTCGCGTCGCGCATCGGAAGCAGCTCGTCCGACCGCGGTTTGAAATCGAGCCGGCTGGAGAGACCGTACAGGTCGATGTACGCAAACAGGAAGATGAAGGGTGGATCGTCGAGCAGGTCACGCTCGATCGCCTGCAGGATCGCCACCCGCTGGTCCGCGTCGATCGTTTCGCCCGCCTTCGCGGTGAGTTTGTCGACCTCCTTGTTGCTGTACCAGCTGAATCCCCTGTCACCCGACACCACCGCAACGGTGAGCTCATCCAGTGGGTTGAAGAACGAGTTGCCCCAGGCACCGTAGAAGCCGTCTCCAATTTTACGTGCCTGAGTGGCAGAGGCGAATACTCCGAACTCCACGACGTTCATCTTCAGGGTGACGCCCACATCCTTCAGATACGGGATCATGGCCTGCACCACCTCGGTGGCGAAAGGATACCGGCCCTGCGGCACCATGAGCGTCATCTCGAAACCATCGGCATAGCCGGCGTCGGCCAGTAGCTTGCGGGCGGCCGTGGGGTCGAACGTGATGGGCTTGATCGATGCATCGTAGCCTTCGAAGTATTCCGGAACGAAGGTAGCGACGCGCTTCCCATAGCCACTCATGACATATTTGATGATGGAGTCGACGTCGATCGCATGATTCAGTGCCACCCGTACGTCGCGTTTGGCCAGCGGACCGCCGTCGAGGGTGTTGAGCCAGACCGAGGCAATCCTCGCGGACGGCACATCGACGACTCTGACCTTGTCATTGGACTTGAGCTCTGCGATGTTGTCGGCCGGCACGTTGGTGATCAGATCGACATCGCCGGTCTTGAGCGCGGCAAGCCGGGATGCGTCGTCGGGGATGGTCCGGAAGACGACGTTCTGCACCTTGGGAGTGCCGCCGTGGTAGTCCTTCCGCGCGGTGAGGACCACCTGCGAGTTCCGGTCCCACCGGTCGAGCGTGTACGGTCCGGTTCCGATCGCCGTGGAGGCTAGCTTCTTGGGATCCTTCGCCAACGACTTGTCCTTGATCACAAATAGCTGCGTCAGCCTCCCGGCCAGCAGGGGGTCCGGCTCCTTGGTCGTGATCGTGACTTCGCCGTCGCCGTCGGCCACGACCTTGTCGATGGTGCCGAACTGGTACGCCGCGATCGACGGGTCGCTGAACTCACCACGTCCCAGCAGGTAGTCGAAGCTGTACACGACGTCTGCGGACGTGAAGGCGCTGCCGTCCGAGAACGTGACGTCCTTCTTCAGCGTCAGCGACATGGTGATGTCGTCGACCATCTTGTAGTTCTCCACCAGCACGCCGTCGAACTTGGTCCCGTCCTCCGTCGATCTCGTCAACAACGTGTCGTACAGCTGAATCAGCACATTCTCGGTTGTCGTCTCACGCTGTTGCATGGGGTCCAGCGTTGTCGGATCCACACCCTGTGCCACGGTGACCTTCACGGCGGTAGCAGCCCCGGAACCAGAAGCGGACCCGCCGGACCCGCCGGGTGCCCCGCCGCCGCTGGTCGGGGGAGTCGTCGGATTCCCGTCCCCGGTGGGCCCCACCCCAGAGCATGCGGACAGCGCCGCAATACTCGTGAGCGCCGATCCATAGAGAAAGCTCCGCCGAGTGATTCGGACGCTATGAGGATGCATGGGGAGGTCCTTCCTAACACGGTTGGAGAGCAGAAGGGGCGCGCCCGGAGTCGCGGTGCAGGCGTTGTTGCAGCCGCTGTGCCTGCGCGTGGTAGTCGGGCGTGCGAAGTTGCCTCGGTGGTGTGATGTGCCTGAGCATGCCGCGGGCCATGACCAAGACCGGTTCGCGCATCGCGGCAATGTCCACCGTAGGATCGCCGCGCACTCCGATGATGTCCGCGGCCCTGCCGACGGTCAGGGCTCCGGTCTCCTCGCCGAGGCCGCACGCGGCTGCCGCGTCCGTTGTCGCGGACCGGATGACCTCTCGCGTGGACATGCCGGACTCCGCCATGACCGCGAGACCATCGAAGTAGGCATCAGCCGGCACCAGGGGTATCCCGCAGTCGGTTCCGGCAATGAGCGTGATCCCGGATTCTCGCATGCGACGCAGGTTCTCGATCACCTGCTGGCGCGGCCCCCACGGGCAGAAGTACGCGTCGGCGACGCAGGCCGCGTTCATGGTGGGACAGACCGGCACCCCACCACTCGCGATCAGTGCCGCCACGTCGCTGTCGAACCGGATCCCGTCTCGCGTGACCCAGGCGCAATGTTCGATGGAGTCGACTCCGGCCTGCACCGCGGCGCGCACACCCTCGACCGACTGTGCGTGGGTGGTCACGCGCATCCCGAGACGGTGTGCCTCGTCGCAGGCAGCAGCAAGTTCCGGCTCGCTGAATCGGCGCTCCCATGGCCGGCTGCCCGCCGTCATGAACCCGCCCGTAGTCATGATCTTCAAGATGTCGGCGCCGGTCTTCCGCAACTGGCGCACCTTCCGCTGAATTGCGTCGACGCCATCGGCCTCGCCGCCCAGGCGCCAGGCGTGGCCGCCGGTCACAGTCAGTGGCGCATTGGCAACCTGGAGGCGCGGTCCGGGAAT
>CALCHX010000177.1 GCA_937906875.1 uncultured Gemmatimonadota bacterium | reverse complement strand
CTTCTCGACCACTGCCGCACCCTTCCGGCCGACGACAACCGCTGCTCCGGGGTAGCCTCCCTCGCGGATCCCGCGCAGCACTACCCGGTCGATCGCTTCCAGGCGCGAGGCTGACATTCCGACGTCGGCCGGACTTCGTATCGGCAGGCCGTCATCGAGTACGGTCAGGGCAGCGGCAAGAGCGAATACGAGCACGGGTACCTCCGGAGCAACAGATGCGACAGGAGCAGCCACGACGGGCGCCAGGCGCCCATTCACATGACCACGGCTTTACCACCTACCGCCAGCGAGGCGATAGACATGACTGGCTCCCCAGTCAACCTACCCTGTGATCGGCGCAGGGTTCCTGAGGTGAGCTATCTCGCTGGGGTACGCGAGCCTGCTGGCTCGGCGCACCTGTCCCAGCCAATAAGGACGTGGTGCGTGTCATCGTCAAGACGAGAGTTCGGGCAGGAGGTCACGCAATTGTCACTGTCAGGGGCAACCTTCCCGACATTCCGCGTGACATATTTCATGGACCATGGACGCCGACACGCAGATCATCCGACTCGCCTGTGCGGGGGACGAACGGGCCATGCGGACACTCTGGACGCAGTACGGTCCGGTGGTGGACGCCGTGGTGCGTCGGATGGTGGCCGATCCGGATCAGGCAGCGGATGCCGCGCAGGACGTCTGGATCCAGATCTTCCGCGCCCTGCCCAGCTATCGCGCCGAGGCCCAGTTCTCCACCTGGGTGCATCGTATCGCTGTCAACCGGACACTCAATGCGTTGCGTCGATCGCGCCGTCTGGATCGCATCGAGACGGAGATCACCGAGGACAGCGCCTCGGTGGAGCCGGAGGGAGACCGGGCGCTCCTCGCTGCCAGCATCGACGAAGCGGTCGCCCAGCTTCCCACCGGAGCGCGGACCGTCTTCCTTCTCCATGACGTGGAGGGTTACACGCACGAGGAGATCGCCGCCGAGCTCGGCATCACTGCTGGCGGCTCGAAATCACAACTCTTCAAGGCTCGCGTTCGCCTCCGCAAGTTGCTCGCTCACCATCGCCAGCCCGACCCCGATCCGGGCGACGTTGCCACCACCTCTTCCGAATACAACCTGCGATTCTCGCTGCCGAACCATGCTTCCTCCATCTGCTGACCCGGGCGCCCCGCTGGCCGACTTCCACCTCCCCGATGAGAGGTTGGCCGAGCTTGCCGACGGTTTGATCCCGCGGCAGCCCGAGGGTGCGCACCTGGCCGATTGTCCACGCTGTCGAGGCGAGCTCAGAGCCTATCGCTCGCTCATCGCGGCGGCCGCGGAGGGCCGCGCGATGGCGACGTCCGGTGCTCCGCTCACTGACTGGGCCACGCTTGGCGTCGCCCTGGAGCGGGAAGGCTTGATGGGGAAGGCCACCGCGGTCGACGGTGTGCGGTCGCTCGATGACCGTCGGCGCGGCCGGCGCCCGCGCACTACGCCGGCCAGGTGGGCCTGGCGCGCTGCCGCGGCCACGCTGCTCATGGCGGGGGGAGTTGCGGGCGGGCGGTTGAGCGCTGGGGCCTCGCTCCTTCCAGGTCTGGCCGGCGGTGACGCCGACGCGACCCGCCGGGTCGCCGCCATCCTGGCCGACAGTGCTCCGCAGCCCGCCTCCAGCAGTGAGGCAATGGCCATCCTCAGCCGTGCCGAACGCGACTACCGGATGGCAACTGCCTTCCTGGCCTCGTCGGCCTCTTCCGAACTGGGAGTGGATCCGCCGGAAGTCTACGAGCGGCGGCTGGCTGTCATGGATGAGGTAGCGGCGCTGACCAGGGCAGCATTGATGGAGAGTCCGCACGATCAGGTGCTGAACCAGTACTACCTGGCATCGCTCGGCGCGCGCGAGGCCACCCTGCGGTCGCTTGCCATGGCCCTTCCCAGCGACGTCCAGTTGAGCCGGTTCTAGAGAATGACAGCCCAGTCGAGAATGTCCGATCCCATCCCGCACGGGCGACTTCCACAGCGGACTCTGTTCGCCCTTCTTGCCGTCGGCGCCATGGCAGCCACGAGCGCCGTGCCGACGGCCGCCCAGGCTACTCGTTCGGGAGTGAGAACGCCAGCTACGCAGACCCAGTCCGAGGAGCTTGAAACAGTGCTTCGGCAGGCCGGGGAAGCGCGGTCGAGGCTGGAGCGCTTCCTGGCCTCGCTGGCCGACCGACCAGCGAGCGTACCGGTTCTGGACTCGCTGGCCATGATGCAGCGATCGACGGCACTCCTGGAGCAGCGGCTGAGGTTGCTCCAGGAAGGTGTCGACTTCCGCAAGGTCGAAGGGCGGCTCGAGCGCAGCTCCGCTGCTCCACAGGGCTGGTTTGGCGTGAACGTTCAGACGTTGGGCACGTCAACGGAACGGGGCGACGGCCGCGTCCTCATTTCCGCCGATTATCCGCGAGTGGTCTCGGTGGAGCCGGGAAGTCCGGCGGCCCGCGCCGGGCTGATCGCTGGTGACCGCCTGATCTCCATCAGCGGCACCGATCTGCGTGGTCAGGCGCTGGATCTGCGCAGCGTGCTGCGGCCTGGCACGAGAGTGCCTGTACGCGTTGAGCGCGATGGCGTTCGCCGTGATTTGACCGTCGCCATCACCGTCCGCCCAGTCAGCTTCTCGCCGGGCACTCGGGTACGGTTGTACGCGGTGTCGCCCGACGCTCCGGTCACAGCGAGCGTCCATTCCTCCGCTGCTGCCGAGGCGGCCGCGCTGGCGGCAGTCTCGCGCGCCGCGCGGGTCGACGAAGGCCAGTCGCTGGCCACGTCGCGCGTCTGGCGGGGCGAGTCGGCCGCGCCCAGCCCCATCAGCTACCTCTTCCGTCGCAGCCCCAGCGTGCTCGCCGTGGCCGGTGCTGAACTCATGCGCATCACGGCGGCGCTCGGGGAGTCGCTCGGCGTGAGTGGCGGACTCTATGTTCTGTCGGTCGCGCCGCGCACGCCGGCGGAATGGGCCGGCCTGCGCGAGGGCGACGTCATCCAGCGCGCCGACGGCGTGGAACTGGACGCGCCGGTGGACTTCTTCAGGATATTGCAGGCCCAGACCGACGGCCTGCTGAAGATCGAGCTGGTCCGCTCGGGGCGGCCGGTGTCTGCCGAGATGAGATGGTGACGGAGGGTGCGCCGCCGGCCCCGATGCGGCAGGTGGCACCGAACTCGGGGTGCCAGGGTGGTGCCTCCCGGCGGCGCCGACATAGGCTTCAATCCCTCACTGCGGATCGTCCCAGAGGCCCACTCGGCAGCGCATAGAGCAGGCGGGCCGTTGCCACGTCGGCGCGGCTCAGGCCGACGGCCTGACCGTCGTATCGGGCCACCATGACGTCGCGCTGGTCGGGGGAGTGCTCCAGGCCGAGCACATGACCCACTTCGTGAAGCGCGGCTATGCGGGCGGTCTGTGCCGGCAGCGGACGGTCATCGCGGCCGAGGACGGAGAGCGCTATGTGGGCGTGAAGGATACGGCCGGCAGCGTCGTAGCTGCGCGAGCTGTTGCCGACCTGTTGCTCACCGCCAAGGCGTGACACCCAGCTCACGCTTACTTGCGCATCGGCCGAGTCCTCGACGAACGTGAACTGGACGGGAAGCTCGTGCTCCCAGGCACGGAATGCCCCTCGCACGGCGTCCGGTTGCTCGGCGCTCCAGCCCATGATCGATGATGAGGTGGGCACCCAGACACGCAGTGGCTTCCGGTCGTCCAGGGGCCAGCGGCGGAGCATGGAATCGACCGCCACGATGGCGTCGATGTAGGTGCCGGGTCCATCGGCGAGGAGGCGGGCCAGCACGTAGCTCCGGTCGGCAGAGTCGGGCGGAACATCGGACCTGTCGGCAGGGCGCTCATCACTCTCGACGAGGGTGGCGGCCGCGTCCGCACGCGAAGCGCGGGCGCCAGCCACCTGTACCCCTACGAAGGTGGCAAGTAGCGCGAGCAGGGCGATGGGGACGAGATCGCCCCGGCGACTCACCGACGGAGCCCGGGTGGCAGACGGTAGAGCAGGCGCGCGGTGGCCCTGTCGGCGTCGGACAGGTCGCGCACCCGAACGCGTGGCGCCATGACGTTGGCGGCATCGGAGGTGTGGTCCAGGCCCAGCGAGTGCCCGACCTCGTGTAGCGCGATCGCGTGCAATGCCTCCCCGCTCAACGGTTCGCCGGTGTAGCGGTGCAGGGCGATAGTCACGCGGGCACCACGAATCCAGCCGCGGCGGTCGTGAATCCACCTCGTCTTGCCACTTATGGGTTCGCTGAAGCGCGGCGTCCAGACCACGTGGATGTCGGCCCGGGCAGAATCGGCGATGGCGGAGAAGTGGAGCGGGATGCCGGTCCGGCCCCAGGCGGCGAACGCTTCGTCCACACGCCTGCGGTTGTCCGGCACATATCCCTCGAGACCGGCGCCGGGCTGGATCCAGTACGTGACCGGTACGTCGCCCCGGGCGGGCCAGCGCGTGAGAGGGGCGCCGTCCACGCGCAGCAATTCGTCTATGTAAGTGCCCGGCCCCTCTTCCTCGAGAAGCCTTGCGGTCGCCGCGTCGCCCACCGCGAAGGCGGGAGTGGTGCCGATGGCGATCGCAGCGGAGTCAGATGCCATGGAGACGCTGACCGTCGGAGGGCCGCCGCGGCTCACCGCCACGCCGGTGCCGATCGCAGTCGCCCCGATTGCCCGTAGCCCGTCCAGCACCGTGCGCATCATGGTGGGCGGGTCGTCGGCCATTGTCGCCGCGGCGCTGCTCGCCCGGAGCGTCTCATCCCGAGAGACGGCTGGGGCGTGGAGCACTGTTGGCAGCACGGTAGCACCCGCAACCAGCGCGATGACGCAGAGTGCGAAGTTGGTTGACGAAGGGCGACGCATTCGCGGATCGCGTGGAGGTGACGGTCGCGCGCCACCGCCGGAGGTCGGCGGTGGACGGTACTGCGTGTCTGTGCGTTCTGTTCTAGCCGCCCTGCCCGGTCGGACCTGGTTCGTCGAGGAACGACTCAACGATCGGAAAGAACAGCTCCGGACGCTCCCGATAGGGCATGTGGCCCGCTTCCGGAATGGTCCGCAGCGTCGCCTGCGGGAGCAGGGCGACAAGTTCCTCCGCGGTCTGACGGGGTAGTGCGTCACGTTCGCCGTATATGACGAGCGTGGGGCGGTCCAGGGCACGAACCTGGTCGCGCCAGTCGTAGCCATCGCGCCTGAGGCGGGCAGCCACGTGCACTCCGGTGACTTCCTCGACCACGGGAGGAAGGAACTGCGGCGCCAGCGAACTGTCGGCGAACCAGGCCGGCACGAATGCGCGCGCATAGGTGCTGTGCACCGCCGGATCGGGCTGGGCGAGCGCATGTGGATCGAGCGCGGCAAGCGCCTCGCGGTCTGAACCACTGAGGCGGTTGAGGGCGATGTCGTGCATGAGCGGAAGCCACCAGCTCGTTGGCGCGACCGAGTCGACGAGTACCACGCGCCTGGTGCCGACCAGGTCCTGGGAAGCGCCGAGGATTGCGATGCCGCCTCCCCACGAATGGCCCAGGACGTCCCACCGCTCGATCCCCAGTGCCTCGCGTAGCGCCTTCACGTCGGCACCATCGTGCTCCACTCGCGCGGCGCGTGCGCCCGGTGGCGGCTGACTCCTGCCGCGCCCCCGCTGATCGAAGAAGACGAGCTGGCGGCCGGTTGCCAGCGGTGCGAGGCTGGGCCAGAGGGAGGCGTGGTCGAAGATCAGGCCACCATTGATTGAGACCAGTGGCACCGTCCCTTCCACGTGGGGCGTGGTCCACACGGCGAAGTCGAGGCCTCGTGCGCGTACGATGCGCGATCTGCGTCGGGGAAGGCGGCCTCGAGTACGTCGAAAGGCTGCCAGGCGGTCGGAGGAGGATGACATGGATGCGGGGCGCTGACTGGTCGGGAAAGTCGCGAGTGGTCCGAGCGCAGGTTGGCAGAAAATGTGGCCATTCGGGGAGACGGAACTGACAGTGACCTCTCTCCCCTTACAACATGCTCGGGTTCGCTTGATACTCTGCGAACCAACTGTAAAACAATGTAAGCCGGACTCCTTGTGGAGCGGCGTTTCACGTGCCATCATCGGCGATTCGACTGCCGCCACTCTCACGTGAGTGGCGACACGATGGCCGTGCCGGCTCCTCCGGTCCGGAGTCAAGCGTACGTGGTTGCCCACCACGTTCATCCCCTGCACGCGGAAGGTGCGAAGATGAAGTACTTGGTGAGATCTGGCTTGTCGCCAGACAGGGTGAAGATCACCGGAGCTCGCGCTCGGTGGTGGCAAGGTACGGTTGGGCTCTCACTCGCCCTCTGCATGGGTGGAGCAACGGAGTTGCGGGCCCAGGCTACGGGAACGGTGCGTGGGACCGTCGTGGAGACGGCCTCCCGCAGACCGCTCCCTGGCGCCGAGGTGTTCATCCAGACGCCGCGCCTGGGCACCATGACCAACTCTTCCGGCGCCTATGTACTACCCAACGTGCCGGTGGGGCAGGTCGAGGTGCGGGTACGCACTCTCGGCTACAGCAGCCCCACGCGTACCGTTACGGTTACCGCCGGCGACACGGTGACGCTGAACTTCGAGATGACCACGGCGGCCATGTCGCTCGATGCGGTGGTTGTGACGGGTGCCGGGCAGGCGACGCAGATCAAGAAGCTCGGCAACACCGTGGCGAGCATCAGCGTCGAGGCCCTGGCTGATGCGCCGATCTCGAACCTGTCCGAGGCGCTACAGGGCCGGGAGCCGGGAGTATCCGCGATCCCTACCGGTGGCGTCGCCGGCGAGGGGACCAAGCTCCGTATCCGTGGTGGCTCCAGCCTGACGCAGAGCCAGGAGCCGATCATCTACGTCGACGGAATCCGGATCGACAACGGTGGTGGAATGGGCGGCCTGGGTCAGGGTGGAGGCAGCCCGTCGCGTCTCGATGACATCGATCCGGCCACGATCGATCGCATCGAGGTGCTGAAGGGATCGGCCGCCGCCACCCTCTACGGCACACAGGCCGCCAATGGCGTCATCCAGATCTTCACCAAGAAGGGTTCCGCGGGTGCGCCGCGCTGGACACTCAAGGCCGAGCAGAGCTTCTCGAACTATCCCGAAGATCGCTACAAGCATCATGCCGGGTTCGCCCGCACGCAGGCGGAGGCTGATCGGCTGGCGACGTTCTGGAACAAGCCGGGGCTGCAGCCGTTCCAGGTCTTCGAGGTCGACATGTTCCCGCGGCTGTTCGAGACCGGCCAGACAGGAGACTACTCTCTCTCCGTCAACGGCGGCAACGAGAAGGTCACCTATTTCGTCTCCGGCCGTTACCTCGGCGAGGACGGCCCGTTCCAGAACAATGGCTTCGGTGGCGCCGCGCCGGGACTGACGCAGGTGCAGGATGTCAACAAGAAGCGTCAGGGAGCCGCCAATCTGTCGTTCGCACCCGGCGACAAGGTCCAGGTGCGAGTGAACACGATGTACATCGACAGCTATCTGGAAGTACCGGACAACAACAACAACATCGCCGGCACCATCTCCAACCTGATCAACAGCAAGCCGGAGCGCGCCAACGAATCCAATCCGTCGGGTGCGGTACCGTCGTTCGGCTCCATGCGTGAGATGATGAACCGGCATACCGAGCAGAACACGCAGCACTTTGCCGGCAGCATCGGCACCCAGTACGCGCCGATGGAGACCGTGAACCTGGAAGTGACGTTGGGTGTGGACCAGGTGAACGAACAGAACGTGCGTTTCATTCCGTATGGCTGGAACGTGGACGGCCTGGCTTCCGGCACGCCCGAAGGCACGCGTACGGTGCGTAACCGCACCCAGCGCCAGCTCACCTTCGACACCAAGGCGAGCTGGAATGACGATCTTACAGAGCGTATCAGCTCGGCGTTCGTGCTCGGCGCCCAGGCCTTCCTGACGCAGACGAATCGGGCCGGAGGTACGGGCGCCCGCTTTGCCGGACCCGGACTGGAGGTGATCAGCGCGGGCGCCGATCCGACCGTGTTCGAGCAGCGCGAGAACCAGGTGGCCGGTGGCGTGTTCGCGCAGGAGCAATTGGGTTGGGACAACTACCTCTTCGTCACCCTTGGCGGACGTTACGACAAGCACAGCGCGTTCGGTGAGAGCGCCGGTGGTGCCTTCTACCCGAAAGTCAGCGTCTCGCTCGTCCCGAGTGACATGTCATTCTGGAGCAGCACGGCGCTGTCACAGTTGCGTCTGCGTGCGGCAATCGGAAAGTCGGGGCTGCAGCCAGGCGCGTTCGCCAAGTTCACCACCTTCAGGCCGCTGACCTCGCCGACCGGCGCCGGTGTGCAGCCGAGCAACCTCGGCAACCCGGACCTGAAGCCCGAAGTCTCGACTGAGTTCGAGACCGGCTTCGACATGGGCTTCCTGGAGAACAGGTTTGCCCTGGCGGTGACGTACTGGAGGCGCGATGTGAAGGACCTGCTCATCAACCAGCAGTTCGTGAGTTCCGGCGGCTTCCAGAACCCGCAGCTCGTGAACGCTGGCGAGATGACGTCGAACGGCCTGGAGGTCGGGCTCACCGGATCCATCTTCTCCACCGAGCGCGCTTCCATGGACTTCTTCGCCAACACGGCATATCTGAAGCAGAACGTCAAGAGCCTGGGTGGCGCGCCGCCAATCAAGCCGGGCTACTTCCGCTACGGCAACTGGATCCGGGAAGGTTACGCTCCCGGTGCCTTCTTCGGACCGCTCCTGGTGGCCGGCGAATACCCGATTGACACCGATGGCGACGGCAAGTCCGACAGCCGCGACCAGTTGCTGGCCTTCTTCAGCCAGCCACGCTCCGTCGAGACGATCCGTACGGTGCTCCAGCCTGGCATAGATGGAGATCCGCTGGTGAACTATCTGGGCAAGCCGTTGCCAGACTGGGCTGGTGCATTCGGCGGAACATTCTCCTTCCTCGGCAACTTCCGCCTCTCCACGACGTTCGAGTACAAGACCGGGCTCCAGGTTCACAACCTGACCGACGAGTTCCGGCGCTCGCATGCCACCATCGGGCGCAACATTCGTGAGGCGGCAGAGCTGGAGAGCACGATCATGAACCCGGCCAGCACGGCCGAGCAGCGAGTTGACGCTGCTCGCCTGTGGGGAACGGAGATGTCTGCGCTGTCTCCACAGGACCGGCTGAATGCCATCGAGGACGCCGATTTCGTTCGCTGGCGTGAGCTCAGCCTTTCCTACCAGGTACCGAACAGCGTGATCGACCGCTTCCGATTGGGCAACCTCACGCTTACCCTGGCTGGCCGGAACATCGCGCTCTGGACCAAGTACAGCGGCATCGATCCCGAGATCAACGTCATTGGCGGCCGCGATCCGGGTTCTGATCAGGAGGCGAACAACTTCCTCGCCGGCATCGACGGATGGGGCTTCGCAATCCCGCGCCGCATCACCCTCTCCGCAACCTTCGGATTCTAGGCATGAGACACTCTCCAATGACCAGACCAACCATGCCAGCGTCGACCCACCGGATGTCGCGCTCCCGAACGGTGCTCGGAACGGGCGCGGTGGCCATCTCGCTCGCCTTCGGTGTTGCCGGCTGCAGCAATGTCTTCGACGTCAAGAACCCGAACGACCTGTCGCAGGAAGCACTCGATGTGCCCACTGGCGCGGTGGCGGCAGTGAACGGCGCTGAGGCGACGGTGTCGCGCGGATACGCGGACATGCTTCTCGCCGCGGCCATTCCGAGCGATGAACTCACCTGGATCGGGACCTACGATGCCGGCAACGAACTCGATCACGGTTTCGTTTCCAACCCGGCCAATGAGTTCACCGACAACGAGGGCGTGCCATCGTTCAACGAGGGCCGCTTCATGGCCGACGAGGCCATCAGGTTGCTGGAAGGCCACGATGCAGCCGGTGAGCTGAGGAATCGCAACCTCCTCACTCGCAGCTACCTGTACGGCGGGCTGATCTACAGCGTGATCCCCGACTGGTTCAATGACTTCGTCATATCCGATCGCAGGACGGCAGCCCCGCCGATCGGGCCGGCCAACATGGGCAAGCTGTATGACACGGCGATCGAGTACTTCACCAAGGGTATCGCGATCGCCAGGGCCACCGGCAACAAGGATATGGAGGCGACACTGCTGGCCGGCCGGGCGCGTGCTCATCATGCACGAGCCGTCTGGACATCGCTGGATCCGATCGGCACCGTTCCAGCGAACCCGCTGGTCACGAGCGCGGCGGCGGTGGCCGACGCGAGCGCCGCCCTGGCCATGGTGAGCCCGGACTGGAAGTACCGGTTCACCTATTCCGCGTCCACCGTCAGCAACCAGATCGGTTCGTGGATCAACTCGCGGCAGGAGTTCCGGGTGGATACCACCTACGGCGTGCCCAACACGCCGAAGACTCGCGTGACCGCCGTGGCGCTGAAGGATCCTATCGACAATACTGCGGATGCTACCCTGCTGGCGCAGTTGACCAGCCTCGGGATGCTCGCCTCATCGACCGAGCTCTATCCGCCGCTGACAATCCTCTCGGCGCGTGAACTCCATCTGATCCTGGCTGAAGCGGCACTCGCCGCGAGTGACATGGTGGGTTTCAAGTCGGAGATCAACGCGGTGCGTGAGCTGAGTGGGAAGGCTCCGTTCGCTGATCAGGTGCCGGCGCGCGACATCCTCATTCATGAGCGTCGGGTGAACCTCTTCCTGCAGGGCCGTCGCCTGCTCGACATGTATCGCTTCAAGATCAGGGATCCGCGGTGGCTGGACACCTCTGACGCCGTCCTCGCCCCCGGAACGCTCTTCCCGATCACGGACCGGGAGATCCGGGCCAACTGCCATATCATCGGCTCCTGCTGAGGGCGCAGTCAGCAGACAGCACGACGTGAACAAGGGGGCCGGGAAGATCTTCTTCCCGGCCCCGATCGCTACCTGTCGTTCCTTCGCGCAGCCACGTCCCTGCCAGGGGAGGTGATCGCACCCGCGCATACGTAATGCGACCGTGACTGCCACCATGGCGGAAGGTGGCGGCTCGCCTGGCCACGCCGGAACGCTACCTCCGGTGTGGCACGGATCGGGCGGCGAATGGCTTACCTCACGATCCCGAGATCGGGCGGGTTCCCACCACTGCCACCATTGCCCGGCGTGCCGCTGCCACTGCCGCTGATGTCGATGAAATGGATGAGGGCGGCGGTGAGGATGGCTGTCCCCACCATGCCTCCCACGAATGCCGACTTGCGTCGGTTGGCGCGCATCCGGGTCTCGTATCCCTCCCGGAAGCCCTTGCTGAACACGGCGTCCGCCGGAGCTGGTGGCGGTGGCGCATCGATGCTGCTCCGGCCGGCGTAGTGGACGGCGACACCGAGGCCGATCGGTCCCGCCAGGGTGCCCCCCAGGAGCCCGCGCAGCCCCCAGCCGGCGTTCAACTTGCCGGCCGCCGCGATGCCCGCGGTGCGTCCCTTCTGGAGGGCGGCGTTCACTGCCTCGCCGCCGCTGGCGCTATCGGGCCTCGCCACTCCGGCTGCTCTCCGCTCAGGGTCGGAGCCGGTGGCACCGCTGTCACCACGCAACCTTATCGTCCACGCTCCGGTCGCGCTCACATCCAGCAGGTATCGTCCGTTGCGATCGATGCGTATTGCCCGCGAGCCGCTGGAAGGGCCACTGGCGCGGGCCACCTCACCGACCATTTTCCCATCGGTGTCCAACAATTGCACGACGAACGGCGCCTCGCCCGCGTAGGTGAACTCGAAGACGGCCAGACCTGCGGCAAGGGGGAACAGTTCAGTGGCCTGCTGCCCCGTACCGCTGAAGCTCTGGGCAGGCGCGGTAGCTGGAAGCGTGACCAGGGCGAGAAGGACGACAGCCGACCAGAAAGCGGTGGCCGACTTCGGAGTGCATCTCATGTGAGCTCGACGGTTCTGGTCGGATACGGATGACATGGCGGGACTTCGCGCTTCATGATTATGGCGCGAGGGAGAGCATTGGCAAGCGCATCACCCCTCACCCCAACGGCAGCCTCATGCCCGGTACGCCGCTGCAACTGATCCCGCTGGCGCTGTTCGCCTTTCAGGGTGGACACGTCGGGCCCGCGTCCACCACCGATCCGCTGTCGCAGGCGACCGTCGGCCTGATCATCGTCGCCGTCTTCGTGCTGCTCGCGCTGGAGAGAGTCCACAGGCTGCTCGTCGTCATCGGTGCAGTCGCCATCATCTGGGGAATAACCTACCTCACGCCGCTCCGCCTGATCGGCTTCAGTGAATCCACACAGGCGCTCGATTTCAACGTCCTGTTCCTGCTTGCCGCGATGATGGCCATCGTTGGTGTCCTCAAACAGACGGGAGTCTTCGCCTGGGCGGTAGCCCGTATCCTCGCCGTGGCCGGCGGCGATGCGCGTCTCCTGCTCGTCATGCTCATTGGCGCGACCGCACTTCTCTCGGCGTTCGCCGACAACGTCACCACTGTGATCTTCATCGCGCCGATGGCGCTGCAGATGGCGCGCAGCATTGGCGTCGCTCCGGTCGCCTACCTGTTGCCGGTTGTCATCGCCTCCAACATCGGCGGCACCGCCACGCTCATCGGCGACCCGCCCAACATCATGATCGGGTCGGGTGCAAACCTCACCTTTGTGGAGTTCCTGGCAAACCTGGCGCCGCCGGTGATGCTGATGGCGCTGATGCTGCCGGCCCTTTCGGTGCGTTACTTCAGCCACGACTTCGCGGCTGCCCGGGCCGCGACCGGCTCCGCTGGCGACAAGGTGCCGGTGCCGCCGATCACCGACCCGCTACTCCTGCGCTGGGGGCTCTGGATCAGTGCGTTCGTCTTCCTCGGATTCTTCACCCATGGGTTGACCGGCATGCCGACGTCGGTCCCGGCCACGATCGGCGCCGGGGCGATGCTGGTGGTGCAGGATGTTCTCTACCTGCGGCGACGCCTCCCGAACGACGAGGAGCGACGGCACGGTGTGCTGGAAGTCATCGAGCATGAGATAGAATGGCCGACTCTCTCCTTCTTCGGCTTCCTGTTCATAGCTGTTGGCGCGGCGGTGCAGACAGGGCTCATCGATACCCTGGCGGTCGGGCTCGGCAGGGTGGTGAGCGAGGGCAGTGCCTGGCTGGGACTCGGCTCCCTGGCCACACTCCTCTTCGCCGCCCTCCTCATCGCCTGGGTGAGCGCCTGTGCATCGGCTATCGTTGACAACATTCCATTCGTGGCGGTGATGATACCGATCGTCCACCGGCTCACTGCCCAGTTGCCTGGAGACGCCTCTGTCCTCTGGTGGGCTCTGGCCCTGGGCGCCTGCCTGGGCGGCAACGGCACAGCCGTAGGTGCATCGGCCAATGTCACGGCACTCGGGATTGCCGAACGCGCCGGTGTCCACGTCAGCTTTCGGGAGTTCACCCGATATGGCTCACTGGTGGCAGCGATGACGCTCGTCGTCTCCTCGCTCTATCTCACCACCCATGTGTTCCTGGGGGCTCACCTGGCGCCGCTGCTGTGGGCGGGTGTCGTCCTGGCAGTGCTGATGACACGGGGCATCTGGAAACTGGCTCGACGTCGGCAGGCGCGACGGGCGCTGGGTGTTTAGCGTTGGACGTCGAGGACGACAGGCCCCGTGATCGTCATCCTCGATTCGCCAACTCCACTCACCCTGATCTGCCGCTTCCGCCAACCTCCGATGCTTCCACTGTTACGTCGCCTGCTGCTGCCCGCCCTTGTCCACACGATCCCTCTCACCCTGGCGGCCCAGGTTCCGGTGGCGCAGAGGCTGGACACGGCGCACGTGAACGTCGCATCGCGGGTCGACACATCGGCGAAGGCGCTGCGCAGCATGACGGTGATGGATCGCCGTGAGATCGATGGCCGGGCGGCGAGGTCGGTGGCCGATGTGGTGGGTTGGGGGCTTGGCGTGGACCTCATGCCAAGGTCGGCCGCACAGGCCGACCTCGCAATTCGGGGCTCGAGCTTCGAGCAGGTGGTCGTACTCGTGGACGGTGTGCGCGTCAGTGACGATCAGACCGGGCACTTCGATCTCGATCTCGCTGTCCCGCTGGCCCTCGTGGAGCGGGTGGAAGTTCTGCGCGGCTCCGGCTCGGCCATCTACGGACCCGACGCTGTTGGTGGCGTGGTGAACATCGTTACGCGCGGCGGTGCCACCGCCCGGGCCGGGCTGGCTGGAACGACCTCCGGACGCGGCGGAAGCTTCGGCACAGCCGGCCTCGCCGGCACCCTCACTCGGGGTTCGCCGGGCTCGGGGCTGACGCTCGGTGTGGAGCACGAACGCTCCGACGGGCATCGGGCGGACACCGATTATCGGGTGACCCAGGCGCGGGCGAGCGCCGCGCGGGCTGTGGGCACAGGAACGCTATCGCTGGACCTGGGGGTGGGAGTGCGTGACTTTGGCGCTGCCGATTTCTACGCCCCACAGCCGTCGCATGAGCGCACCAGGTCGGGCACGGCGGCACTACGCTGGAAAGCGCCGCTCGCCGACGGCTGGTCCCTGTCGGCGACGACCAGCGGGCGCCGGCATGACGACCGCTTCACGCTCAGGCGCGATGATCCGGGCTTCTACCAGAACGAGCATACCCTGCTGCAGGCAGGCACCGAGCTGGTGGCTCGTGGGCCGGCTGCTGGTGGGGTGACGCTGGCTGTCGGAGGTGAAGGG
>CALCHX010000176.1 GCA_937906875.1 uncultured Gemmatimonadota bacterium | reverse complement strand
GTGGGCGCGGGGAAAGCCGATTGGATATCCGACCCGCCATGCATGGTCAGACCCCCTCCGTGAGACGGCCTCCCTCCCCGTCGCGGAACGCCCCGACGATGAGCAGCACCATGTCCACCATGACCCAGATACCCAGCCCGCCAAGCGTCAGGAGTTGGAGCATGCCGGTGGCAACCTTTCCGACATAGAACCGGTGGACACCCAGAAAGCCGAAGAAGACGCAGAGGGCGAGCGTCGGCACAATTCTTTTCTCCGACTCGATGGTCATCAGCGCCAGACTCTGGATCGTCCCACACTTCGTGCAGGCCACGACGTCGGCGTCGACGCTGGCGCCACAGGCACGGCAGTAGCGGGTGGGACGGAGTTGGTAGTCAGTTGACATCGGGCGGGACCGTGGATGAGGAAGGCCGGCGCTCACTTCAAGTTAGGGCTGTGGGCCCTCCAGCGCATGGTCGACACCGTGTCTCCAGCCTTGCCGTAACAGGATGCGAGGGGCAACGCAAGGCCCCTGCTTCGGGTTCCGTTCGGCTTATATTGCATGTAGGCCGCGCGACGCCATTCCGTTCCGGGTGGTGGCCGTGCGGGTGCCGCGGACTGACCCTCCGGGTCAGTAATGGCGGCGCAGGACGTTCTCACGCCGAGGTTGTAGCCATGCTGGTAACCCTTACCCCACGCCTTCGAATCCACCACAGCGAAGTGATCTGCGCCCTGGTGAAGGGCAACACGGTGCTCCTGCGATTCGTCTCCATGAAACCGATGCGCATCCCTGTCGACGACCTCACCGACGAGGCCCGCCACTGGCTGCTGCCATCGCTCGCCCCACGCGAGATTCCGGCTGAGGATCAGGCGGAATACGAGGAGGAAGAAGCAGAAGTGGAGCTGGAAGTGGAGGCCGAGGCAGAGACCGAGACCGGGAAAGGCCACCCCGGACGCATCCAGGGCAGTTGAACCCGAGGGAGACTTGGACCTGGGGAGTTGCAGCCAGGGCAGTTGAGTGCAGGGGAGACTGAACCCCGGCAGAAGTGATCCAGGTGGTCGGAGGCCGGAAACAGGAGTCGGAATGGAGAGGGGCGGTCATCAGGGGAGTACCCTTGTGACCGCCCTCTTCTCATGCGTGCGCTTCGTTGTCGACGATGCTCGTGGCCCCTTCCTGACGTGCGCAGTGGGCGCAGCAGTAGAAGGTACCATTCGCCTCGATGCCGTGGCCGATGACCTTGCATCCGCAATGCGCGCAGACGGGGGCAAGCCGGTGAATGGCGCACTCGAAACTGTCAGAGGTGTGGCTCGTGCCGGCCGCAACGACCTGGAAGGCCAGATAGTAGTCGTTGCCGCACACCTCGCACCTGGTCATGTCGGAACCTCCTCGCTCGGGGGGGGAGCCCAATGACCGCACGGGACGGGCCAGACTCAGCTCAACCGGTCGAGGAGGCGCATGCCCAGGATGACCGCCGTGGTCACCGCCATGAAGCCGATGATGAGCAGGAGAAAACCGCCGAGGGCTGCCACGACTGGCATGCCCCGCTGGTCGGCGGGCAACTCGTCGCCGATGCGAATTTCCGGTTCCATCCTGTAAAGATAACAGATCCCGACGTTCCGGTGGAGTCCCGGACGCTGCACTGGTGAGTGAGTCTGGCCACCTCCTCCCACGGCACTAAATTCTCTCCCATGCCATCCTTCCAGTACTCCGGCAGCCGGTTGGATCGCGGCGGTGTGCATCGGCGCGACCCGGACTGGGTAGCGGCCATGATGGCCGACCCCTCCGCTCGCGTCGTACCTGTCTGGCACGATCGCAACCTGGTTCACGAACTCGACGCCAAGGGCGAGGATCTGGCCGTCACGCTCTGTGACATTCCGTCACTCGGGGCGCCCCGCGTCGCGCCGCTGGTCGCGGCTACGTTCAACTGGGTCTTCCTGGGCATGGACGAGTTGACCGGCCCGCTCTTCGCGGTCGACCTTTCGGCGCTTGACGAGGAGCAGGCAGTCGCCGTTGCCGGCCAGGGCACTTTCCACGATCTGCGCCGGATCGGACCGTCGGTGTCCATCGGCGAGGCGGCGATCATGGCATACGCCCGTGGCATGCTCACCTGGCACCGCCGGAACCTCCACTGCGGCGTCTGCGGCAGCGCGACGAGGAGTGTCAGCGCCGGCCACGTGCGCCAATGCACCAATGCGCAGTGCGGTACGGAGGCATTCCCGCGCACGGATCCGGCGGTGATCATGCTCGTCGAGCGCCCAGCCGAGGGCGGTAAACCGGCCTGTTGTCTCCTGGCCCGTCACGCTCGATTGCCACGCGCCGTCTATTCCACCCTGGCGGGCTTTGTGGAGCCAGGCGAGAGCCTGGAGGAGGCAGTAGCGCGAGAAGTGATGGAGGAGACCGGCGTGGTGGTGGATGCCTGGTCGTACCATGGTTCACAGCCGTGGCCCTTTCCGGCCTCCCTCATGGTGGGTTTCCGCGCCCGCGGCGCGACGTCCGGAATCACCCTCGATCCGCAGGAACTGGACGAGGCGCGGTGGTTCACGGCGGCTGAACTCGATGCCTTTGGCGAGTGGGGAGACGATGCTGCCGAACGTTGTCTTCCGCGGCCGGACAGCATAGCCCGATCGCTGGTCGAGTCATGGCGGGCGGAGCAGCGAATGCCGGAGCGGGCGTCGCCGGGCTGATCCACCACCGGTCGCCCTGGCTACCCCGGGGCGAACCCGACAGGATAACGACTGGCCGGGAATGCGTGGCAGTCGGCAGTCAGCAGGAGGTCCAGGAGCTCATTCCGGATTCTCGAGACTGAATACCTCTGCATCGTCGTCGTAGGCGAAGAGTTCCGCATACCGTCCCCAGTCGATCACAGTGCGCAGGGTCATCTCGGCGTCCTGTTCGCTCAGGTGGTCCTCGAGTTCCACGCGGAACCTCACCAGCGGCGCACGCTGCTCGGGGCGCGTGTCCAGCACGCTCCGGATGTGCGAGGCCAGCGGCACCTGCATCAATAGCTGACCGCGGAAGATGGTCTTGCGGCCTTCCAGGTCGGAGTCCACGAACCGACGGCCCAGGTCAGTGAGCGTGATGTCGCCTGCCTCGAGCCTGGCGAGCCCGAATCGGTGGAGCGCTTCCAGAAGTGGAAAGACCTCGCCCTGGGTGGCGTTGAACAGATCGTCGATGTCGGGCAGGTCGGCACGACCGTCAAATGGGGAATTCGCGAGCGTGGCCAGGAAGCCTGCCATCCTGTTGACCGGTGCTCGCGGGAGACGTTCGGCAATTGGCAGTGTGGCCGGTATCGGTTGCCTTGTAAGCGGTATGGGGCGTGCCGTCATCTGACCGTAGACGGAATCCACCATCTCCCGGAGCACGGGGTCGAAGCGATCGCGAGGGCGGGCAAGGGAGATCGGGATGATGTCCGTTATCCGGCCCGGGTTGATACCAAGGACTACGATGCGGTCGCCCATCAACACTGCTTCCTCGATGTTATGGGTAACCATGAGCACCGAACGGATCGGCAGGCTTCCGTCGCCCCACAGTTGGAGGAATTCCGACCTGAGGTTCTCGGCGGTCAGCACGTCCAGCGCCGAGAACGCCTCGTCCATGAGGAGCAGCCGTGGATGGATCGCGGTGGCCCGGGCAAAGCCGACTCGCTGCCGCATGCCGCCGGACAACTCCTTGGGGTATGCCGACTCGAAGCCGTCCAGCCCGATGAGGTCGACTGCAGCGAGCGCCCGCTGGCGGGACTCGTCGGCCGGCAGGCCGAGCGCCTCCAGGCCCAGTTCGACGTTCTTCAGCACGGTGAGCCACGGGAACAGGGCGAAGGTCTGGAACACCATACCTATCCCCGCCGCCGGCCCGTGTACCGGCCTCCCTTCGAACAGCACCTCGCCACTCGTCGGGCTGAGGAGTCCGGCGATGATGCGCAGCATCGTGGACTTGCCCGAACCCGATCGGCCGAGCAGGCACACTATCTCGCCATCGTTGAGATCGAGGTTGATGTCGTCGAGCACCAGCAGGTCGCCGCCGGAGGCCTTCGGAAAGGTCTTCCGGATACCGCGGAGCTGGGCGATCGGGCCGCTGCCCGGCGAGGGCGGCTGAGGCTCTCTGGCAATTGCCGAAGCATTGTGTACCATGACTAACCCACTCGCAGGCGGCGTTCGGCGAACGCATACAGAGGTCGCCAGACCGCTCGGTTGAAGAGGACGACATAGGCCGACATGACGGCAATGCCGAGCACGATGCGCGGGTAGTCACCAAGGGTGGTGACCTGTTGGATGTAGGCGCCCAGCCCTCGCGTCACCAACGTCGTGTCGCCCCAACTGGCTATCTCGGCGACTATGCTGGCGTTCCATGAGCCGCCCGATGCGGTGATGGCGCCCGTGACGTAGTACGGGAAGATGCCCGGGAGCATCACGTTCTTCCACCAGAGCCAGCCGCGGACACCGAGGTTCCGGGACGCCTGGTTCAGATCTTCGGGGAAGGCCAGTGTACCGGCGATGACATTGAAGAGGATGTACCACTGGGTGCCCAGGATCATTAGCGGGCTGAGCCAGATCGCCGGGTTGAGCTGGTACCGCACGATCGCCATGACGAAGAACGGGAAGAGCAGGTTGGCCGGGAAGGCCGCCAGGATCTGGATCAGTGGCTGGACCTTCTCGGCGAGCGACGGCCGGCGTCCCACATAGACTCCGACGGGCACCCAGATGATCGAGGCGACGGCGATGAGCACGACGACGCGACCCAACGTGAAGAGGCCGAGGATCACCGTCTCCCGGATGTCGACCCAGGCTATGCCGTCTCTGAGGAAGTCGACGAGTGCCCAACTGGTCGCCACCAGGGCGATGCCGACGACCAGCCGCCAGACGATGTCGCGAAGGGCCTCGTTCCGGGAGGTGCGCGGTGGCGATGGATCGCTGGCTGGTGCGCCGATGGTGATAATGCGTCTGCCGATCGCGCCAACTGGCTGCATGAGCCTCCGGAGCGCCTGGGCCTGCCGGAAAAGGAGCAGCATCCACGACTGCGGCACGCGCTCCGCCTCGATCTGCTCCACGCTGAACCTGGAGGACCAGGCCACGAAGGGCCGGAAGAGTAGCTGGTCGTAGAGCACGATGACGACGAACATCGCGGTGATGGCGTAGATGATCGCCGTCATGTCGCTCCGGGCGATGGCCACTGCCACATAGGAGCCCACCCCTGGCAGGAAGACCTCCTGTCCACCCACCGAGATGGCTTCGGAGGCGACGACGAAGAACCAGCCCCCCGACATGGACATCATGATGTTCCAGACGAGCCCCGGCATGGCGAATGGCACGTCAAGGCGCCAGAAGCGCAGCCAGCCGGTGAGTCGGAAGGATCTGGCCGCCTCCTGCAGGTCCTCCGGAATGGTGCGGAGCGACTGGTAGAAGCTGAACGCCATGTTCCACGCCTGACTCGTGAAGATGGCGAAGATGGCGACGAGTTCCATTCCCAGCGCGCGGCCGGGGAAGAGCGCCATGAAGAAGATCACGGAGAACGACAGGTAGCCCAGCACGGGCACCGACTGCAGGATGTCCAGGATCGGGATGAGGACGCGCTCGAGCCTGCGGCTCCGGGCGGCGGCGGCTCCGTAGACGAAGGTGAAGACGAGGGAGGCGGCCATGGCGATGAACATCCGCAGCGTGGTCAGCAGCGCGTAGCCGGGTAGCGAACGCGGTTCCAGGGAGATCGGCGTCTGGGTCACCGTCTCCAGTGGCCCTGCCATCTGCCGCGCGCCCTGGATGACTGCGACGACCACCCCGAGAAGGATGGGGAGGGCGATCCAGTCCCAGCGGTTCGGGCGGATCCGGAGCGGAGCCCCGGCGGGCGCAAGGAGCGAATCGAAGGGGGGTCGCTTCACCGCCGTCACTCCGGTCCTGCCGTACCGCCCGTATCGAGCCGTATATCCGATCGGTCAATCGCCATGGTGATCGTCCGCGAGGAGTTGGTCGTCACCGGGATAGGTGAGTTGACCGTCGACGACCAGCGCCGGCGACTTGATCTCGTGCATTTCAGGGGTTCCCAGTCCGCGAATGTGCAACACCTGGACCCCGAGCATGGTGAGCACGTCGGATATCAGGCGTCGATGGCAGCGCCACCATAGAACTTCTGCACACATGATCGCCGTGCGCAGCCCGAGGGCGAGCATGAGCAGCTCGAACAGACCGTCAGCGAATTCCTGTGTGGCCAGGTGATCGGCATAACCACGGAAGGCCGGATGGCGCCAGCCCGTATTCGGGGAGTCCGGCTCCACCCGCCGTCGACCGCCCAGCGCAGGGATCCACCAGTAGGCAATTCCGTGGCCCTGCAGTGCAGTCGACAGCGCATCCTGCTGGAACTGCGGCAGCCGCCGGGAGCCGGGATACCGGCGGACGTCGGCAACCGCCTCGATCCTCTGCGCGTCGAGCACGGCGAACAGTTCGTCGATTTCCAGGGTGGAGTGACCCACCGTCCAGATTGTCAGCGACGGCGACGGTGCCGCAACGGGAGTCATCATCGTTGACACCGACGCCGGCGAATGCTGCGTGGGCGAGAATGGAGCCGGCATGATGCCTGGCCGGGACGGGAATGCCGTGCGCCTCGCTTCATGACGGTCCAAGCTACACTGTTTCATCATGGGGCACCCTGCTGCGCGGATCACACAGGGGCGGGGGCACGAGACTGCACGGGAGAGCGGATCGTACGGAGCATCTGGGTGGATGATCCCCGTCGCCTTCACCCTAATTCCCGGCCAGCGCGCAGCGATGCAGTCACTCCGGGCGTAGTTTATGGTAGAGCCGGAGTAGCCGGCGCGGCGCCAACCCTCGACGGCCGGCCCGTCTGGTGCTACAGTCTGGCATCGCGATCGCGCTCGATCAGCCCCTCGCCGCGGCCTTTCCCCGCAGGCCACAGCCGTCTGTCCAACCCCGCACCCCGCGCCCAGATGCGTCTCGCTCCCTTCGCCGCGCTCCTATTCGCGCCGCTCGCTCTCGTCGCGCAGGAGCGTGGCGACTCCACCCCCCCGCCTCCCATTCCCGCCGACGCTCCACGCATCGCTGCCCTGAAGGAGCGGGCAGTGGCGGCGGTGGAAGCCAACGCCAAGCTCACCCAGGTGATGGTCGACCAGATCTTCAGCTTTGGCGAGCTGGGATTCCAGGAGGTGGAAACGTCCAGGTACATAACCGACCTGTTGCGCAAGAATGGTTTCAAGATCGAGATGGGGGTCTCCGGCATCCCCACCGCGTGGACGGCTACCTGGGGTTCCGGTAGCCCGGTGATCGCCATTGGATCGGATATCGACGGTATTCCGAAGGCATCGCAGAAGCCGGGAGTGGCCTACCGGGCGCCGATGATAGAGGGCGCGCCGGGCCATGGAGAAGGTCACAACTCCGGACAGGCCGTGAACGTCGTTGCCGCGCTGGCGCTGAAGGACCTCATGACCAGCGAGAAGATTCCCGGCACGATCATCCTCTGGCCGGGAGTGGCTGAGGAACTGGTGGCGGCCAAGGCATACTACGTTCGTGACGGCCTGTTCAAGGACGTCGACATAGCACTGTTCAGCCACGTGTCCAGCGACCTCAGCACCCAGTGGGGTTCCACCGCGGGGAACGGGCTCATCAGCCTGCTCTACTCCTTCACCGGGCAGGCCGCGCACGCCGCCGGTGCGCCATGGCGAGGCCGCTCGGCGCTGGACGCGGTGGAACTCATGAACGTCGGTTGGAACTACCGCCGTGAGCACCTCCGCTACCAGCAGCGCAGTCACTACGTGATTCCCGATGGTGGTGACCAGCCCAACGTCGTGCCGAGCACCGCCAGCGTCTGGTATTACCTGCGGGAGACCGACTACCCGCACATCAAGAGCATGTGGGCAATTGCCGACAGCATCGCCACCGGTGCGGCGCTCATGTCGGGCACGACGCTCCAGCCGGTGCGGGTGATGGGCACGGCCTGGCCGCAGCACTTCAACAAGCCGATCGCCGAGGCGATGTTCGACAACATCCGCCGGGTGGGCATGCCGGAATGGACGGACGCTGATCAGGAGATGGCAAAGGGCGTCCAGCGCATGATGGGCCAGACCGACCCCAACGGGCTGAGAAAGGTTGCCAGCCGGCGTGTTGGTACCACCATCCCCGAGTCGGACAAGCGCGGTGGTGGCTCCGACGACATCGGCGACGTGAGCTGGGTGGTGCCCACGGTGACGCTGCGCTTCCCGAGCAACATTCCCGGCACGCCCGGGCATAGCTGGGTCGACGCGATCTCCATGGCCACGCCGATCGCCCACAAGGGCGCCACTGCCGGTGCCAAGGTCATGGCGATGACCATGATCGACATCCTCATGAAGCCCGAACTGGTGACTGACGCCAAGCGTTATTTCACCGATGTGCAGAACAAGGACGAGAAGTACATTCCACTCCTCCGCCCCAACGACAAGCCGCCGATCGAGCTGAATGCCGACATCATGGGTCAGTATCGCGATCAGATGCGCAAGCTCTACTACGATCCCACGAAGTATGGCAGTTATCTGGAGCAGTTGGGGATCACCTACCCTACCCTGGGCCCCAACGGCGGGAAATAATCCGCACAGCCGGAGCGCTTGAAGGAGAGATCGTCGCCGGCGCTCCGGCCAGCATTTTCATCCCGGTCAATGTCCATCCTGAAGTCCCGCGGCCCTGCCGCCGTCGCAGTCCTGGCCATTCTCGGAGCGTTCAGCGTCTTCCCGGCAGCTACTCACGCCGCGCAGCCTGACGCACCGGACATCTTTCTCTCGTCGCTCCGACTGACTGACGGCGTGCTCGCCGTCGGCGCGCCGGTCAACATCACCAATCGGGTTGGCTACGACAATCAACCGTCGTTCACGCCCGATGGCGTGGCGATACTCTACACCTCGCAACGCGACGGGCAGACCGACATCTACCGCTACGACCTGCGGACGAAGCGTACGACGCAGGTCACGGATACTCCGGAGAGCGAATACTCGGCGCGTGTGACGCCGGACGGACGTTCCATCACTGTCGTGCGGGTGGAGGCTGACAGCACACAGCGGCTGTGGCGATTCCCCATGACCGGCAGGGCCGCGCCGCAGCCGTTGCTGCCGGATGTGAAGCCGGTGGGCTACTACGCCTGGGCCGACGACCGCACGCTCGCCCTCTTCGTACTGGGCAGCAATGGGATGCCGAACACGCTTCAACTGGCGCGCCTGGGTTCGTCGCGCCGGGATACGGTGACTACCGGTGTGGGGCGTTCACTGCACCGTGTGCCGGGCAAGCACGAGGTGAGCTTTCTCCATGCTGCCGCATCGCCGCGCTCCATCCAGGTGCTGGACCCGTCCACGCAGGCGTTGCGACGCGTTGCCGACCCTCTGGAAGGCAGTGAGGACTTCGCATGGTATTCGGAGCGACTGCTCCTGATGGCTCGAGGCACGAGGCTCTACCAGCACCCGGCAGCACCTGAAGGCGACTGGCGTCAGGTCGCCGACCTGGCCGATGACGGTCTTGTGGACATATCCCGAATGGCGGTGAGTCCTCGCGGCGACTGGCTGGCATTCGTGGCCATTCCGCGCCCGGTGGATGGTGAAGTCGCATCGACGGCGCGGGTCAACGGAGCTGTCGGCGTGACGTCCGGTACTCCGGCGCCTGCCGGGACGTTGGTCGCCAGAGCGCCCACGGATACCGGCATCGTGCGTGAGGCTGACGTTCGGCGCCTGCTCACCGTGCTGGCAGCCGACTCGCTGGAAGGTCGACGCACCGGCGAGCCGGGGGCGGAGAAGGCAGCGCAATACATAGCGCAGGAGATGCAATCCATCGGACTGCGGCCAATGGGGGATAGCGGCAGCTACCTGCAGCTAGTGCCGCTGGGGATGGCTCCCGGTCGCAACGGACGGCCGCGGCCGGTGTTGCTGGACAGTTGGGCGGCCCAGGATACCTTCGCGGTGGCCAACCGCCGGGTCGGCTACAACGTCATCGGTGTAATTCCAGGGAGCGATCCGGTACTCCGTGATGAGGTGGTGATCGTCGATGCGCACTATGACCATCTTGGTATCGGTGCGCCGGTGAATGGCGACAGCATATACAACGGTGCCGACGACGACGCATCGGGAACGGTGGCAGTGCTGGAGATAGCTCGTGCGCTTGCCGCTGGGCCACCGCCCAGGCGCACTGTCGTCTTTGCCGCCATGACCGGGGAGGAGGTAGGGCTGCTGGGTACGCGGTGGTACATAGAGCATCCGCCGTTCCCCCTGGAGCAGACCGTTGCCAACCTGGAGATAGAGATGATCGGCCGTCCCGATTCACTGGCCGGCGGTCCCGGGAAGGCATGGCTCACCGGTTACGAACGCTCCACCATGGGCGACCAGTTGAGAAGTCAGGGCGTCCCCATCGTGCCCGACCCGCGTCCCGAGCAGCGATTCTTCGAGCGCAGCGACAACATAGCCTTCGCCCGGCGCGGGATCCCCGCCCACACGATCTCCACTTTCAATCTGCACGACGACTATCACACCCCGGCCGATGAGGTGGACCGGATCGATTTCGTGCACATGACAAGCGTCATCCAGGCCGCGGTGCGCGCGACGAGGATCCTCACCGATGGCCCGAAGCCGGAATGGCACGAAGGGATGAAGCCCTGATGTGAGACGCGGATGACCTGGACAGTCATCCGCGTTTTCACGATCTGCGGCTCGACGTCCGTGCGATCATTCGTGCCGCAACGCGTCGATCGGATTGAGACGTGCGGCCCGGCGGGCGGGGAAGAAGCCGAAGATGAGCCCGACGAAGGCCGAGAAGACGAACGCGATGCCGACTATGGTATAGTCCGGCGTGAACGGTATGCCGATGCCCCTGGCGGCGATGGCCGAGATTCCCAACCCGAGAACGATCCCGACAACGCCACCCAGCGACGACAGTAGCGCTGCCTCCACCAGGAACTGCGTCAACACCTCGTTCTCCAGTGCGCCGATGGCGAGCCTGATCCCGATCTCCCGGGTGCGCTCGGTGACCGAGACGAGCATGATGTTCATGATCCCGATGCCGCCCACCAGCAGGCTGATGCCGGCGATGGCGGCAAGAAAGGTGGTGAGTATTCCCGTCGTGCTCTGCACCAGCTCGGCGATCTCGGCAATGGATCGGACGTCGAAGTCGCTCGCATCACCCGGCCGGATTCGCCGCCGCTCCCTCAGCAGCGCCTCGATGTCCAGCTTCACCCGGTCGGTCTCGGACTCGCTCACGGCCGACACGAACACCGATTGTACGTTCTGATTACCGGAGATGCGGCGTTGGAAGGTGCGGATCGGGGTCAGGATGAGGTCGTCCTGGTCAGGACCACCCATTGCCGACTGGCCCTTGGAGCGGAGAACCCCGATCACCTGGCAGGCGAACTTGCCCAGCCGGATCGTGCTACCGATCGGGTTCAGTGCTCCGAAGAGTTTCTCCCGCACCGTGGCCCCGATCAGGCAGACAGCCCTGCCTGCCCGCTCCTCGCTGGCCTCGAACGACCGTCCCAGCGCTAGCTCCCAGTTGCCGATGGTGAGATATTCGTTGGACGTGCCGGTGATGGAAGTTGGCCAGTTGGCGTTCCCGAACACCGCGACCGTGCCGGCACTGGCCACCGGCGCCACGTTCTCGGCACCGCCAACCTCCCGGGCAATCGCGTCGACATCACTCAGCTCGAAGGGGGTTGCCTGGGTCACCACGCCGCCCATTCCTCGACTGGACCTGGCCCCCGGAGCCACGATCAGCATGTTGCTACCGAGGCTCGAGATTCCCGAGGTGATCTCCGACTGCGCCCCCGAGCCGAGCGTCACCAGGGCGATGACGGCCGCGACGCCAATGATGATTCCCAGCGCGGTCAGGCCCGATCGCAGCAGGTTGCGCCTTATCTCCCGGGCGGCAAGGGCCATCGCATTGCCGATCATGGCGCACGACCGTGCCGCCGGTCGCCCACGACCTCGCCATCGACAAAGGTGATGAGCCGACGAGCGTAGGCGGCCATCGGTTCTTCGTGCGTCACCATTGCGATGGTGATGTTGCGCTCCGCGTTCAGTGTCGACAGGAGATTCATGATCTCCTCACTGGTCCTGGTGTCGACGTTGCCGGTCGGCTCGTCGGCCAGCAGGAGCATTGGCTCGGTGACAAGTGCGCGGGCTATCGCGACCCGCTGCTGTTGTCCGCCGGAGAGCTCGCTGGGCGTGTGTTGTTCCCGCCCGGAGAGCCCGACTTCCTCCAACGCCGCCGCGGCGCGGGCCTGACGTTCGCTCCTGGAAATACCCCGGTAGAGCAGCGGCAACTCGACGTTCTCCAACGCCGACGTGCGATCCAGCAGGTTGTATCCCTGGAAGACGAAGCCGAGATAGTGGCGCCTGAGCAGTGCTCGCTGATTTCGCCCGAGCGACCCGACGTCGACACCCGCGAATCGATACGTGCCGGAGGTGGGCGTATCGAGGCAGCCGATGATGTTCATGCAGGTGGACTTCCCCGATCCGCTGGGTCCCATGATCGCCACGAATTCGCCGACATCGATCCTGAAGGACACGTTGCGCAGGGCGTGTACTGTTGCCTCGCCCTGCCCATAGATCTTGTTCAGGCCATCCAGCGCGACGAGAGCCTCTGATCCGGCACCGACGGCATCCGATCGCGCGGGCGTGGTGACCTGCACTGCCGAAGGCCCACTCATGGGCTCGCCACGGCAACCAGTACCTGCGTTCCTCTCTCCAGCTCGTCCTTCGTGATCTCCGTCCACTCACCGTCGCTGGCGCCAGTGGTCACCCTGATCGGCGTCGGCTTGCCTCCCTCCAGTACCCAGACGACGGCTGAGCTCGCAGAGGTCGGCCCGCCGGTCGGCTGCTCACCCTCAGCGGGTACCGATGGAGGTCGAAATCGCAGTGCCCTATTGGGCACTACCAGCAAGCCGGGGAGAGTTCGGGTGGTGATCCTTGCCAGCGCGGTCAGCCCAGGGCGTAGGCGGAGGTCCGGGTTGTCGACATCGAGCACCGCCTCGTAACTGACCACGCCCGCCACGGTCCGGGCGTCATTGCGTACCGACACCAGCCGGGCGGGGAACTCGCGCCCGGGGAAGGCCTCAACCGTGAAGGTCGCGGTCTGCCCCTCCTCGACCTGGCCGATATCTGCTTCATCGATGTCCACTCGCAATTCCAGGTGGGACAGATCGGTGGCGAGCCTGAAGAGCACTGGCGCCTGGAAGGTGGCAGCGATGGTCTGACCCGGCTCCACCTGCCTCGAGAGCACGAATCCGTCGATCGGCGACCGGATGACTGCCTTCTGCAACATGAGCGAATTGGACTCCAGCCCGGCGCGCGCGACCGTGACCTGTGCCTGCGCGGACGCCACCTCTGCCGCGGCTCGGGAGGCAGCGGCTTCAGCGGCCTCAGGCTCTTCCCGGGTCATCACTCCCTGGGCAGCGAGCTGACGTACCCGCTCAACCCGACTCTGCACCTCGATTGCTGTGGCCTGCGCGCGGAGGAGCGCTGCCTCGGCCGACTCGAGAGATCCTCTCGATTGGGTGACAGTGGCCTCGAGCTGGTCCGTGTTGAGGCGCAGCAGGAGCTGTCCTCTGGTGACGCGATCATTGAAGTCGACCAGGACCGCGGTCACCGTGCCAGAGACCTCCGTACCGACGTCCACTGTGTTCTTTGCCTCGAGCGTCCCCGTCGCGGAAACGTTGAGGATCAGATCACGGCGCTCCACCGGAGCGGACTCATAGGCGACGCTCCGCGCGGCCGAACGCCGTGCCAGGACCACCCAGACGACCAGGACCAGCACGGCGATCGACAGCGCCATCACGATCCATCGGGAGCGATACCATCGCGGAGCGCCCGCTGTGCCCGAGAGCCCCAACACGCCGGCGATCTGCTCGGGGAATTCAGTGCGCGACGGTTGGCTCATTGTGCTCTCTCCATGCGGGTGGACCACCCAGGCAGGTGGTCTGGATAGCTGGACAATCCCCGGGCTACGCTACTCCGGCGAGCGCACCCGATATCGGTCGGCGCCGGCGAGCGCTGTGTGCCTGCCGGACTCAACAGCAGCGTGAAGCTGGGGCCTGTCGTACTGTTGCTGTGGCCACACTGCCATTCGACCGGGCACGTCAGGGCCAGCCGGAATCACCAACTCGACCGCGCGGTGGCAACCTGCGTTCGCGACACGTCACATCCGGCATCGATACGAGTGGCAAGAGACGAGCCTGTCGGCAAGCTCTTGTGAGCGCGCCCCCGGGGCCCGACATTCAGGAGTGCACTCCTTCATCCATCCCGACGATGGCATCGCCCTTCCCGGTGCGGTGACCACTCGTCGTCTCCGGCGCGCGCCATCCGTGCCGTGGCCCATGATCCGTCACAGCAGCCTCGGGCAGCAGTGGCGGGCACCGGGCCGGCCGTGACGTGGGATGCTGCCATCTCACGGCGATCCGACATACTCCGGCAAACTCGTCGTACGACGCGATTCCTCGCATCTCACCCAGCAGGGAGGCCCATCGATGAAGCGCTACCTGTTCGTGCTCGCCCTCGTCGTGCCAACTGCGCTTGCCGCCCAGGACGTCACCAGGCCAGGGCGGAATCCGGCCCAGCCGATTGACAGCGCCTACACGGCGAAGATCCATGAGTACACGACGGAGACCTTCTTCCTCTCCCCGCTCGTGGACTACATGCCTGCGGCGCCTGGTATTCCGACGCCGACGGCCATCCTTGGAGACATCGCCGGGGCGCCCACCAAGCTGCCGTACTCGAAGGAGGTCTACGACTACATGCGGCTGCTGGAGAAGGCCACGCCGCGCGTGAAGGTCTTCTCGATCGGTACGACGGAGGAGGGCCGGGAGATGATCGCGGTGGCCATCGCCTCCGATTCCCTGATGGCAAGGCTGGACGAGAACAGGGCCAAGCTCGCGAAGCTGGCCGATCCGCGCACCATCAACATGAATGACGCCGAGGCGGCGAGGATCGTGGCCGAGGTGGCGCCGGTCTACTACATCACCGGTACCATCCATTCCACCGAGGCGGGAGCTCCGACGGCGCTGATGGAACTGGCCTACCGGCTCGCCGTGGACGAGAGCCCCTACGTGAAGAACATCCGCGACAACGTCATCACACTCATCACTCCGGTTGTGGAAGTGGATGGGCGCGACCGCGTTGTGGACCTCTACAACTGGAAGGTGAAGAACCCCGGCCAGACTTACCCCAGCGCGATCTACTGGGGGCACTATGTGGCCCACGACAACAACCGCGACGCCATGGGGGTGACGCTCAAGCTCACCCAGAACGTCCTCAACACCTTCGTGGGCTGGAAGGCGCAGGTGCTGCACGACCTGCACGAGTCGGTCGCCTATCTCTACGACAACACGATCGGCGACGGCCCCTACAACTCCTGGCTCGACCCGATCCTGACCAACGAGTGGCAGCTCATTGGCTGGAACAACGTGCAGGAGATGACGCGCTACGGCATGCCTGGCGTCTTCGCCCACGGCGGCTTCGACACCTGGTCGCCCGGCTACCTGATGTTCATTGCGGCCACTCACAACGGCATCAGCCGACTGTACGAGACGTTCGGCAATGGCGGTACCGCCGAGACGGTGGAGCGCACTCTGGGCCCCAACGACACCGATCGCACCTGGTTCAAGCAGAATCCGCCGCTGCCGCGCGTGCAGTGGTCGCTGCGCAACAACAACAACTACGAGCAGACTGGCCTCCTGGTCTCTCTCAGCTATGTGGCCCAGAACAGGCAGCAACTACTCCAGAACTTCTACCAGAAATCCAGGCGCTCCATAAGCAAGCCGGCCACCGAGGGCCCTGCTGCCTACGTGTTGACGGCGGACGATCCCAGGCCCGGCTCGCAGGCGCAGTTGCTGGCCGTGATGCAGAAGCAGGCGGTGGAGATCCACCGCGCCACCGCGCCCTTCAGCGTGACGGTGCCCGTGCGGAGCGCAGCGGCGAATGCGCGTGGGGCGACGCCGGACACGGCGGCCGCGACACCTGCCGCGCCAAGGATGGAGACGCGACAGTTCCCGGCCGGCAGCTACATCATCCGGATGGACCAGCCCTATTCGCGTATCGCCGACGCGTTGCTCGACTACCAGTACTGGAGCCCGGACGATCCGCAGAAGCGTCCGTACGACGACACCGGCTGGACCTTCCCCGAGGGCTTCGGCGTGCAGGCGGTGCGGGTGGTGGACACGACGGTGCTCGCCGTGCCCATGACGCTGGTGACGGGAGCCATCGTGCCCGCCGGGGGAGTGACCGGCACCGGCACCATCTTCGCCATCAACCACAATGCGGACAACGCTCTCGCCACGCTCCGCTACGCGCTCAGGAACACCGATTTCCAGGCTGCCGAGGAGCCGTTCGAGGCAGCCGGCCAGAAGTTCGCGCGCGGGTCGTTCATCATCCGGGGCATCTCGCAGGGCGACCTGGACAGGGCGACGAAGGAGCTGGGCATAAAGGCCTACGCGATCCCCGCTGCGCCGTCGGTGAAGATGCATCCACTTCGCGCCGCGCGGGTGGCCATCCTCCACACCTGGACCACCACGCAGACCGAGGGTTGGTGGCGGATGGCGTTCGACTTCGAGCGCATCCCGTACGACTACATCAGCGTGCAGGACGTGGCAAGGGATGCCAACCTGAACGCGAAGTATGACGTGATAGTCTTCCCGCCCACGAGCAGCGGCCAGCAGATAATAGACGGCATGCCGATGTGGCGGAATCCACTGCCCTGGAAGAAGACGGCACTCACGCCCAATCTCGGTCGCATCGACGAGACTGACGACATGCGACCTGGCCTGGGCTACGGCGGCCTGGAGAACCTGAGGAATTTCGTCGCGCGCGGCGGTGTGCTGGTGACTTCGACGTCCACGTCGGAGTTCGCCGTGCAGTTCGGCCTCACCAACGGCGTGAGCGTCAACAGTGCACCGTCGAGCAGGGTGGTCGGCAGCCTGCTGCGATCCAGGATTGTCGACGACAAGAGCCCGATCGTGTACGGAGTGATGGACAGCCTGGCCGTCTACAGCGACGACGGGACGAGCTTCAGCGTGAGCAACACGCGAGCGGGCCGGGGCTTCCGTGGCGGCGGCGGCAGTTCGAGTTCCCGGGCTACCGGCCGCGGAACGACGGCGGCCGGCGACGGTGACGTGGTGCAGGGCTTCCCGGCGCTCGACCCGCGCTTCCAGGCTCCGACCCCGCCCAAGGTGGAGGCATGGGAGGCGGCGCCGGTGACCGACGACATGCTGCGCAACCCGATCAATATCATCCCTCCCGACCAGCGGCCGCGAGTGGCTCTCCGCTTCGGTCCGCAGCGCGGGCTACTGGTCAGCGGCCTGCTGAGCGGTGGCAGCGACATCGCCGACCGTCCGTTGGTGGTGGACGTACCGATGGAGAAGGGGCACGTGGTGCTGTTTGCGAACAACCCCGTGTGGCGTGGCGAGACGATCGGGTCGTATTTCATGGTGTTCAACACGATCATGAACTTCGACAACCTGAACGCTGGGCGGGTGCTGGACGACAAGTAGGCGGATCGAGGACGAACGCGCCGGGGAGCCGATGGCTCGCCGGCGCGTTCTGGCTGGCGCCTTGCTTCACGGCGGCGGCCGGCCAACGGTCGTGTCGGCATATCGCGCGGCGGTGGCCGGGGGCGTGCCCGCCCTGAGCCACGAGCTCCAATCGATGTCTGTCCGGACCCCCGTGAACAGTTCCAACTGTCCGGTGAGGGCGCGTGTGAGATAGGACTGTCCGTCCATCATCACGCGTGCCGTCGTGCCCGCGATGTGTCGCGCGTCGGGCAATTTCCCCTATTGCGGTCCGGCCCGGATCGTTTTACATCAGGGCGCCGACGCCCGATCAGGATGACCGGTCGCGCTACTCGATGGCTGGAAGCTGCACGACCACCGCGATCTGCATCCAACGCCAGCGCGGGATGGACGACAGCGCAACCTGAGGTTGCGCCCAGGGGGAAGATGACGCATGTGCTCGCAGGGACTGGCAGCCGTTCCACATCGGGCGATGGTGATCCGATGGCTGCCCACTCTGCGTGCTGGTCACGCTCGAGCACGCCAGATGCACCAGCCGAGCCAGTCGCTTCCAACGATGGCACCACCCTCGGCTTCAGGAGGCCCCGCCGACGCCGACGATGACCTCGACTCGTGCGCCGGCGCGCTCCCGCCCCGGCGAGTGCATCCGGGGGCGCGACCGCGTGTCGGTCCTCGAGATTCCCGAATGTCCCACGAGGAGGAACCATGACGGCACGTCGAGTACTTCTGACACTTTTCCTGGGCGCGGTGGTCGGCGCGTCCGCTGCGCCTCTGGGCGCCCAGAGCATGGCGAGCAGGGTTGGTGAGCTGATCCGGTTCGGTAACTGCGACAGGGCGCTCTGCCTCTCCACCGGTCCGGGACCGCATGGCGCGCATTACATCAACGCCGCCGCATCGGCAAGCGCGGAGTTGCTCGATTTCCTGACGAGCTCCATCACTGCCAGCGTCGACCGCCTACCGATCAGCGCCACCAGCGGCGGCACCACCTTCCGCTTCGTAGGTGGCGCGCCGGTACGCAGCACCACCTCGGCGGGCCCCATCTTCGCCGAGCGCGCGCCGACCCTCGGGCGTGGCCGCATCCTCATCGGCGTGAACACCACTGGCATCAGCTACGACAAGCTCCGCGGTGTTCCCACGGAGGAGATTTCCGTCAATCTCGCCCATCAGGACGTGGGTACGCCCGGGCTGGGCGATCCCACTTTCGAGGACGATGTGGTCGGCATCGTCCTGAACATGAATCTCGACCTGCAGGTGACGACGCTACTGGCCACCTACGGGCTCACCGACGACGTGGACGTCAGCGTGGCCGTCCCGGTTATCCACGCCTCGCTGGATGGACGAGGGGTGGGTACGGTCAGCTCTGTCTCCGGAACACCTTCCGGATTGCACTTTTTCGGGACTCCCGAGAATCCCAGCTTTACCGCGGCGAGCGCCGTCAACGGATCGAGCACGGGCCTGGGCGACGTGGCGGCGCGCGTCAAGGTTCGCCTGCCGAAGATCGGCAGTGGAGTCTCCACTGCCTTCCTCGGCGACGTGCGAATTCCCACTGGCGACGCCGACGAGTTCCGCGGCACCGGAGACTTCTCGGCTCGCGGGCTCTTCGTTCTCTCGTCCAGTATCAACAGCTTCTCGCCACACCTGAACGCGGGCTACGCGCTACGAACCGGCGACAGGCAGAGCGATGCGCTGCTGGCCACCGCCGGCTTCGATCAGTTGGTGACGCCAGCGGTGACGCTGGCCGTCGACGTGCTCTCCGAATGGCAGGTGGGGAGCAGCGAGGTTCGGCTGCCGCCACCGATCATCTTCATCAGCCCGAACCAGACCATAGCCGGCACGAACATCCCTGACCGACGGGACAATCTGGTGGGCCTCTCCGCTGGCGGGCGATTCCTCTGGAGTGGATTCACCCTCGTTCTCAACGGGCTCCTCCCACTCACGGATAGCGGGCTGCAATCCAACTTCGTCTGGACGGTCGGACTGGAACGCTCGTTCTGAAGGCGGTAATGGCGCCGCGGCGGCTGGTTCAGCAGCCGCGGCCGCGACCCTGCTGCTGGTCGATGCCGGTGATCCGCCAACCGTCCCCGGCCCGGGCGAAGCGCATCTGCAGTGTCGTCGGTTGCTGGCAGGGACGTTTGGTACTGGGGTTGGTGTAGCGATACTCGCCATCGACACGTGCCGACGCCGAGGCGCCGTCCACGCTCACCGCTTTCACGCGCAGGTCTACCTGGAGGTCGCGGGCGAAATCGAAGAGGGCGAGCCAGCCGTCGCGCTCCTGCTGGCTCATGGACGGGTAGAGGCGCACCGCGTCCTCGAGGCTCCGGCGTCGCAGCGCAGTTGCGTAGCTATCCACGATCTGCCGTAGCTGGTCCCCGGCCGCGACTGCGGGCGCATCCGTTGTGGGTGTCACGCCACCGGCGCCGACCGGCGGGTTGGCGGGCGTTCGCACAGGAGTGTCGACCCGTGGCGGCACCGACGCGCCCTCTGGCTCGTTGGGGCGACGAGCGGCAATCTGGCTCTCCGCTGGTCGAGGTTGCACTCTCAGGGTCACGGTATCTGCGGTACCCTCCGACGTGGCCACGATGGCGACCCGGCCTTCGGCGTGCGACCGCACAATTCCGGTGGCCGTCACTGTCGCCACGGCCTGGTTGGTGGAGCGCCAGGAGAGTTGATGGACGGGCCGGCCGTCGCGCGTGGCGCGCAGTTCGAGAGAATCGCCCACCGTGAGCGAGGAGGTCGCAGCACGGAGTACCAGCGGGCTCACCGTCTTCTCGCCGACCGGTGCATCGCCCTGCGTGCCAGCAGGTTCGCCGGGAGGCAGGAGAGTTGGGGCTGCATCGCTGGAGGCGTTCGCCGACCGAACCGCCGCGGCTGCGCCATCGGCCACGCTCGCGCGTGCGGTGGCTGCCGAAGCAATGGATGATGCAACTCCGGACGAATCGGTCACCGTGCCGTCGGTGGAACCGGGTCCGTAGACGAGCACAGCCAGGGCAGCGATACCGAGCGCGGCGAGCGCACCGGCTGCGTAGGCGGGCCGCACCCCTATACGCGCTATCGGGCCGGACGTGGCCGATGGGACGATTGTCGCCGCTGTCAACGCTGCCGCCGGCTCTGCTCCTGGATCACCAGCGGGGGCGACTGACCGCTCCGACGCCGCAGAGGCCTCCCCAACTCGCGGCTCGCGCGCCGGCCTCGTCGCTGGTCTGGTTGGCGACCTGGTTGATGGTTTGTTTGCGGGTTTGGCTGACGCCTCGGTTGGAGGCTCGACCGACGAGCTGATTGACGGCTCGGCTGGCGGCTGCGTCACCGCCTCGGACGCCGCCCTGCTCGCCGCCCCGCTTGCCCTCTCGCTCGCCGCCCCGCTCGCCGCCTCGGACGCTGCCTCGCTCGCCGCGTCGGTCGCTGGCCCGCTCGTCGCCCCGCTCGCCGCCCCTCTCGTCGCCCCGGTCGCTGGACCGCTCGCTGCCTCCGCCGCTGGCCCGCTCGTCGACTCGCTCGCCGTCTCGGCCCGCGAAGGCGACAACCAGGAGGTGACACCGGCCGCCCTGGCGCTGTCGGTATCGGAGGAAGACACCGCATTTCCGGCGTCTCCCGAGTCTGTCGCAGATGCTGGCAGTGCGGCGCCAGACGAAGCGGGTACTGCGTCGGACAGGTCAGCCGGGCCACGGGTGCCGACAGGGGAAAAGTGCGGTGCGTCGGGAACCACTGCCAGATGGGTCGTGCTCAGCACTCCTTCACAGAGCGCAGCGACCACAGCTACACCCGGCGCGAGTGCCGTGACCGTGCCGTCGGCGTCGACGCTGGCGATCCCTGGTTCTCTGGACTGCCAGCTCACCTCGCGCGCCAGTGTACGGCCGTCTGCTGCACGCACGGTCGCGTGGAGGCGGATCCGGTCACCGATGTGGACGCTGGACGACGGGACTACCACCTCGATTGCGGTGACCGGAGCTTCTCGCAGCAGCAGTGAGAGCGTCGCCGTGCGCTCATCGCACTCTGCCGTTATGACAACGCGGCCGGCGGCGCAGGCGGTCACTCGTCCCGTGGCGGAGACGACCGCGACCGCCGGGTCACTGGAGCTCCACCGCACCACGCGGTTGGCCAGCAACTGGTGCTGGGCGTCCAGCACGATTGCCGAGAGCTGGCGGTGCTGACCCAGCTCCAACGGGCCGGAGTCGCCGGTGATGCGTACGGAGTCCACCAGCGGCGGGGCTATCTCCACCCATAGCTCACCGTTCGCGTTGCCGGCGCTGGCGGTGACATGTACCCAGCCGGGGGCGTGGGCCTGGATTACACCGTCCGGGTCTATGGTGGCCAACTGCGGTTGCGTCGACTGCCAGTGCACCTCGGCCTCCACGGATGCTCCATGCTGGCTGGTGACGATAGCCGAAAGGCGCCCCAGGTCACCCACTCGGAGTGGCTTCTCCGGCCCCTGGACGACCACCGCTCCAGGTTCTGGAGGACGGACCTCGAGTTCGATGTGATGCTCCACTCCGCCACCGCGTACGACCACGGTCGCCCGTCCCGGCTGGAGCCCGGTCAACACGCCTTCGGCGACATCCAGGCTTACCAGGCCGTCCGCCTCGCTCGACCACTCCACAGGGACGTCGGCGAGCGGCTCGCCGGCCGTCGTACGCGCCTGTGCGCCAATGGGAATCCGCTCCCCCACCTCGATCGCCGCCGGCATGGAGACGATGTCCAGAACGGGCGCGTGTTGGCGCGCCGCGAGCCGATATGCGGCTTCGGCGAACCATCGCCGGTCCGGGTGCGCATCTGCCAACTCCATTGCCCCGGCGGCGTGGACCGCCGCCGTGACGCTGTCAAAGCGCTCCGACGGCTTCTTCGCCAACATTCGTAGGACCGCCGCTTCCAGCTCCGGCGGACAGTCGGGTCGATGCTCGCGAATGGACGGGATTGGCTGCTGCAGGTGCGCCATCAGGACGGAGACCGGAGCGCCGGTGAAGGGCGGGGCTCCGAGGAGCATCTCGTAGGCCACGATGCCGAGCGCGTACTGGTCGGACGCCGCGCTCGTCTTGCCGGACTCGCACTGTTCGGGCGCCATGTACGGCGCAGTGCCCACAATCATTCCTGTGGCGGTATGGCTGGGGCCGCCCGCCTGCTTGGCGATCCCGAAGTCCGTCACCACGGCGCCACCGTCCGTGTCGACGAGGATGTTGTGTGGCTTGATGTCACGGTGCGTGACGCCCTGACGGTGGGCATACTGCAACGCGCTGCCCACCTGGGCGAGCACCGAACGCACGATCGAGATGGGCAGTGGCCCGATGAGCTGGAGGAGCTCATGCAGCGACGCGCCCTCCACGTAACTCATGACGAAGTAGAGGAGAGCGTCCTCCTCGTGCACCTCGTAGATCGTCACCACTGCCTGGTGCCGCCACTCGGCGATCTTCTGCGACTCGCCACGGAAGTGCTCCAGCGCCCAGTCGGAGTCCAGGAGGGAGGGGGAAAGCAGCTTGATCGCGACTCGCCGGTTGGGCTGATGCTGTTGGGCGAGAAAGACGGTGGCGAAGCCGCCGCGGCCGAGCTCGCGGACGATGGTGAAGCGACCGGCCGTGGCCATCCGCAGTCGCTCGATGGAGCGACTCCAACCCGGCGATGCCGGGTTGCTAACGGTCGGACTCTGCGAGGGGTCCATACGTCGCGGCCTGAACGGTCAGTCGGTTTGACTCGCGCACCTGCTGCGTCCATTCTGGGCTCTGGGTGCCACGGTCGCAAGAGTGGTGTCGAAAACGAAAGGCCGTCGCTGCCACGCTCTGCCGTAGCGGGGCGGTACGTGCGCTCTTCGCCGGGCCGTCAACGACGCCGGGACGGCGAACTCGACGGTTCCGTGCCAGACGAAGAAGGCAGTTGTTGCACATCCAGCCCGACGTGAGCAGTGCGCGAGTCGCTGCGCGTGCCTGCGAAGCCGTATCGCTCGTCGCGAGTCGGCAGGCGGCGCGTCTGGTGCTCGCCGCGAGCATGCCGGTGCCATATATTGGCTGCGCCCGGTCACCAGCATGCCGCTGCATGTCCACCTCCATCCGTGTCGATGACTGCAAGTCCCCCCAGGAACGCAATCACACAGCGTCTCGAGGAACTCGACGACGGCTGGAATACCTTTGCCGAGGCCCCGGAGCCCAGGCTGCTTCGCTGGGTAGCCGACGCCGAGAGCGGCCAGTTGATCGACGGCTGGGTCCAGTTGCAATGCGATGGCGACGGCGCGTTGCCGGATTTCTTCCTGTACCTCGAGGCGCCCTTCGCGACCGCTGCGACCCACGGGTTCTCCCTTCTCCAGTCGTTCTACACCCAGGTGGAACGAGCGCGGGAGCAATTTGCCGAGGAAGGAGAAGAGCTGGAGTGGAGCGTGCCGGCGGTGCATCAGGATGAGACGGATGTCGCCGCCCTGGTGCGCTGTTGCGTCGCCTTTCAGGAGCACTACCGATCGCGCATGCTCAAGCTTGGCGTGGTGATCACGCCAACCGACGTACTGGACCCGGCTGGATGGCAGCACTGGCTGCGCTCGCTTGTCCACTCTGCCGTCCCGGATACGCTGCGCTTTCTGGTCGTGGACTCTGCCGAGCATCCTCTGCTGGATGGCCTTGCGGCGGCCGAGCCGGTGCTGGTGGCGAGTGAGCCTGTGGACCTGGACATGGCTGGGGCGAGAACGGAGATTGCTGCCGCCGCGGCCGGCAGCGATCCCGGTTCGCAGTTTCGCGTGCACTTCGTGGCGCTCACCAACGCGGTGGGCAAGGGAGACATGCCCTCGGCGCACGAAGCGGCGACAAGGGCGCTCGCGATAGCCGGTGAACATGGGTGGATGGCGATGCAGGTCGTGGTATACGTGGCCCTGGGTTCGGGCTATGTAGCCGGCGGCCATACCGAGCACGCGCTCACTTCCTATCGTTCAGCTCGCCAGGCGGCCCACGGCGCCGAGGAGCAGGGCGACCCGTCGGCGCCCCGGCTGGTGGTGCAGAGCTGGTTTGGAGAGGGCACTGCGCTCGTGGCCGCCGGGCGATTCGCCGAGGCGGCAACTGTCTACACGCAGACAGCACCGGTGGCCGAGGCTTCAGGCGACCAGTTGCTGACGCTCGAGGGTTGGCGAATGGCGTCGTACTGTCACGAACAGTCAGGCGACCCGGACTCCGCCTGGAGCTGTGGTCAGGCGGCGCTGGACGCGGGCGAGAAACTGGACGAGGATATGCGCGCGGCGTCGACGCTACCGTTCGTCGGGCAGGGACTGCTGCGGCTCACCAGCCAGGGAGCTTACAGCGGATACGCGGACGCGGTACGCGCGCGCATGGTGGCGTTGGCAGGTCCGGATTGGGAGGACCGCACGCCATGATGCCGGCCGCGAAGATGACCGATCCGGTGCTGGGGGTGGACGTCCACATCATCCAGCCGCCCGGCCCGGTGCCGCCGGTGCCTGTGCCGCATCCGTTCATAGGCATGCTCTTCGACCCGATGGATCTCGTACCCATAATCGGTGCGACGATCTTCGTGAACGGAATGCCGCGCGCCATTGCCGGCACGTCCGGCAAGGGGTTGCCGCCGCACATCCCGATCGGGGGCGTGTTCGTGAAGCCGCCGTCGAACGAGTGCGAGATGTTCATGGGGAGCGCGACGGTGGCACTGGACGGCGACGCGGCGAGCTACATGGCGCTCCCGGCGCTCAGTTGCAACGACATCGGGATGCCGCCGCCGCCGCGCACGAACCCGAAGAAGAAGACGAAGATGAAGTCGCTCGCCCTGCCGTCGAGCGTCGTCCTGCCGATCCCTGCCGGGCTGCCCGTGCTGATTGGCGGGCCACCGACCATCTCCCTGATGGCGCTGGGGATGAAGGCCTTGATGACGGGGCTGGGGAAGCTCCTGAAGAAGCCCAAGAAGCTGCTCAAGCGGAAGCTGAAGAAGCTGAAGAAGAAGGCGCTCAAGAAGATGAAGCCCGGCTTCATCAAGTGCAAGGTTCTGCGCGCCGAGCCGGTGCACATCCTCACCGGCGAGGTGATGGTGGAGCAGCGGGACTTCGCCCTTGGCTGGCGCATACCGCTGGACTGGACGCGGCAGTACGGCTCACAGCGCCAGCGGGTGGGATTGCTTGGCCGCGGCTGGGAAACACCGGCCGATGCGCGTCTGGAGTTCGACGCTGACGGGTCGGTGAGCTTCCAGGATGGTGGCGTGGGTGGCGCTGTATTCCCGTCGTGGCCGTCCGACGGACCAGTGGCGGAGTTGGTGGCCGGCGCGGTGCTCGACGTCAGCGAGGATGGCCAGGGTGCGGTGGTACGCGCGAAGGGAGGGCTGCGCTGGTACTTCCGCATGCCAGTGACTGGCGAGCACGAGGTGCCGGTCTCGCACGTGGTGGACGGCTGTGGGAACTGGTTGCAGTTCCTGCGTGACCGGCAGGGCAATCTCTCGGAGATCCGCGACAGCTCGGGGCAGCGCATCGTGGCAAGGATGCAGAACGGCCTCCTCGCCGGCCTCGCCCTGGTGGATCCGGAGACGGAGAAGTTGCTGCCGCTGGTGCGCTACGAGTACGACAACCGCGGCGATCTGGCCGCGGTCTACGACGCGCTGAATGTGCCATACCGTTTCGGTTACGACTGGCAGCGGCGCCTGGAGCGCCACACCGATCGAGTGGGGCTGTCCTTCCACTACGAGTACGACGAGCCGACGACGTTCGCGCGGTGTGTGCACGCCTGGGGCGACGGCGGGCTGTACGACTACCGCTTCGAATACCTGCCCGCCGCGGGCCAGGTGCGCATCACCGACTCACTGGGCCATACCTCGGTGGTGGAGCAGGACGAGTTCGGGATGCCGATCCGCGAGACGGACCCGCTGGGGGGCGTGACGACGTGGGAGTACGACGACGCCGGAAGGTGCTCGGCGGAGGTGGACGCGGCGGGAAGGCGGACGGAATGGGAGTACGACGAGGCGGGCAGTCTCGTGGCGCTCGTGCGGCCTGATGGCTCCAGCCTGAGTGCGAAGTACGATGATGAGCATCGGGTAATGGCGCTGACCGACCCTGCCGGCGGGACGATGGCCTTCGAGTACGATCGTGGGAGGCTCGCTGCGCGGACATCGCCACGGGGAGGGCGCTGGAGCTACAGGTACGACGGCAGCGGCGACCTCGTGGAGACCACCGATCCCGTGGGCGCATGGCAACGCTTCGAGTATGACCATCTCGGCCGTCTGGTGGGCGCCACCCAGTCATCCGGACCAGAGCTGCGGGTGGAACGCGATGGCCGTGGTAACATCGTGGCCAGGACCTCAGGAAGCTCAACACGCACTGCCTACCGCTACGACGCGAAGAACCGGCTAGTCGAGGCACGGTATGCCGATGGACGGCGCATAGCCTGCGGATACGATGGGGCGGACAACCTCACGTCGTATCATGAAGGCGACAACCTGATGGAGTTCCGGTACTCAGGTCTTGGAATGGTAGTGGAGCGCACCGATGGTACCGGTGGACGAGTGAGGTATGCTTATGACTCCGAGGAGCGCGTAGTAGCGGTAGGGAACGAACGCGGGGAACTCTCGCGCTTCGTGCGCGACCCACTGGGACGCGTCCAGCGTGAGCTGGACTACTGGGGCCAGCAGCGTGAGTACAGTTACGACTCTGCTGGCAGGCTGGCGTCCACAACTGACCCGCTGGGTCAGACGGTCGAGATGGAGTACGACGAGCTGGATCGGATGATCCGTCGCACCCTGCCAGATGGTGTGTCCGAGACATTCAGCCATGACTTGTCGGGGAATGTCGTGCGCGCCGATGGGGTCGGCTGTTGGGTCGAACGCACCTACGACGCCGATGGCAACCTTCTCGAGGAGCTATCGGACACGACCTCGGTAAGCAGCAGCTACGATCTGGCAGGGAGGCGAGTCGGTCGGTCGACGTCATCTGGTAACGTCCTCGGCATTACCTACGGACCAGGCGGCCAACTCGACGAGCTCGCCCTTAACGGCCGACCACTCCTGCGCCCCGAGTACGACGAGTCGGGCGTGGCGATCGGTGAGCGTCTGGGAGAGCTGCTCCACCGCAGCTTCGAGCACGATGGCAGCGGCCGGTTGACACGTCAGACGGTGCGTCGAGGCTCGTCAGCCATCGCGGAGCAGTCGTTCCGTTACGATGGCTCAGGCCAGCTGGCGCAGCGACTGGACCTGACTGGTGAGCTCACAGCATTCGATTATGACCCTGCCGGCCGCGTGCGGCAGATGGCCATGGGTGGCGCGATCGTTCAGGAGTTGTCATACGACGAGGCCGGTGATCTGGCGCGTCCGTTCGCGACGACACTGGAGCAGGGTGAGTTCCGCGCGGCCATGCTGGGCATGGTGACCTGGTACTATGACAGAGCCGGCCGGGCGGTGCGACGTAGCGGACCCGATGGGGAGGCGAGGTTCACCTGGGACGCGCTCGACAGGCTGACAGGGTGCGTCAACGAGCTGGGTCAACAGATCGAGTTCGCCTACGATCCGCTTGGCCGCCGAATAGCCAAGCGCGTGGATGGCAGCACCACCAGATTCGCATGGGACGGAGACACCCTGCTCGGCGAGGTGTCCGAGGACGATCACCGGGAGTTCATCTTCCGACCCGAGACGTTCACGCCGCTGGCCGTGGTTAACGGCTCGGTGGAGTTCTATGAGACCGACAACGTTGGCCTGCCGCACCTGATACTGGCTGAGGATGGCACCAGGAATTGGGAGGGCCAGTATGATGCGCTCTCTCGGTTGATCGGCGAGAACGATGGGTACCAGCCTCTGCGTCTTCAGGGCCAGTACGCCGATGTCGAGACTGGCCTGGTATACAATCGCTACAGGTACTTCGAGCCGCTCACCGGAGCCTTCATCTCACAGGACCCGCTGAGGCAGCGCGCTGGCGCGAACCTGTACAGCTATGGCCCCAGCGTCTGGAACTGGATCGATGTGTTCGGGCTGGACTGCAAGACCGTTACGGTCTACAGGGTGGAGGGGCCGGGTAACGCGCGCGTCCATATAGATGCGGATGGCGGCGTCAAGATCCCCAACAAGGACGACTACCTCTATGTAAGCTTCCGGGATCAGGCTCATGCCGACTACTTTCTCAAGAAGAAGCGGGCCGAATTCCCGGACTCAACCATAAAGGCTTTCGACGTGCCGGAGGATGTGGTGAACAGCATTCAGGACAAGGCGGTGCCACAGAGACTGGGACGCAGTTTCCCCGGCGCCCCCCAGATATCCGATCCGACGGTAGCGAAGAAACTCGGCATGTCGGAAAAGGATGTCCTGGGAGTGAAGGGTGACGATATCAGCGCTCTGGAAGCCGCTGCAATACCGGGGAGCGGGAGGGTGCTATGAGCCGGGGACTTGGGGTGGATGAAGAGTTGGCGCGCCTGCTGACTGGTGGGTGTGCCGACGCTCCTCCGTCCGGGATGAGCCTGTTCGAGATAGACGCAGAAGCGTCAGGTGCCGCGCGACAGGTGCTCGACCGCTCGCGCGAAGTGTTGACGACCATACTGCGCGCCATGCGGTCGGCACCAGCGGGCGACAAAGCCAGCGAGCCTGCGCTCCCGCGGTGGTTTCTGGACGCGTCAGGACCCGAGCGGTCGCCCGCCGAGGCCCGAGAGTGGTTGGATGAGCTGGCCCGAATGCCAGAAGCCGAGCGCGAGAACGCGGAGGCTGCCGAGCGTTGGTCGGTGAGCGATTTCCTGTATTGGTTCGAGCCCGATCAACGCGAATGGTGGTGGTGGGGAGCCGAGGTCAGGGACGAGGACAACGTCCGGATATGCCTGGTGATCAGGGAATTCAGTGTGCCTCATGAAGCTCTTGACTGGCTCCTGCGCGCATCGGGCGCTCAGAATGTCGTGGACGAGAACGTCAGGGATCTCTCCTGAACTGAATCCGGTGCGCCAGCGGTCTGCCTTGCCGGCACTCCCGGCGGGATCCCCTGGCAACGCTCGTGAACCGAGGGCGCGATGCGCGCGCGGAACTCTGCGACGAGCAGCCGAACCACCTCAGTTGCCGATGCGCAGCCGCTCGACTGCCGCTGGCTGAGCCACGTACGGGAACTCCGCCGGGCACATCGACAGGGCCTGGTCGGCTCTGTCAGCACGAGCATGCTCCTCTATGGATTTCACGAGCTCGGTGACGTCATTGATGGAAATGGTCCACTCTTCCACGTATCGCGTGACCGCGTCGTCGCGCAGCCCTATCTGTATCGTGCGATGGGGCAGTGGGCGGAGCATGAGGTCGCGTTCGGGATCCCACTGCACCACTACACTGCTGCCGCGGTGCGCCTCACGCCACTGCTCCACGTTGGAGTGGACGACCGGATCGTAATGGCTGAGCACTCCGTGGTTCAGCGCCCAGTCGAAGCCGTTGCGCTCGAGCACGATGGAGAGCACGCGCTCCTGTCCTTGCTTTGTGGCCCAGCCGGACCGGTACATCATCCACAGAAAGGATGGCTTTATCCATGTCATCCGGCCCATCCTGAAAGGCGGAACGAATTGCTGCGCCTCCACAGCGGCCAGCGCGATGGATGCCGGGTACGCCTGGTACACGGTGACGGTCTTCGCGTCGTGGAGAGCCCTGATCTCGCGCAACGCCGGTGTCTTCATCTATTCTCCGTATCCGGTACGCGATCTCCTGCCTGTCACTACCACCCGAGAGACCATTGACACGCAACGCGAGAATCGGTCTGGCAATCGGTGTCGTCCTCCTGACGTTCGCCCTGCTGGTCGGCTCGCAAGGGCATTACACCCGCCTCGCCCGCCTCTTCCTCAGCAACCTGTTGCGCCAGGTCTTCTGACCGCGCAGCCGACATGGACGGAGGAGGCGCTCGTCTCATGACGGGCGCCCCTCTCCCGAACGCCGACATCGCGGCTCAGTTCAGCTTCACCACCGCCCCGGTGATCTCATTCATCGCCTGCGCCGCCGACTTGATGATCGGGGCCGACAGTTCCAGGCTCGCTGGCGTCGCCTTCATCGAGCTCGCGATCGCCGTTGCCGAGACCTCCGTCTTGCCGGTGAGCACCACCTTCATCCCGTCCACCGTGATGTTCATGCCGGTCACATCGATCGTGCCGTCAGCCTTCATGACGATGCTCGCCGCGCCCACCGTGAGCGAGATCTCCGTACCCGCCGTGATCGCCAGCTTCTGAGTCACGTCCAGGGTGTCGTTGGCGCCCACGCTGATCGTGCGGTCGGTGCCGATCTTCTCTTCCTGTTTCGAGCCCACGTCCAGCTTCTGGTTGGTGCCGACCTTTCCCGTCTGGTCGACGCCCACGCTCCACGTCTGGTTGTTGCCCACTGTCTCGCTGTGGTCCACATCCACCGCCACCGTGCGGTTGTTGTGTACCGTGTGCGTCTCGTCGTGCTCCACCGTCGTCTGCATGTCGTACTGGGCGTGGATGGTGATCATCTCCTTCCCCGCCGTGTCGTCCATGGACATCTCGTTGTAGCCGGACCCCTTGTGCGTATTGGAGCGGAGGCCGCTCACCACACCGCCCTTCTTCGGTTCGTACGGCGGGGTCTGCTCGCCGTTGTAGACGCTGGCCACTATCAGAGGGAGGTCCGGGTTCCCCTCCAGGAACTCGACCACCACCTCCTGGCCTATGCGCGGGATGGCGAGCGATCCCCAACCCTTGCCGGCCCAGGGCTGAGCCACGCGAACCCAGCAGGAGCTGTTCTCATCCTTCCGGCCCAACCGATCCCAGTGGAACTGGATCTTCACACGGCCGTGCTCATCGGTCCAGATCTCCTCACCCGACGGGCCCACCACCACCGCCGTCTGCGTGCCAGCCACGATGGGTCGCGGCGTCACACGCGCCGGCCGGTACGGCACATCCTGCGGCTGCGCCACGAAGGCACAGTGATGGTCCTCCTGCTGGTCGCCACGGCCGCTGCGGAAACCTCCGCTGGAGCTCACGTGAGACGTACGGAGAAGCATGAATTCCTTCCCGTTCAGGCTGCGACGATAGTGGCCGTCCAGCTCGAAACGGTAGCCGGGGCGGAATGCCCTGCAACTTCCCTCACCCCGAAGTACCTGCCCGACAGTCTCGTAGGACTCGAGCAGGATCTCGGCGCGCCCCTCCCCCGCCCGACGCTCCGTATAGCCGCCGGGATAGTCGTAGACCTCTTCCGGGTCGTCACCGGAAACCTCCGCACGGAGATTGGCTGAAGGCGAGAGGTAGTTGTAGTCGACCAGTTCCACCTTTCCGGTGTGAGCGCTCCGCTCCACGATCACGCCGGAGAGCGTATCCTCCAACGCGATCCGGTTGCTCTGCTGTCCCCACAGTTGGGCCTTCTCCTGGCCGGGACATGGCTTCACCGCACCCTGGTAGTCGGCCAGGACGAGCATGTGCGAGTCTGCGGAATGCTCGAAGAAGTAGAATATCCCCTCCTCCTCGAGCAGTCTCGAGACAAAGGCCAGGTGCGTCTCGCGGTACTGCACGCAGTACTCCCGCTTCTCGTACTGACCGACCAGGTTCCAGCGGAAGTCGGAGAAGCCAAGGTCGTTGAATACCTCGCTCACTATGTCCGGCACCGACATCTTCTGGAAGACGCGGCAGTCGCTGGACAACGACAGGAACCAGAGCCAGGGCACGACTTCGGCGCGGTAGTTGGCGAGCGCATCGGCACCCATGTTCAACTGCACGAACCGACGGACAAGGCCGTGTATGGTCTGTTCGCTGCCGTCCGACATCCTGTAGGTAACGGATGCCGGTGTACGAAGAAGTGCGTCCGCGTCTATCTCTGCGTCCGTGGAAACCATGTCCAATGTGAAGACATACGGCTCCGATATCGCCTCGGATCCGAAGTAGCGCTCGAGGAGGAGGACGTCCTCCCCGAGAGCCGTGTCCACGCGGAAGTCTCGCTTCTCCTGAGTCGGATCCGGCTTCGCTGGTATGACAGGCATATGCCGCCTCGGGCATCTGGAGTGGCTGGCCCGTCAGGCGACGGGCAGGTCGGCTGTCGGCGATGGCATGGCGCCGGCCGGAGCGGCCACCGCATGTTCCACTTCGTATTCGAAGCCTCCCTCGCCCACACTCACCCGTACCGCCGACGGCTTCACTCCCTCGGCCAGCGATTCCAGGATCATGCGCGATATCTCCGGCATGAGCGAGTTGGTGAGGATGTTGTCGACGTTGCGGGCACCGCTCTCCACCTCGGTGCAGCGGTCGCAGATGGCGTCCACCAGCGACTCGTCGTGCAGCAGCGCCATCCGGTGGGTCTCCTGAAGGCGACGCTGAAGCTTGCCGACCTTGAGGCGGATGATCTGCTTGAGCGCCTCGTCGCGCACGGGGAAGTAGGGGATGATGACCATCCGCCCCAGGAAGGCTGGCTTGAACGTCTGGTTGAGTTCGGGCTTCAGCGCCTTCACCAACCCCTCGTGGTTGGGCATCGTCTCGGGGTCGCCGGTGAGCTTCATTATGGTGTCGGTGCCGGCATTTGTCGTGAGCAGGATGACGGTGTTCTTGAAGTCTATCGAACGTCCCTCGCCGTCCTCCATGTTGCCCTTGTCGAACACCTGGAAGAAGAGCTCCAGCACGTCCGGATGTGCCTTCTCCACCTCATCCAGGAGCACCACCGAGTACGGACGACGACGCACGGCCTCGGTGAGCACCCCTCCCTCGCCGTAGCCAACGTAGCCTGGCGGTGAGCCCTTGAGCGTGCTCACGGTGTGCGCTTCCTGGAACTCCGACATGTTGATGGAGATCAGGTTCCGCTCGCCGCCGTACAACAGGTCGGCAATGGCCAGCGCGGTCTCCGTCTTGCCCACCCCCGACGGCCCGACGAGCATGAACACGCCCTTCGGCTTGCTGGGGTCCTCGATGCCGGCGCGCGAGGTGCGGACGCGACGGCTGATGACCTCCATCGCGTGATCCTGGCCGATCACGCGCGCACCCAGGTGCTTCTCCAGACTCAGGACGGTGGCCACCTCGTCGGTGAGCATCTTGCCCACGGGTACGCCGGTCCAGCCGGAAATGACCTCGCCAATGAGCTGCGCATCGACGCAGATGCGCATCAGTGGCATGTCACCCTGCAGTTCGGTCAATTCGTCGTTGAGCCTGCCCAGCTCGGTCCGCGCGGCCTCCGCCTCCGCCTCGCTGAGAGCGGGAGAAGCTTCGGCCCCGTTGCCGGCGGGCCCGTCCTGCTGGCCTCCTTCCAGGCGCAGGCGCAGATCGCGTATGGCTGTCACGAGTTCACGCTCGCGATCCCATCGGCCGGCCAGTCGATCGCGGAGTGCCTCGGACCTGGCGCGCTGTGTGGCTATCTCGGAAAGGCGTTCGCGGTGGTCGGTGCCAACCGAGGCCTCGCGCAGCAGCACACGCTCCTGGACTTCCAGGTCGTCCAACCGCCGCAGTGCGTCCTCCAGCGGCGGCGGGGTCGTGTTCTGCCCCAGCGCCAGGCGGGCGCAGGCAGTGTCCAGCACGCTCACCGCCTTGTCGGGCAACTGACGATCAGGGAGATAGCGATGTGACAACCTCACGGCTGCCTCGAGACCATCGTCCAGGATGCGCACTCCGTGATGGCGCTCCAACGCCGGCACGACTCCGCGCAGCATGAGAGCACAGGTCAGTTCCGACGGCTCGTCCACCTTGACCAACTGGAAGCGGCGGCTGAGCGCCGGGTCCTTCTCGAAGAACTTCTTGTACTCGCTCCACGTGGTGGCGGCAATGGTGCGCAGTTCGCCGCGGGCGAGCGCCGGCTTGAGCAGGTTGGCGGCGTCGTTCTGGCCCGCCTGCCCCCCCGCGCCGATCATCGTGTGCGCCTCGTCGATGAAGAGGATGATGGGGGTCTCGGAGTTCTTCACCTCCTCGATCAATCCCTTCAACCTGTTCTCGAATTCCCCCTTCACGCCGGCGCCGGCCTGGAGTAGCGCCAGGTCCAGTGACCGCAGCGAGACGCCGCGCAGTGCCGGCGGCACGTCGCCGTTGGCGATGCGGACTGCAAAGCCCTCCACCACCGCCGTCTTGCCCACACCAGCCTCGCCGACCAGGATCGGGTTGTTCTGTCGGCGACGGGTGAGGATGTCCACCACCTGGCGCACCTCGGTGTCACGGCCGAGCACCGGGTCCATCTGGCCGTCACGGGCGCGCTGGGTGAGGTCCTGGCTGTACTGGTCCAGGAAGGGCGTCTTGCCGCCCGGCCGTGGCTGCCCAGGCATGCCGCTGGTGCCGCTCGTGCCGACTCCAGCGACCGCTGTCCGCTCCTCACTCGACTCGCCGGTGATCGCAGCAAAGTCCTTCCGCAGTGACTCGGCCGGGATCTTCTCGAACTCGCGGCTGATCTCCAGCGCCATCCGGCGCAGGTCGTCGTCGGCGGTCAGGGCGAGGAGCGCGTGACCCGTACGCACCTGACCGGCGCCGAATTCCACCGAGCCTATGGTCCAGCCGTCGGTGAGCACCTTCACCAGCGTCGGGCTCAGGGCCGGCGTGCGCGCATTGCCTGACCTCAGCTTGTCCAGTGAGCGCTGAAGGTCGCCGGCCAGGCGCGACCGATCGATCCCGAAGTGACGGAGCGCGAACGACAGGTCGCCGTCGGTGGCGTCGAGTGCCTTGAGCAGGAAGTGCTCGATCTCGACATCGTAATGTGTGCGCGAGAGGCAGAGGCCGGCGGCGGATTCCACCGCGCTCCGCGTCTCGTTGTTGAGCTTCCCGATGAGGGCCCGCAGGTTGACGTTCATCGTGACCTTCCGCTGCTGTGGGTGAGGTTGGAGCGAAAGCCGCCGTGGCCTCGCACGGGATGTCGAATTGGCGGACGCACGATCAGAGTACGAAGACCGTATCGTCGCGGTCATGGGTGGACGGCGCGGTGCGTAACCATGTGGCCCAGCCGAGCGGGAGACGTCCGCCGCCAGGGCCGACATCGTCCGTGCCGTCGGGCTGTCCGAGTATGCACTGCGGCACGTCGTCCCGGGCGAGTACCAGTTGCAGTTCCACGTCGAGTTGGTCGTCGGTGTACAGTCGCACCAGCTCGCGCAGTCGCGACAACGCCGTGCCGCCCGGCAGGAAATCATCGTACTGTGCACGACCGAGAGGGCCCAGCCTGACTCGCACGCGAGCCTGCGTATCCCATATCTCGTCGCCCACCACGGCGCCCCGGCCGAGTTGGGCGGAGGGTGCCGTGCTCTCGTGATCGAGCGCGCACTGATCGGCCACGCGTAACGGGTACCAGTCGCCAACGAATTGCTCCACCGTCGCCGGCACTGAGAAATAGTCGGCGAGCAACTGCTCGAGTCCGGTCGCTGAGCGACGGTGCGGGGCGAGCAGGCCGCTGTAGAAGAGTAGCGATTCGTCGGCCACTCCCAGCCGGTTCCGCAACCCTTCAGTACCCATCCCGATCAGGTCGGCTACGTGAACCGCGAGCGGGTCACGCTGATCGCGTTCGTGGGCGACGGTGAAGCGGTAGCGTTCCCAGGCCCGGTAGAAGAGCGAGGTGAAGCGGTGATGGAACAGATCCAGGAAGTCGCGAGCAGCGGTGTCCCGTGCACGCACCCGCTCCGCGACCGCCAGAGTATAGCTGTACGGCAGTACGCCCAGCGGGCCGGTGAGACCGATGAAGTTGACGCCGATCTGTGTCATGCCACGCTCATCCAGCGTCAACCACTGGATCTCGCTGGCCGGGAAGGAGATGGACGGCGGGACGACGAAGCGGACAACCTCACCGGCCGGATTGCCGAATCCACCGACAGGATCGCGGTCGGGGAACATGCGCTCCAGCAGGCGCACGGCCTGGAAGAACTCGATGCCGGTCGGCCGGTCGCCCAGCAACTCCTCGAGTGCCCGCATGGCGCCCGGCCCCAGCGCCGCCGACGTACGCTCGTTCCCGTCGCCCGGGCTCTCGATCGCCTCGTTGGTATCGGTGCTGACGGGCGTCGGCAAGTTATCTGTGGCGCCCGCGGCTCCGTGGCCATCGCCAGCGCCACCATTCGTGGTCGGGTCGGCCCTGTCCGGCATCCCGCTCGTCATAGCAAGGCCTTCCAGCCGGAGCGTGGCGTCCACTGACCGAGCGGACGCCGGCGCTGACGGGTGGTGGCGGTGAGAGCCGAGAAGCTGTTGAGCGAGGCATAGAGCCCCAGGAAGCGCTCCAGCACACTCGCGAAGAGATAGGCGCCACCACCGGCAAACTGCTCCTCGTCCAGCTCGAGCTCCACTCGCCGCCCGCGCGCGAAGGCCAGTCCGTGCTCGCCCACCACGCGGGCGTGCGACGCGGTGCTGCCGACGCTGATGATACCCTGGATGTGTTTCTCGCCGGCTGCGTCGTCACCCGTGTTGTGCAGGCGCAGGATCTCCTGAAGCGCTTCGGTGCCCTCATCCACCAGCGACAGGTAGTTGAGCGACAACTGCGATATGAGTCGCCAGAGTTGTGGCTTGCCCAGAGGCGGCTGGACAACCGGTGTCGGCTTGACGAGCGCGCCGATTCGCTTCAGTGGTCCGCCGCCCTTCAGCTCGAAGTCGCTGGCGTCGCCGCCAAAGGGAAGCTGGCTGGGCAGGTTGCCGTCAAAGCAGGTGAGGCGCGCGGTCAGCGCGTCCAGGTCGGGAAAGATGGTGCGCGCCGAGAGGTCGGCGAACGACAGGTAGATGTCGGTCCCTTCGTCCATCCGCCAGCGGCTGGGACGGCGACGGGCCTGCCAGAAGTGCTGCGGCTGCGTGCGGTCGCTGGCATGGCGGTGCGAGTAGAAAGGCTCGAAACGAAGCGGCTCTCGCGACCCGGGTGTTATGCCCGTCACCTCGTCCACCGAGAAGATCTCGGTGGACGGACGTCGCGCGTCGGGCGTGAGAAGGTACTCCTGCCGACGCTGGGTGAGCAGGATCGGCTCGGAAACCTGCTGGAAGAGGTTGACCACCGGCGTGCAGCCGAGTCGAACGGTGCGCTCGTTGACACCACTCTCCAGTACCTGGCGCCGATCGCCGCGCTCGAACTGTGATATGAGGAAGACGAACTCGGCTCGCTCGCCGAAGCCGGCTGCCCGCAACTGCTCGAACCCGCCCAGGTCGAAGAAGAGGAACTTCTCCGGGAAGGTGAAATATTCCTGCAGCAGCCTGTATCCGAGGAAGGAGCGACGGGGGAAGGGAAGCATACCGTCGTTCTCGCCAAAGCCGGCGGGGCGGAGCGCTTCGGGTCCCAACACCACCGGCTGGGCACGTCCGTCCGGGTCGCGCACGAGGACGCTCACCAGGTTGCCGGCAAGCAGTTCGTACAGCGGGTAGACGATATTCCCCTCGCCCGCGAGGTGAATGCGCAGCGTCTCGAGATCCAGCCGGTCGAAGCGCACCTCGGGCATGCAGCGCAGTTCGAGCCGGAGGGCGGCAACGGCCTCCGGTGCCCGGACTGCAGGGCGCAACCGCTCAGGCGTGGTCCACTGCGCGGCGTCCACGCCCAGCGGCCAGAGGGTGGTGTCGTAACAGGTCCGGAAGCGGCAGGCCACGCCACCCGACGGTCGTGCGTAGAGCTCGGAGCCGCGAGGAATGGAGAGGCCGGTGGTGAGCTTCCCCTGCACCGGATCGAGTTCGAACTCGACCAGGGACATGGATGGAAGCGGGCGTACATAGTGAGGATAGACGACGTTCAGGAGACTCTCACTGACCTCGGGGAAGTCGTCGTCGATCTTGAGGTGCACGCGGGCAGCGAGAAAGGCAAAGCCCTCCAGGAGCCGCTCCACATGCGGGTCCTCGCATTTGCTGCGCTCGAGCTGGAGACGCGACGCCACCTTGGGGTAGCGATCGGCGAACTCCGCGCCCATCTGGCGCATGAAGGCGAGCTCTCGCTCGTAGTAGAAGAGCAGGTCGTCGCGCACGCCTAATCCCGTCCGGCGACGGAGCCGCCCGTCTGGATCTCGAACTCGTTCCGGGAGAGGTCGAGCACCGTGTCGAAGACGATTCGTTCCGGATTGGGATCAAGGCGGAGCATTGCCTCGATCAGGAAATGGAGCCGCTGCTCGCCCCCCTCCTGCACCCTGGCCAGAGTGACGCGAGCGTTGGCGAGCCGTGGCTCGAAGAGGGCCACGGCCTCCTCGACTTCGCGGGCCAGTCTTGGCGCGGTATCCGGCGAGCCCTGGTGCAGTGCGCTGAAGTCAGGGAGCCCGAAGCGGTAGAGCGACCGACGGAGTTCCTTGCACGATGCTGGCGCCTCCTGCGGAGTACAGCGGGTATTGAGCAGCCACTCCAGGTCGCGTCGTACCGACAGCTTCAACTCGCGCACCGAATCCGCCCAGGTGAGTTGGGGATCGCCGGCCATGCCGGGCTCGTAGTCAATCAGGCGGTCCAGGAGGGATTTCTGGACCGTCCGTCGAGTCTCGCGGGCCATGGGCAGGTCAGCCGTCCTGCGGCGTGAGCGCGATCGCCTGGACGGGATCGAGCCGACAGATCCGCAGGTAGAGGGGCTCCTTGAGGTGGTGGTTGTCGGTGCGGTCGTAACAGCGCCAGAGGAGGGACATGGGCGTGGCCACCACCGAGCCCGCTTCCCAGTCCTCGAGTTTGAACTCATCAATCTCAGCCAGCAACTGTTCAAGCAGCGGGACGGCTACCGGGAAGAGGCCGGCCTCCACCATGATCTGCGCGACGCCGGCGCGCCGGATGAAGCGATCGCGTCGGCTTCGTCCGCGATTGGCTGCGGACATGAGCATGTCGACGGCCCGTGCCGGGCGTCCGGCCCGCACCTCGGCGCTGGCGCGCGCGATGAGCGAAGGCCCGCCCGGCGCGCGACGATGTCCGCCGCCGGCCACCGCGCCGCCGCTACTGTCGCCGACTGCCTGATCCGGTGCGGTCCCGGCGTTCCCGTCCGATTCCTCCTCAGGCGCGGGCTCGGGCGGGAGCCGCTTGCGGAGGATGGCGCTGGACGTCATCTGGACCTGCTCGATCGCCTCCCGGAGGGGAGTGTAGGAGGGAGCGAGGTCGCCGAATTTCTCGCTCGATACCTCGTCCAGCGCGGATAGTGCCTGCAGGGCGGCGGTGATGGAGTCGGACAGCTTCTTGTAGAATGCGATGTCCGTGGCCTCCACGGCCTGATCCCACTCCTCGGCGGAGAGCTTGCCCTCGTTGATCTTTTCCTGACGCCGCCGCCGCTTGTCGTCGCTCTCCTGGGCCGCTGCGTCGTAGCCGACATCGCGCGATTCCTCGAACGCGAGGTGGCCATGTCCGGCTCGGGTGAGGGGGATGGTACGCACGGGAAGCACGATCCGGCTGCCGATCCAGTCAAGCGGGGCCGCGCGCAACTCTGCGTCGCCGTCCTCCAGTTCCGGATGGACGGTGTCCCAGAATTCCACCAGCAGGTTCCGCAGGAGGGTGAGTCCCTGGGCGAGACCATCGAAACCCTCCCGGTTTACGAGGGCCTCGGTGAGCCAGGCAGCCAGTTGGAGGTCCTTGGTGCGGGTGGCCAGCGCTTCACTGGCCAGACGGATGACCAACTGGTGGTCGGCAGTCTTCCGCGGCCCTACCGGAAGCTCACCAGCGGGCAGGTCATCGTCCTCGCGCCGCGCCTCCTTCACTTTGTCGTAGAGGGGGTCGTAGCGGAGATTGGCGCCCGCCGGATCATCACCGGGTATGGGCGTCAGAATGTCGTCACGGAGCGGCATCAGGGGGAGCCAGTAAGAGAGATGCAGGGAACAGGGGGAGAGACGTCGGTCCCTGCGTCCCTCACCCTGGACCCGCCCGCCGTCGCCGTCAGGCGGCGGCGGGCGTGATCACCAGCTCGCGCAACTCGAGGAGGGGTACCTCCTCCCCGTCCACGAGCAGGAGCTTCTGTCCGGCCGGAGCCGGACGCCCATCCGCCAGCTCTTCCCAGACTGTCATACGACCGAGCCGCACCAGCGGATCGGGGTGTGTGGCAGCCAACGGTGTGAGCACTGGCAACAGCACTTCTCCCAGTTCCACACCGCGAAACCCGGGTCCGGTCAGCAGCTTGGCCGGCGACCATAGCAGGTCGCGCAACCGAGCTGGACGCTCCATACGTATGGTAGCTACGTGTTCGAGCGGCAGCCACAGGTACTGTCCGCCGGCGAATACCTCGAGTCGTGCACCAATTCTCGGATCGGCGTCCTCCAGCGTGGTGAACGCCTGACCGTTGAGGGTCCCAGCAACGGTCACTGGCGCCGGACCAGTGGGGAGTCCGTCGTTGGCGAACATGTCCGTTCGCAGGCGCTCGGCCTGCATGGCCGCCTTGTAGAGCAGGGCGCCAAGACCTGCCTGTGCATTGGCCGCACCGAGCACATCCAACTGCTTCTCGGCACGGTCGTGATTGCCGGCAAAGGACAGCAACTCGAAGAGAAAGGCGCGCCGCTGGACATCGGTCGGATCGTTCCGGAGGTCGATGCCCAGCGACTCGATTGCCTCGTCGAGCCGGCCGGCCTGGAACAGCTCGCGAGCACCCATGGCGAGTGCAGCCGCTTACGCGGAAACCTTCTGGAGGTCCCAGCTACCGAGAACCGGCTTGCCGACGGCGCCCTTGGCGTCCTGCTGCTGGTACTCGATCTCCACCTTCGCGAAGGCGAGCGAGAGCGACTCGGTGGGAGTGTCATCGCCACCTGTGGAGCCGGACCACTGGATGCTCTCCACCATCACGTCGGTGAACTTGTAGACCAGGAACGGAGACTGCCCGCCTTCGCCGGAAGCCTTGTTCATGGTCACCACGGCATCCTTGTAATGCTTGCCGGTGCAGCATCCGTTGAAGAGGATCGGACTGGTCTTGTCGGTCTTCTTGATGAGGTTGAAGCTGCTCACGGACACCTTTCCTGCGCTCAGGCCGCCGCTGTGGGAGCCGACCGTGGTGGGATTGCTGGCACCCCAGGAGAAGCTGAAGATCTCGATCTGCCCGGCATGCTTGGACTGCATCGACTCGCCTTCCACGCCGTCAATCTTGAGGAACGTATCGAACGCCATTTGAGTGTTCTCCTTGAAGTGGTTTGAGACTGCAGATCGGATGCTCCGCCTGCCAGGAAGGCAGGAGACCCCGGGGCTCGCGGCGCGACCGGGTCACGCCGTGAGCCCCGGCGAATCACTTGCCAGTAGGCAGGTCGGCAACCAGGCGCATCGACATCGACAATTCGTCCAGCTGGAAGTGCGGCTTGAGGAAGGCCACGGCGCGGTATGCCCCCGGCTTACCCGGTATCTCCGTGACCTCGATGCGTGCGTCGCTCAACGGGCGCTTCGCCTTCACCGACTGTGGCGCGTCGTCATTCCCGACGACGTAGTTCATGATCCAGCGGTTCAGGAATGCCTCCACCTCACCACGCGACGTGTAGCTGCCGATCTTGTCGCGCATGATCGCCTTCAGGTAGTGCGCGAAGCGGGACGTGGCGAAGATGTACGGGAGCTGCGCCGAGAGGCGCGCGTTGGCGGTGGCCGCAGGGTCGTCGTAGACCTTGGGCTTCTGCGCCGACTGGACGCTGAAGAAGGCTGCGTTGGGCGTGCCCTTGCAGTGCACCAACGGCGCGAAGCCGAGGTCGGCCAGTTCCTTCTCACGGCGGTCGGTAACCGGGGTCTCGGTAGGGCACTTCATGGCCACCTCGCCGGCGTCGGTGCGGAAGTTGTGCACCGGAAGGCCCTCCACCAGCCCACCACCCTCCACGCCACGAATGGTCGCGCACCAGCCATGCTCGGAGAACGCCTGCGTCACGCGTGTGCCGAGAGCCCAGGCGGCATTGCCCCAGAGGTACTTGTCGTGGTCGGTCCCGTCCACATGCTCCTCGAAGCTGAACGCGTCGATGGGCACCGTGGCCTGGCCGTAGGGCTCGCGAAGGAGCATCCGCGGTGCGGTCAGCGCCACGTACCGCGCGTCCTCGCTCTGCCGGAATGCCTTCCACTTGGCGTACTCGGTGGTGTCGAACACCTTGCCCAGGTCGCGCGGAGCGTCCAGCTCGGCGAAGCTCTGGAGGTTGAACATGTCCTCGCTGGCCGCGGTCAGGAACGGCGCGTGCGCCGAGGCCGCCACCTGACCGATCTTCTCCAGCAACTCGATGTCCTGGCCCGACTTGTCGAAGTAGTAGTCGCCCACCAGGGCGCCGAAGGGCGCACCACCGAAGACGCCGAACTCCTCCTCGTAGACCTTCTTGAACATGGCGCTCTGGTCGAACTCGGGAGCCCGCTGCAGGTCACGCAGCAGTTCCTTCTTCGACGCATTCAGCACCTTGATCTTCAGCATCTCGTTGGTGCTGCTGTTGGAGAGCAGGTACTTGAGCCCCCGCCAGCTTCCCTCGAGTTTCTGATAGTCCGGGTGATGCAGGATCTCGTTGATCTGGATCGAGAGCAGATGGTCGATCTGGGCGATGCGGGCGTTGATGGCCGCTTCCGTGTCGCGCGAGACGGTGATCTGTCCCTCGAGCACCTCGGCCACGAAGCGCTTCACCAGGTCGCGTCCGCGCTCCTTGCCCTGCGCATCACGACCCATCCTGCCCTGTTCGACGATCTGGTCGAGCAGCGAACCCTCCAGCTCAGTCTCGACTGCCTGAGGCTGCGAACCGGTCTCGGCCTCAGTCATTGGACTCGCCCTCCGTGCCCAGCTCCGCCTTCAGCCTGGCCATCTTGTCGGCATCGGCGATGGTGGCCTGAAGGATCTCGTCCAGCTTGTCGTTCCCCTGCAGGCTCCCGCGCAGGTCGGCCAGCTTGGTGCGCAGGTCGAGCAGTTCCTTCAGGGCCGGCACCTGCTTCGCCACGGCGTCGGGGGAGAAGTCGTCCAGGCTCCTGAAGTTCAGGTCCACGCCGAGCTTTCCAGCGTCGGGATCCTCGCTCAGCTTGTTCTCGACGGTGAAGGCAAGGTGCGGCTTCATGCTCGCCAGGACGTCGTCGAAGTTGTCGGGCGTGACTTCCACGAACTTGCGGTCCTTCAGCCGCGCGAGGGGTTCCGTCGGTTGACCGGAAAAATCCCCGAGCACACCCATCACGAAGGGAAGCTCCTTCATCTCGATCGCGCCGCCGGTCTCCACGTCATAGGTGATGTGGACCCGCGGCGGCCGCACCCGCCCCAGCTGCTGCTGCGTACTCTCTCGCGCCATCTGACACTCCTCGTCATTAAACCGGTGAACCGACCCTGCTCCTTCAAGCGCCGTTGTAGCGCCTCGAGTCAGAAAGCCGATGTTCCTGGCCCACCCAGACTGCTGTGGCACTGGCGGAGCATGACGTCTGTCCGGCACCCCGACGCCACCGCCCCACCGCCACCCGTCTCGCGCCCGGCTCGCGACTGCGCGGCTTCGATACGTCGCTGAACACCACGACACACCGGAATCTGCCGCAGATCAGGCGACCGTGCGAGAATGCCACACTACGACGGCCGACTGCCGCTGTCAAGCAAGCAAATCCCATCCTCTCCGGCGCGCTCGCTGCGGTGACCCGGTACATGTGACCGCTCACCGACTCCAGTCGTCCTGCACGGTTGCGGTTGTGAGACGACTGTCCGCGAGTGCTCCACCGGGTAATGCCGCCGCAGTCGTTAGAAATCTGTCAGGCATGGCGCGCCCCGTCGAACGGAACGCTGCACGATGGGCAACAGTCGGCAGCCAGTGCCATGTTCATCACGGAGTACCTGATCAGGCGTCAGCCGGCGAGAGCCACCCTGGACAGGGCAGGTGACGACCCTGGTGGGCGGGATGCCACCTCGCCGGGCGCGACGAGGACGAACTTGATGGCGAGAGCCAGCAGCAGGCGAGCCAACTCAGCTTCCACGCCTGGTTCGTCAGGCGCCATTCCCTCCTCCTGCAGCTCGGCCAGGATCTGCCGCGGCGAGCGCGCGCCGTCACAACGAATGAGAAGCGCCGCAATCCACGGCGATACGCTGGCATCCACGGCGAACTCGTTCAGAAGGCGGAGGTGACACTCCGTGGCAATCCAGTCACCGTCGACCAACTCGTGGCTCAGCGAGAACTGCATGGCCGGATTGACCTGCAATGCCAGGTCCAGAATCCTGTCGTTCATTCCCGGCACGGCCATGGCCATCTCGCGCGCCACCAGCCTCATCACATCCGCCCCGCGTGCCTGTGGCGTGGAGCGACGACGGACGGTGAGCGGTGGGTGCCGGTCGGCGTCGGTGCGACGGCGGACGACGAAGGAGCCGTACACGATCCGCTCTATTTCCAGTTGCTGCACAAGGCGGCACCGGCTCTCCAGGTCGCTCCATGGCTCGTGCCCCTGGATCGCCCGGTTCAGGTAATACTCGGTAGCCCCGTGCGTCGCCTGCTGGAAGAAGAAGACGTCGAAACCCGAAGCGGCCTCACCCAACCACTCGCGCAGGCGTATCTCGAAGGGGCGGTCCACCCGGTCGGTGACGGCGCAGGTGCAGTGCAGCGTACCGCCGGCGCGCAGCCGGTCCGGAAGGCCGGTCACTATCCCGCGTGTGACCTGCTCACCATCCTCACCCCCGTCGCGGAATATCACCACCGTCTCGCGGCCCGGCACATACGGCGGGTGGGCGACAATACGGTCGAAGGCAAGGTCGCCAACCGCATCGTAGAGATCGCCCTGGGCAACCGTGGCGTTCGGTATGTCGTTGAGCAGGACATTGAACCGGGCGAAGTGAACGGAACGCTCGGTGATGTCCGTGGCCCACACGTGCTGGCACCGTCGCGCGGCATCCAGGGCGGCGATCCCGGTGCCGGCGCACAGTTCCAGCAAGTCGCCGGTCGGAGTCTCGGGGAGCATCGCCAGGAAATGACCGGTATTGGACGTGATGGCCGGGAAGACGACGTCCACCGGCATGGGCGAGCCGTCCCGGGCGCTGGCCGCGTCCGAGACGATGAGCAGCGAGCGGGTGGGATACAGCAGGACCGTCGGCATGCACAGATCGCCATCCCGAACTTCCGCCACCAGACCGAGGGCACGCAGGGCCTGCGCTGCCGTATCGCCCAGTTGCGCCCGAACGATCTCCCATGGCAACGCCTCATGATCCAGGAAGAGGCGCATCAGCACGCCGAATGCGCTGTCGATGTCGGTTGCCACCGTACGCCCGTCCCGCCGGGTGGCAAAGCGATAGATGCTGACCAACTCGCATCGTCGGACTATCTCCGCCTCGGTGTAGCCGGCAGCGGCGACCGTGTCGCGGATAACCGCGAACTGTTCGGGTGATCCCAGAACGAGCGGGAAGGCAGTTGAGGTCTCTCGTGACTCTGGCGTCTGCATCTGCTCGGTCAGTGGGTCGGTTGTGTTTGAATGACGCGGCGAAGGGTCGGCGACGTCAGGCGCGCCAACGGCCGGACAGGGTGGTGGACGGCTCGGCCACAGACTGCAGGCTGGCGAGCCGCGCCGCGTCGCCCTCACGTGTCGCTACCAGCGGCATCACCCCGGCCGCCAGCAACCTCATGATCTCGTCGTCGTCCAGCAGTCGGCGGGTAGGGGGAACGGCAACGACCGAGCCGGCGGCGCGATGCAGGTAGAGTGGCAGCCGGTCCACCTGAACGTGGTCCGCCGGTCGCATGGCCCAGCCGCCGCTGGTGAAGGCTGCGGAGAGTACCAGAGCCGGCACCAACGCCGGACTGCCCCAGCAGAGTTCCTCCATCCTGCTGGAGAGTTCCCTGCCAGGCTCCAATTCCTCAAACCCGGGCAGTGCATCGCATTCATCTCCTTCCTTGCCATAGGGAAGGCGAAGGAGCAACGACGGGAAGGCCAGCCCGAGCCATCGCCCTTGAGGGGAGCGCCGCAGGGTCTCCCAACCGGCCGGAGGACTCTGTCCTGCTTCCGGCCGCGCGATCGCCGTCGGTGCCGCCGTGACCCACGGAGCGCCCAGGGCCGCCGCCACTCTCGCCAGCCCGTCCAGCAACGCCACCTCGGCGGCTGAGGTCGAGCCGACGCCGATCGGGTCGAGACCCACCAGGAGCGACCAGGGCGCAGCGCCCGGGAGGGTTCGCGTGCCATCGTGCAGCATCCGGTAAACGGCGCCATCGCGCACGTCCCCGGATTCGTTGGCGAGCGCGCCGGCCAGTTCCGACGACGATGCGTCGATGATGGCGAGGCGGAGCGACGAGTCGGTCTCCACGCGCCGTACGAGCAGGTCCAGACCTCGCCAGAGAGCCTCGAGGGAGCGGACGCGGGGGTGGGCGAGGATCAGCCGGAGAAGGGCAGTGCTGGCGGCGTCGACGCTGGCCAGAAGTTCCTGCTGGCGTGGATCGGCGTCCGCCACGAGGTGCGGGGCGACCACACGCTGGAGGAAGGTGGCCAGTTCGCCGCCGCTGCCGGTGGTGGGGTGACCCGTTGCGCTACTGCCAGTGTGCGTCGCGCTGTCCGGGGCGGCGGCGACGATCTCGTCGAGGAGGCTTCCACCGGCAAGTCGATCGGCAGTGGACGCGGCCGAGGGGTGTGGTTCCGCGGCCGCCTGACGGCCTGCCGCGGTCGTCGATCGGAGGCCAGCCGCCGCGCTGGCGAAGGTTCGCGGGTCGGACAGTTGCTGTCGCAGCTCGCGCAGTGCGGCGAACATGGGGAGCCGGGCGTGGAGGCTGTCCGGGTGGAAGTCGTCAAGCGAGGCAAAGCTGACGACGACGGGCTCGTCTCCGCCGAGGTCCAGGGTGAGCCGGGGCGCGATGAGAGCGAGGACCGAGTCGAGGTCGTCCCTGTCCACGCGATGCGGCCGACGGTCGGAGAGGAGCAGGGCGCCGGACCCAGCTGAGGGCTCGCCACTCCGACCGCCAAAATTGCCGACGATGGCAATGTGGAACGGAGTATCATCTGCTGGAGCGCCACCGTCGGGAACGGCACCGGTGGTCACGTCCACCTGTACCTGGGAGAAGACGTCTCGCTGGGGCATCGGTCCTCTGATTCGGGGTGGAACGGAACGGGGCTATCTTAGCACCCGTCGCCGGGTGCGTCTAGCGTACCGGCGTGGGTGCGATACCTTATTCGCCCATGCGACAGATGCAGCCAGTACTATGGACCAAGGGCGTCCTGCTCAGCCCACAGCACCTGCAGACCCAGGATCGCTTTCTCGAGGACCTGCTGCACTTTCAGCTCGACGCTCTCACCGTCGCGCCATGGGGGTTCCAGCGGCTGGAGCTGGATCGGGAAGCGCTGGCTGGCGGCACTCTGGCCATCTCGGCGGCGTCGGGAATCTTTCCTGACGGTCTGCTATTCGACTTCCCGGGATCCGACGCGGCCCCCGCGCCCAAGCAGTTGCAGGACTCCTGGGTTCCGGATCAGACGACGCTCGACATCTACCTGACCGTGCCCGAGTACCGGGATGGCGGTTACAACGTCTCCACCGCAGCACGGGATAGAAACACGCGTTTTCTTGCCGAGGTGGTGCTTCTGCGGGACGAGAACACGGGCCTGGCGGAGAAGCCCGTGCAGGTGGCTCGCAAGAATCTGCGATTGCTGGCCGAGGGCGAGACGCTGGAGGGTAATGCCCGCCTTCCGGTGGCGCGGATAAGGCGTGCTGCCTCAGGCGGTTACGAGTTGGACGCGCACTTCGTGCCACCGCTGGTGGACGTGCGGGCGAGCGATTACCTGACGGGGATGCTGCGCCGTCAGGTGGAGATCCTGAGTGCGAGGAGCACCGCGCTGGCCGGAACCCGGCGCCAGAAGAACCAGAGTCTGGCCGACTTCTCCATCACGGACGTAGCGAACTTCTGGTTGCTGTACACGGTCAACACGCACCTTCCAGGGTTGCGTCACCTGTTCGAGATGGGGCGCGCACACCCCACGGTGGTGTACCGGGCGATGGCCGCGCTGGCGGGCGCGCTCACCACCTTCTCCACCCGTCTGCACCCGCGCGAGATCCCGCTCTACGACCATGCGGCCCCCGGGCCCGTCTTCACGGAGCTCGACTCGATGTTGCGGGAACTGCTGGAGACGGTGGTACCGACGAACGTGGTGTCGCTGCCGCTGCGTCCGCTGGCGGGGCAGGGCACGATTCACGCGACGGCGCTGGACGACGACCGGTATCTGGCAGCGCCGCAACTGTTCCTGGCGGTGAGCGCCGGGTTGCCTCCGCACGAGCTGGCGCAGCGCGTGCCGCACGCGATCAAGGTAAGTGCTGCCGATTCGCTGGACCGGCTGATCCGGCAGGCGCTGGGGGGAATGCCGGTTTCCTATGTCCCGAGCCCGCCAGCGGTTATCCCGGTCAAGCTGAACCATCATTACTTCCGTCTGGATCAGGCCGGCGTGGACTGGCAGTCCGTGCAGCGGGCGCGGAATCTGGCGGTGTATGTGCCCGAGGAGTTACCCGACGCGCAGTTGGAGTTGGTGATTGTCCTGCCTCCCAGGGAGTAGCACGGACCGTCCGCGTTGAGGGAGTGAGCTGTCAGCCTCGGAGTACGAAGTAGGCGACGAGGGCGATCGCCGCGATCACGACGACGTTGATCACGATGATGAGCGGGAGAATGGAGGGTTTCTTCCTTGGCGGGCCGGCCGGAGCGGCGGCGAGCGCGGCGAAGGAACCGGGCGTGGCGGGAGCTGAAGAGCCCGCAGTGCCCTGAAAGCCCTGCAGCACCTGGGTGAACTCGCTCGGCGGCCTTCCTCCGGCGCCCTGCGGAATTACCGGCCCGGCCATCGCTCCCGGGCCCACAGCCCCCGGTGTTGCACCGGGGCTACGTCCCGGCATGCCCGGCATGGGTGGCACGCCCATTCCGGGCAGACCGGGCACGCGAGGCGGTTGAGCGTGGCCGGGTACCGCTGGTGGCGTGACATGGCGGGCACCAGGTACGGGCGGCATTCCGGGCATCGCCGGTGCGCGCGGCGCGGCGACGCGCGGCGGCGTCACGCGAGGCGGTGTGACGTGCGGCACGACCGGAGGTTTGATGAGTGGTGGCAGGGCGGCTGGCGTCCCGCCTCCCGTCGATGGTGGGGGCAGCGGAGGAAGCGGCATCGTGGACGCGCTCCCTGCCTGTGATGGTTCACTCCCGGGCTGCCCCTCCGCCGTGGGGGGCGTGGACTGCTCTGCCGGCCGGGCCGGCAGGCGCACGATCATCGATGGCGAGTTCTCCATTCCCGGAGAGCTACCCGCTGCTGCCTGCATCATCCCGGTGGCGCTACCCGAAGGTGGAGCGACCGACGAGTCCCCTGCCGGCGGTGCGGCATCAGGGAACAGTTTCACCTTGAGTGGGGGCGGGGCTTCCCTTCCGCCGCCTGCGGCGTGACCGAGCGGTGGTAGCCCGCCCATGCTGCCGCCGCTGCCACCGCTACCCGTCGGAGGCGGCAGAGGAGGGGGAGTAGTGGGTGCCGCTGCCTGGGAGAGGAAGAGCTGGGTGAATTCGCCAGGCGCGGCGGCGGCCGCCTTGTCTACGTCGGTAGCGGGCCGACCGGGCGGAGGCGTGCTCGGCACCGGTGTGGGCGGAGACGCCGCAGCACCGAAGATCTCGGTGAATCCGCCACCGCCCGGCTCGGTTGGTGGCGTCGGTGGTGCGACCGGAACGGCTGGCGGGCCGGGGTCGGGAACCACGGGCGTGGTCGCCATGGTTGGCGGCACGACCGGGGGGGGCGGTGGCGCGACCCGGAAGGTCGGCGGGCCGGGGTCGGGAACTACGGGCGTGGTCGCCATGGTTGGCGGCACGACCGGAGGGGGCGGTGGTGTAGCTGGCACACTACCCTGACCGGCCGGCGAGACTGTCGGCGACGCATCAGCGTCCGCTGGCCTATGCGGATCGACGGTCGGACTCACTTGCGGAACCGGCGGAGGCAATGGCACAGCGACGGGAGCCGCGTCGGAAGCCGACGATCCGCGCGAGGCCGGCGCCGGCGTCGGTGCCGACAGCGGGGTTGCGGACGGTGGGACTTCGGCGGAGGGTGCCTCGGGCGGCGTCCGCGGAGCGGGCTGCGACAAGTCGAACGCCTGCATGATCACGGTCGGTGCGTCGGGCGAGATCTCGCCGGAGGGTGCGCCGGTCGCCGCGCCGGTCGCCGCCTCTGACGCAACAGCGTCAGCCGCCGTGCCGGTGGGAGGGGTGGAGATGGATGCGCTCGACTGGGGATCGTCCGCCCCCTGCGGCTGCTGCGCGACAGCGGGCGGCGTGGTCGCCTTGAGGGAGATGCGGATTGGAGGAGGTGCTGTGACGTCGGGCGACGGCGGCGAGTCGCTGGCGCCACTGCCTTCGTAGCCACTGCTGGACAGGGGTTGATCCGACGGGGGTGGAGGAGGAGCACCGAAGAGCGCGGTGAAGCTCCCGATGGCAGGATCGGATGGCGCCGGTGGTTCCGCACGCTGCGCGGGTTGCTGCGGCGTCGGGGGTGCGGCTGGAGCTGACGGTACGACCGGTCCGGAAGGTGGCGTCCGGGATGCAGATGGCGTGGGGGAGACGCCGGCCGCCGACGGGTGTCCGGGGCCAGCGCTCGGCCCGGCTGCAAACTGCCTCGTGAAGTCCCCCGCGTTCGGCGCTGCCCGCTGGGGATCCTGTGAGCTCGGCGTGGCATCGCCGCTGGATCCGGCGGAGAAGATCCTGGTGAACTCCCCCCCTTCGACGATCGGCGGGCCCTGCTCGACCGGTGGCGTCGGTTGACCGATCAGCGATTCCAGCCACGCGGAGAGTGTCGTGCCGGCGGCGAGCGTCGGAGTCATGACCACCGTCGCTCCACCTACCTGCTCGATGGACAGGTCGACCTGCCCGGCCGTGATCGCCGCATTCACCCGGACCAGCAGTCGCGCCCGTGCGGCACTGTCCAGTCGGTCCAGTTGATGGATGGCCACCCCTCGACCGTCGGAGCGTCGGCTACCGCTCAGCACCCGACCCTCGGGGGTGTCGAGAGATAGAGGGAGCTCGAATCTGGCGTACAACTCGTCTATCGTCATGGCAGGAACTGGTGTGACTGTGGCCGTCGCGAGGCAATGAGCCGACGGTCTGCTCCGGTACGCTGGCCGAACCGCTCGCGCCCCGGGGGTTTCGGGTTACTATAGCAGACGACTCCGGTGACGCAATTCAGCGCCTCGGGGTGCCGGCACGTATCGCGCCGGTGAGCGTGGCTCCTGTCGCCGCGCATCGACTGCGATTACCGAGTCCGCCCAGACCGAACCGTCCGATCCAGGCACATGAGGCAACTCTCGCGGGTGGTGTGGCACGAGGGGATGCATCTCGCGCAGCACCACTTCCAGGCACAGAGCAGGTACGCCGAGGACGCGTCCAACTTCGCGCTCTCCCAACTCTTCCCGTTCCCGTACGGACTGTCTGCCGTCACGCTCGACGCCGACGCGCTGCGTAACGGTACCGTCTCCCTCCTGCAGGCCCGAGGGCTCCTTCCCGACGGGCTGGCATTCCACATTCCGGACTCCGACCCGGCGCCACAACCGCGTGAGCTGAGCGAGATCTTCTCGCCCACCCAGGAGAGTCACGTCGTCCATCTGGCCATCCCGGCCTTCCGCCCGAGTGGTGCCAACTGTGCCATCCCGGCCCAGATCGGCAGCCAGGGAGGCGCGGCCAACGGCCGGGGCGGTGGCGTGGAGGCAACCGACGGTGAGGCGCCACGCTTCCGGCTGGAGTCCAGAAAGATAGTGGACGAGACTGCTGGTCGGGATGAGCGACCGGTGGAACTGGGACGTCGCAATTTCAGGCTTCTCCTGGATGACGAGTTGGGCGCGGATGACGTGAGTATTCCGATCGCCCGGGTTCGACGTGACGGCACCGGTCATCTGGTGTACGACGCCGGCTTCATTCCGCCACTGCTCCAGATCGGTGCCAGCGAGCGATTGCTCTGGCTGCTCCGTCGCCTCGTGGAAGTACTGGACGTCAAGGGCGAGACGATTGGGGGACGGCGTCGCGCCGACGCGCTGGGTGACTTCGCGGCCCGCGAGGTCGCCAGCTTCTGGCTGCTCCACACCATTCACGCCAGCCTCCCGGCACTGCGTCACCAGTTGGAGATGCGTCGGGGAAGTCCCGAAGCGCTGTTCGTGGAGATGTCGCGGCTGGCGGGATCACTCTGCACCTTCGCCCTCCATTCGCACCCGCGCAACCTCCCGGTCTACGACCATGACCGTCTGGAGGAGACATTCGGCGCGTTGGAGCGGCACATCCGTGAGCACCTGGATGTCGTCATTCCCGAAAGCTGCCTCTCCGTGCCGCTCGTCCGGGAATCGCCGGTGCTCCACGTCGCGCCGCTGGCCGACCAGCGAGTCTTTGGTCGATCACGCTGGATCCTGGGTGTGAGGGCTGCGCTGACCACGGCGGAAGTTGCCCACCGGATGCCCCAGTACGCCAAGGTGTGTGCCCACCGGTTCGTCCTCAAGCTGGTGGAACGGGCCCTCCCCGGCCTCACCATGGAGTACATCGGCGCGCCGCCGTCAGCGATCTCACCGCGCAGCGACACCGTCTACTTCGCCCTCACCAAGGCCGGACCTTGCTGGGACACCATCGTACAGACGCGCGAGATCGGCGTTTACGTGCCCGATGCGGTGCCGGAAGCGGAGATGGAACTGCTCGTCGTCCTGGATGGAGGTTGAGTACTTTGTGTCTCGCCCGCTCACCGGCATGGCGGTGAGCGGGTCTACATACTACCTTCGCCGCGGGAGTCGGGCCGCCCGGCGTTGATTGGTGACGAGTCGCTGTTCCGGCGCGTTGCTTCGTGATGGCGAAGCGATGGCGGTCCGGCTTCCCGAACTCGAATCTTCTGCCGCTCATGACTCACGCTCCATCAGCTCCCGCGCATTCCGGCTACGTCGCTCACGGCGTGCCCGGTCGCGCTGACGTCTCCACTCCGCACGGCCGGCTCGCCCTGGCCCTGCAGGAGATCCTCACGGCGACAGTTCGTCTGCGCTCCGGCCGCCAGGTGGCCGCCGATGCCGAGGGTTTCCGTCTCCACGCGAAGCAGGTGCTCGCTGGCGCCGAACAGGAAGCCCGCGTTGCTGGCTACGCCACCGATGACATCCGCATCGCGCTGTTCGCCATCGTCGTCTTTCTCGACGAGTCGGTGCTGAATTCCGGGCAGCAGATGTTCGCCGACTGGCCGCGCAAGCCGTTACAGGACGAACTCTTCGGCGGGCATCTGGGTGGCGAGGTCTTCTTCCAGTACCTGCAGCAACAGCTCGAGCGCGACGACTCCCGTGAGGTCGCCGATCTGCTCGAGGTCTTCCAGCTCTGCCTGTTGCTCGGTTTCCGTGGCCGTTACAGCACAGGTGATGGACGTGGCGAGCTCCAGTTGCTGGTGCAGCGCATCGGGGAGAAGATCGCCCGCATCCGTGGTCCGCTGGGCGAACTCTCGCCATCCTGGCGCCCACCCTCGGACACCATCGCTGCGGCGGCCCGTGACCCGTGGGTACGCCGGCTGGCCATCGCCACAGCGGCGGTGGGTCTGTTCGTCGTCGCCCTCTTCGTCATCTATCGTCTGGCGCTCGGCGGCGGTGTGCGGGAGGTCGGCAGGCTCGCCGACTCCGCGCCACCGGCTTCGAACCTGGCGCCGGCCGAGGTCTCTCCCACGCCGTCAGTGCCCACGCCGCCAGCCGGTCGCTGAACCACTGCCGCTCCCGTTACCCCGTCCGATGTCCCGCATCGCCAAGATCTGGCTCTGGTCCGCGCTGACCTTCGTCGTCTACGCACTCCTCATCTTCTTCCTGCCGTCGCTGCTCAGCCTGGCCGGCGGCGACGCCTGGCTGCTGCGCAGCGGCCTCTGGCTACTCGGGCTCGTGGCTGCCGGCGTCACCATCTGGTACCTGGTGCGGCGCGCCCGTGCCGAGTCTGCCGCCGGCGTCGAACCGCTGGATGCCGACAATGACGAGATCGATGCCGCGGTGGCCGCTGCCCAGCAGCGCCTGGCGGCCAGCAGGGTCGCCAGCGGCACCCGCCTGGGCACGCTCCCGGCGGTGCTCGTTCTCGGGCCTCCGGGAAGCACCAAGACCACCATGATCCTGCGCTCGGGGCTGGAACCCGAGCTGTTGGCCGGTGAGGCGCAACGCGGTGATCAGGTGGTTCCGACGCGGTTGGTGAACCTGTGGTACGCGCAGGGAGCCATCTTCGCCGAGGCCGGCGGCGCGGTGACGGCCGACCCGAACCGGCGGAAGCGGTTCCTGTCGCGTCTTCGCGCCACGAGTATTGGCGCGGCGCTCGGGCGGGGTGCGCTCTCGTCGCGGGTCGCCGTCCTCTGCTTCCCGTGCGATGAGTTCCTGAAGCCTGGCAGCTCGGAGGCTGTTCCGGCGGCAGCGCGCCAGCTCCGAGCCGCCCTGGGCGAGGCGGCGGAGACGCTGGGAATCCGGCTCCCGGTCTACGTGCTGTTCACCAAGCTGGACCGCGTGCCAGGCTTCCCGGAATATGTTCAGAACCTCTCGCGCGACGAGGTGCGCGAGGTGCTCGGCGCCACGCTGCCCACGCTCGGCGAGAGCGGCAGCGGAACCTACGCCGAGCGTGAGACGGGACGGCTGACAGAGGCGTTTCGTGGCCTGTTCGAGTCGCTGGCCGCGCGGCGACTCGTGGTGTTGCCGCGCGAGCATTCTGCCGAGCGCAAGCCGGGGGCCTACGAGTTCCCGCGCGAGTTGCGCAAGCTCACCCCGCTGGCGACGCAGTTTCTCGTGGAGTTGGGACGCCCCAGTCAACTCGCCGTGAACCCGTTCGTGCGCGGTTTCTACTTCACCGGCGTGCGCGCGATACAGCAGACTGAGCAGGTAGCAGCGCCGGTCGCGGCGAGCGCCGGCACGCAGGGGGTGGCGGCTGGAGCGACAGGTGTCTTTGGCGCCATGCGTGGCGCGCAGGCGGCACCGGCGGTGCCGGCCGCGGCGGTGACGCGGAAGAAGCCGCAGTGGGTTTTTCTCGAGCGCATCTTCCCGGAGATCGTGCTCGCCGACAGCGCCGCGCTCCGTGCGACCACCGGCGGCACGCGTGTCAGCGGACTGCGCCGGACGATGTTTGCTGCCGCAGCAATCCTGCTGCTGGTCGTGGGCCTGGCGCTGACGGTGAGCTGGATAGGCAACCGCGGCCTGATCGGGGACACGAGGCTGGCGGCGCAGTCGCTGCAGTCGACTGCGCAGGCCACCAGTGCGGCAGCCGCCGCCGGTGCGCTCCCCGATGCCGACGTGATGGCTCGCCTGGATTCGCTGCGCGCGCAGTTGGTGCTGCTCAACGAGTACGACAGCGCGGGTGCGCCGATACGGTTGCGGTGGGGCCTCTATACGGGCGAGCAGCTCCGACCCGACGCGCGTCGGCTGTACTTCGCTGCGTTCGACCGTCTCATGATGTCGGAGACACGTGACCGCCTGCGGCGCACGCTCCGCTCCCTGCCCGGCTCTCCGGCTGCGACCAGCGACTACGGCCCGACATACGACGCCCTCAAGGCCTATCTCATCGCGGGCGGTCACGCTGACAAGAGCACGGTGGCATTCCTCAGTCCGGTCCTGCTGCGCACGTGGATCAACGGCCGCTCGATGGACGAGCCGCGCATGGCGCTTGCCAAGCGTCAGTTCGACTTCTACGCCGAGGAGCTGACGCGCGGCGATCCGTACATGGTGAAGGCCGACGAGCCGGCGGTTGCCAGTGGGCGTGCCTTCCTGGCCCAGTTCGAGGGCACCGACCGGATATACCAGTTCATGACGTCCGAGGCGTCGCTGGCCAGTGCGTCGGTGCAGTTCAATCGCAATATTCCGGGCTCGGGCGCTTACGTGGTCAACAGTTACGAGGTGCCCGGTGCCTATACGCAGGGCGGTTACAAGTTCATGAAGGATGCCCTCGCCAACGTCGACCGGTTCCTCAAGGGCGAGGAGTGGGTGCTGGGGCCGCAGGCAGGTCGCGGTGACATGGATCGAGGGCAGGTGGCGCGCGACCTGAGGGCACGGTACGAGGCCGACTATCTGGAACACTGGAGACGCTACCTGAAGAGTGGCAGCGTGGTGCGCTACGGTGGCCTGAAGGACGCAGCCCAGAAGCTGCAGGTGCTCAGCGGCCCCCAGTCCCCGCTTCTGGCGATGCTCGCCATCGCAGCGAGAAATACGGCCGTCGACTCGACGAGCATCATCTCGCGGGCGTTCCAGCCGGTGCAGGTGGTTACGCCGGGAACGATCACCGACCGGTACGTGAGCGACGGCAACGCACCATACGTACAGGCGCTGGCCGGGCTGGCGGCGGCGGTGGACGGTGCGGCGAACGCCCCGCCCGGCTCAGGTGAGAGTGCAGCTCAGATGGCCGTCGGCAGCGCGTCCCAGGCCAAGCTGGCCGTCAACCAGATTGCCGTGGGCTTCGCCGTGGACACCGCTGCCCACGTGGAGGGCACGGTGCAGCAGTTGATGATGGCGCCCATAACGTCGGTGGAGGGCCTTCTGAAGAACGTCGGCGCGGGCGAGTTGAATCAGGCCGGCGCCCGCTTCTGTTCGGCCTACACCAAGGTCTTCAACAAGTATCCGTTCAATCCTGATGCCACGGTCGACGCGACGCTGGACGAGGTCTCCGGTCTGCTCAAGCCTGGCTCAGGGTTGATGTGGCAGTTCTACGATGAGGTCCTGCAGAAGATGCTCGCCCGTCAGGGACAACAGGTGGTACCCCGGCCGGGCAGCCCGGTGCGGGTGAACCCGGCGTTCGTGGCCTTCTTCAACCGCGCCTCGGTACTCAGCAATTCACTCTTCGCCGGCGACGATCCGAGGTTGTCCTTCTCCCTCCGGCCCGAGCTCTCCGATGCGATTCCCAGTGTGACGCTGGCGATGGATGATGTGGTCGTGACGTTCACGCGCGAGGCGAGCGCTGCGAGTCCCTTCCAGTGGCAGGCCAGCAAGGCACGTTCGGCGCGTCTGGCCGGGCAGTTTGGTGGAAGCGAGGTGAACTTCCTCGGCCCGTTCAACGGCACCTGGGCACTCTTCAAGCTCTTTCATCGTGCCGAGCGCTGGACGGGTGGGGCTGGCGGCGCATACACGGTGGAGTGGACGATGCGCACCCAGGGCCAGCAGATGACGCTCGCCGATGGCAGTCCGGTGAAGCTCACGGTGCAGATAAACCTGGGGAACCAGCCGCCGGTTCTCCAGCGTGGATACTTCGACAACCTGCGTTGCGTGAGCAATATCGCCCAGTAGCACAGGAGCAGGTACGAGCGGCCAGCCGGTCGCGTAGCCCAGAGCGGGAGGATGGATGCGAATGATCCGCCGACGAATGACGTCGGGTCACGACACGCTGGCCGGGAGGATTGACATGAGCGACTTGCGGAACGGTGCGCGCGGCGTGCCGGTGCAGCGACGATCCCGGCTGGTGGTCGGTCTCGTGCTGGCGCTACTCACCAGCGGCTGCCTGCAGGATGGAACAGGCACCGGGCCGTCGAGCGGCGCCGCGAGGCTTGCTCTCAGCGCGAGCGTCGACGGCAGCGCGGGGAGTGCGAGCAACGTCACCGCCCTCCGGGTGGAGGTAAGCTACCTGCGCGGTGAAGGTGAAACGGCGCGGCTGCTCGACCAGACGGTACCCCTCTCCGGAGTTGCCTCAGGTACAATCGTCAGGCAGCCGGTGTCCGTCGACCTCGCGGCATGTCTGGCCGATCCGCTCCATCAACCAGGTGGGAGCGCGTGCAACGTGATGGTAAGGGTGACGTTGCTGGCCGGTGAGGCCGCGCTCGACGTCGTCATCATCGGTCCGCTCACGCTGCGACCTGGAGAGAGATCGGAGCCAGCAGAAGTCACGCTGCACACGGCCAGCAACCTGGTCGTGACGCCAGTATCGCAGGCGCCGCTGTTCCCCGGGGAGACCGTGCAGCTCACGGGCAGGCTTCTGGATGCGACGGGTGCTCCCGTGGAAGGTCGGACGATAGAGTGGACGAGCAACGCTCCGTCGGTGGCGTCTGTGGATGCCAGCGGCAAGGTGACCGCGGTCGCCCCGGGGAACGCGCTCATCACGGCGACTGGAGGCGACCGAACCGCGAGTGTGACGGTGCATGTCGTGGCGCGCTCGACGATCCTGATCGAGCCGCCGGCGATCTCTTTCGAGGCGAAGCACTCCGGATCTCCTCCCGAGAGCCGGAGCGTCCGGGTCGTGAACGGGTCGGCCGGGACTCTGGACGGCATGGCCCTGGGTGTGATCGGCTACGGTCCGGGCGCTGACGGCTGGCTGGACGCGACGCTCTCCGGTAGTGCGGCGCCGGCGACACTCGTGCTGCGTCCGACGCGGACCGATCTGGCGCCGGGCACGTACACCGCTACCGTCCCGATCACGGCGCCCACCGCCGGCAACAGCGGCATAGCCGTGCAGGTCAGCTACAGGATCACTCCAGCCGTGCGCCTGAACATCGGTCAGACCCTGTTCCAGCTTTCTGGCCGGTATGGTGAAGTGCCGGCCGAGTTCCGGACGCCTGTAACGGCAGCGGGGCCCCTGTCCGGGCTCCGGACCGAGGTCGAATATGGGCCTCATGCCACGGGCTGGCTGACCGCGTGGCTCGGCTCGGAGTCCGCTCCGACCGACCTTCTGCTGCGGATATCGGGTTACCAGCTGCCTGGCAACTACCAGGCAAAGGTACGAGTTACTGCTCCGGAAGCGGCGAACGACCTGACTGTCGACGTACTCTGGACAGTGCCGCAGGACGGATTCCGGTTCGATCTCCAACTTTCCGACCCGTGCGTGGTCGTCGAGAGCGTGGCCTCCCGGGATAGCGTTTACCTGGGCGCCACGCTCAGCGATACCCTCCAGGGTACCCTGCCTGGCCGGGAGTTTACGGTCCGCGCGCTGGACCCGGGACTGGTAGTCACGTCCCCGAGGGGTACGACCCATGACAGCCCCGCGGTAGCCATTCGCGACGCGGGATTCACTGGCTACGTTCGGCTGGTGGCAACGCTGGGCAAGCCGCCTCAAGCCCCTGGCGCGATGGCCGATACGGTGACGGTCCAGGTCGCGGAAAGTTACTACGATTGCTATTACGAGGGGGGCGGTTTGCGCGCGCCATATGTACCTGGTGCACCAGCTCTACGCCGGGCTCCCATCACCGTTCCGACCGCCGCGGCAACCCCGTCGACTCGACCGCTAGCCCGGATGCGGAAGTCGACGTCCGCGTCCGCGCCTCCCCCGATCACCAATCGTTCGCGTCCCACACCGGAGCACAACTGATGCGGCCCGCATGTGATTGCCGAGCCCTCCTCACGGTTGCAGCGCTGGCACTTGCCGGCTGCCGCACCGGGGCCGGCCCCGCGCCTATCGTCGGGGCCGATGCCGCGGCGCGGGCAGCACTGGCCAGTGAGGCGACACTGGGCAATGCGCCCGTCGGAACGCGAACAGTCGGCGTCGTTCCGCTCACCGCTGGCGACTCCGATCTGGAACCTCTGGGTTATGCTCTCGCCGACCTTCTGCTCACCGACCTTTCCCGAAGCCGCCAGTTGAAGGTGGTGGACCGCGCGGAGTTGCACGCCGTGCTGCGGGAACTGGATCTGGCCTCGGCGGGCCGCATGGATAGTGCGACCGCGCCTCGAACGGGTCGTCTGTTGCGGGCCAGTCAGTTGATCGTGGGCGGAGTCGCATCGGGCGATGGTGCCGGCGCCCTGCGGGTGGAGACGCGCACAGCAGACGTGGCCAGCGGAAGGCTGGAGGTAGCCGTCACCACGAATACGACGATCAACAACGTGCTCGATGCGGAGAAGGCGATTGCCTTCCGTCTCTTCGACGCGCTGGGCGTTACACTCACGCCGGCCGAGCGAGCGGCAATCGAGCAGCGCCCGACCCGTAACCTCGCGGCGCTACTGGCCTACGGACGCGCGGTACGCTACGAGGTGGAGGGGCGCTATGGGCCGGCCACCGCGGAGTACGCGCGCGCCGCGCGACTGGATGCCGGCTTCAACATGGCCCGTAACCGGCTGTACGACCTGCGGGCGCATGCCGACGTCTGGCCGCTGCCCGTGGTTCCCGTGAGCGGTGACTCCCGCGGCTATACCGCTGGCACCAGCATGCTGACCACGGCAATGGTGGACAACGTGAATAGAACCTTCGCGTTCGGCACCTCGACACCGGACGTCCGGTCGGCGGCCGATCCGGTATTCTCGGCGGCGCAGGCCACCATCATCCTCACCATCAAGTTGCCATGACGCGGGCATCTGGTTACCAGCCGCTGGCCCGCGTGCGTCGTCGCATGAACTCGCACATTCTTCCCGGCGCGGGGCTTGTCGTCGCCTGCGTGGTTGCTGTCGTGAACCCGCTCGAGGCGCAGGGTACGCTCGTGGGACGCGGGACGGCGAGCGTGGGGCCGGTGGCCGAGTGGGTGCGACTGGGTGATGGCGTGGTCCAGCCCGACCTGATGAGCTCGGGCAGCGTGAAGGTGGAGAGTGCCCGCCAGTGGTCGCTGCCTTTCGCACTCATCTATCCCTTTGGTGACCGTGTGACGGTGGATCTCGCGGGGACCTACACCTCCGGCCAGGTCACGCTGAAGGACACCGATGCTGCCATCGGAAAATCGACTTACGACCTACAGGGACTCTCCGACCTGCGCCTGCGTGCCACGACGCACCTTGTAGGTGACAACGTCCTCCTCACCCTGGGAGCAACCCTACCGACCGGCACCACGGAACTGGACAGGGAGGAGTTGAACGCGCTTCGTGTCCTGGCCGCGCCTGCGCTCGGTCTCCAGGCGCCGGGTGTGGGCCTGGGAGCGGGTGGTACCGCCGGGCTCGTGCTGGCACGTCAGATGGGCGGCTGGGCCTGGGCTCTGGCCGGCTCCTATGAGCTTCGGGGCACCTACAGCCCGATCGCGGCCATCACCGCCGGGCTGCCCGCCACCGATTATGATCCCGGCGACGCCGTCCATCTCTCGCTCGGCACGGACGGCCTCATTGGCCAGCACGCCATGACGTTCTCGGTCAGCACGGACATCTTCACGAAGGATGAGCTGAAGGTTCCCGGTGGGTCGGGGGGGAACATGTCGCCCATAGCCGCGGTGCAGATGGGGCCCGTTCTTGGTGCTGACTGGCAGCTTCACATTGGCACGACGAAGTTTCGCGAGCTGTCCTTCCATGTCAGCGACCGATACCGCACGAAGTACGAGTTGAACGGTGCCGAGGTAGACGGTTCGTCCGGCAACTATCTGGATGCGGGGCTGCGCTCGGTCCGTCCGCTGGGACGGAACACCGACCTCCTGGCCGGTCTCCAGTTCCGTCATCAGACCGGGCTGGACGTGGACCAGACGCTTGCCACCGCGTCATCTGCCTCGGGCGGACTGACGTTGGGGCTATCTCGTGTGGTCGGCGTACTCATCGTGCAGCCCTATCTCAGAGGCCAGTTGGGAAGTGTGGATAGTGGCGGCGAGCGAGTGAACCTCAGTGGCTTCAGCGGCGGGCTGGCGATCGGCGCACGATTCTAGACCGGGCCGTCAGGCCTTGTCGCTGTCGCAGGTCCCGGGCATCAGGGGAGCGGGGCGGGCAACCAACTGGTCGCCCGCCCCGCTCCCCTGACAGGTTGCCTGTCCGGCGGTGCACATGCCGGATCTTCCTTGACTCGTCCTCAGCTGCCGCTCTTCTCCAGCTTCGCCAGCCGGGCCTTGGCGTTGTCGTAATCGGGGAAGACATCCAGCGACTTCCGGTAGAGCTCTACCGCTGCCGAACGGTTTCCCTTGTCCTCCTCGGCGAGCGCGCGCGAGTACAGCATCACGGCCTGGAAGTTGGCCTTCTGGGCGCCGCCCGATCTGGACGCGGTGGAGCCGCTGCTCTTCGCTGGCGCGGCCCTGGTGGGGGCCGGTGCTGCGGCCTTGCCATCGTTGACAGCGACGTTCGACGTCGGAGCCGCCTTCGTGGCCGCCGGCGCTGCCGACGGCTCGGCGGCGCTACCGGTGCGCGCTGCCGGCGCCGGCAGGTCGGGCAGATTCAGCCCCTTGTTCAGCTTCTCGCTCAGTTGGGCGATGAGATCCATCACGTCATCGTCCTTTCCAGTCACCGACTCCACGTGCTCGATGGCGCTCGTCTCGGTGCTCACGGTGTGAGCGTCCAGTCGCAGCTTGCCCTTGGGGTCGATGAATACGCTCCCCTTGATGAAGTGGTGGGCGCCCAGGATCTTGCCGACCCGAACGGCCGTGGCGTCGTCGATCCGGTTGCTGGTTCCCAGATCCTGTTCGTCAAGAATGCGCCGGAGGTTCTCCCGGTCCACCACTCGCACGGCTGGATTGGTCGAGAGTTCGCTCACGAGAAGGTCGGCTATTCCCTGGCTGAGAGGGGCGAAGTCGGCCTGGCGGCCAATCGCGCTGACCCTGAAGTCGACGACGAAGAGGGTGGGGCGCCGGTCCGGGGCGGGCGCCTGGGCGAGCAGCGGCGGCGCGGCAGCGAGAAGGAGCGCAGCGGCTAGGGTAGCGCGGACGGCTGAGGTCCTCATGTGAGCATCCTGGAGGTGAGAGACGAGCTGGAGCTGGGTGTCACGCGAGTAGCAAGCTATAGTGGCCGAAGCTGCGGCTGCTCGTCCCAGCAGTATCGGGCGCCAGGTGCCCGACCGTCAAGAGCAACGTACGAGGTGAAGCTCGGCAATGCCGCTTTCCATAACCCTGCGGTGGCCGTACTCTTACGACGACTCTGCACCCCGTTGCGCCACCACTGGCCCGGATCGCAGGACCACCGGGAACGGTGGTCACCATATTCTACTACCCCGCCACGCGATATCGTTCGCGGTCGCCTCGTCCGCCCCGTGCCCCCGTACCCGTCCGGCATGACATCCGTGCTCGCTCCGCTACGCCAGGCTCTTGGCGATTCGTATGAACCACTTCACTGGCTCGGTCGCACCCTGGATGGCGGCTGGCTCTGCCTCGCCCGCGATGTGAAGTCCGGCAACCTGGTTGCCCTCGCCTTTCCGCCCGCCTGGCAGGGTCCGCTGGGGTCGGCGCCGCCGCCACGTGAGCTCCATCGACTGCCGGCGGGGGTGGCGGTGGGCGGTTCCGGGCGTGCCGTGGCCGCCGACGACCCCGCGACGGGGGGTCTCACCCGCGAGCAGTTGATGGAGGCGGTAAGAGGTGCCGCAGCGGCGACGTATGACCTGCTCGGCGACCTGCCGCGAGAGGCGGACGGTTCGCTGATCTATTTCGCGACGGCACGTGGCGGCGATGCGTTATATGCGTTGCGTCTGGTGCCTGAGGTACGGTCAGACGGGAGCGAGGAGTTCGTGCTTGCCGCGGAGGCGGTGAATGTGGCAGGACCGGTGGCAGGGGGTTCGGCGGAGAACGGTGACGGTGCGCGGCGGGATGATGGTGTGGTTGGTTCGGGTGAGGTTGGGATTGGTGTTGGGGGGGGCCCCCCAGCCTCGTCGTCGCCGCCAGAAGCTGCACGCAGCAGTGCGTCGCCGGCTGCCGAAGCGCCGGCCGGCCAGGCCCCGCCCGGCAAGGTCTGCCCCCAGTGTGAGGCGGCCTATCCCGCCGACGTGCGCTTCTGCCCGCTGGACGGCGCAACGCTCATCACCACCGGCACCGGCGATGACCTCGTGGGCCAGGTGATCGCCGACCGCTACCACGTCGAGAAGCTGCTCGGCGAGGGCGGTATGGGCCGTGTTTACCTGGCCGAGCACATCCGCATGGGTCGAAGGAGCGCGGTGAAGGTCATGGGTCGGTCGCTCGTCACCGATCGCGATGCTCTCAGCCGGTTCAACCGTGAGGCGGCAAACGCCGCGCGCATCACCCACACTCACGTGGCAGCCATCTATGACTTTGGCGAGACCCACGACGGGTTGGTGTATCTGGCCATGGAGTACGTGGATGGTGAACCGCTCACCTCGCTGCTCAACCTGGAGACACGCCTCGACCCGGCACGCGCGGCCAGGATCATAGCCCAGGTGGGTGATGGGCTGGACGCCGCGCATGCCCTGGGAATCGTCCACCGCGACCTGAAGCCCGACAACATCATGATCACGCGCGGTCGCGACGACAGCGACTGGGTGAAGATCGTCGACTTCGGTATTGCCAAGGATGCCCGGGGTGGTGAGGGGCAACAGGTGACGAAGACCGGCCTCGTGATCGGCACGCCCGAGTACATGAGTCCCGAGCAACTCACCGGCGAAGCAGTGGATGCGCGAAGCGACGTCTATTCGCTGGCCCTGGTCGCCTTCGTGCTGCTCACCGGGCAGTTGCCTTTTGCCAGCGGCACCACCGAGCAGCTCTTCATGTCCCGGCTCGCCGGTCAGCCAAGGACGCTGGCGGAGGCGTGGCCGGAGGTGAACTGGCCGGCCGCGGTTCAGGCAGTCTTCGACCATGGCCTTGCGCGCGACGCGGACGCCCGGCCGGCCACTGCCGGCGAGTTCGGCATGGCCCTCTTCACCGCCGTCCGCGAAGGGTTCGGCCTGACGACGGCGGCCATGGCGATTCCCCGCGGCCTGACGCCGGCTCGTGGCTCCAGTCCGGTCGACAGGAGCACCCCTCGCGCCGGGCCGGCGGTACCGCAGACGCAGTTGGCGTCATCCGGCGCTGGCGCTGGCCAGGGGGCGGCGACTGTCGCCGCCCGGGGCAACCGCCGGCCTCTGATGGCAGCAGTCGCAGCGGTGGTGATACTGGGCGGCGGCGTGGGGGCGGCGATGTTCCTGAGGGGTGGGAAGGCCCCTGACGCGTCCTCTACTGCCGGTACGGCGGCGGCCGCCGACACACAGCTTCTGTCACCATCCGCCCCTGCCGCGCCGAGCGCGGCGGCCGATGTGGGTGGTGCGGCCGCTGCCGCCGCCGCTCATGCAGAGCTGGAGCGGATTGCCCAGTGGACTGATCCGGCCAGCGGGAACGAGGCCAGTGCGCGGCGGGCACTGGCTGCCATCCCGACCCTCCTGCCGCAGCTCCTGACCGCCGCTGATAGCGTGGAGGCCCGCTACTACGGCGTGGCCGCGTCGATCGCCGTCGGGCGGCTGGAGGAGGCCTGTCAGGATGCCCGTGCGCTCCTCCCGGACGCCCGGAAGGCACAGTACTTCGTGCCGGCGATCGAAGCGGTCGTGAGCGGCTGTCCCTGAGCTGGCAGTTCGCGCGTCACGGAGTGGACGCCACCATCTCCTGAGCCATCCGGACGGCGGCCATCGCGTTGACGATCCCACCGCTCTTCGAGAGATCGCCGAATCGCACCGGCTCCGCCGGCCCTCGTCGGGCGCCGCTCTCCGGCGGTACGACCATCTGGTTGGCGTAGGAAGTGGCCGAGCTGACAATGATCTTCTTCACGTCGGCTGCGGTGAGGGTCGGGTAGTAGGACATCAGCAGTGCCGCCAGTCCACTCACCACGGGCGCGGCCATGCTCGTGCCGCTGTTGCGCTCATATCCGCCCCCGGGTACGGTGCTCAGGATGTCGACGCCTGGAGCAAAGACATCCACCTCGTTGCGGCCGTAGTTCGAGAATGGCGCGACCAGGCTGTCGAGCCCCTTCCACGACGACGCGCCCACCTCGATCCAGTTTGGTGCGCGACCACCGCCGTTGTAGACCGGTGTCGGGAAGTTTTCGTTCCTGGAGAGATCCTCAGCGTCATTGCCGGCCGCGTGCACCAGGAGGACGCCCTTCTCCTGGGCGTACCGGACCGCCTCGTCCACGGCGTCCTTGCGCGGTGAATAGGCCTTCCCGAAACTCATGTTGATGATCTGGGCACCATTGTCGACCGCGTAGCGGATGGCGTTGGCGACGTCCTTGTCGCGCTCGTCGCCGTCGGGCACGGTTCGCACCATCATCAGCTTCACCGCCGATGCGATGCCCGCCATGCTGTCGTTGGGCACGGCACCGATGATTCCGGCCACGTGTGTGCCGTGCTCGGCGTCGGGACCCATGACATCGCTGTTTCCATAGATGCGCTGGTTGACGTCGGCGTAGTCGTCGCCCACGATGCCGCGCGGGTTGTAGTCGGTGTTGAAGCCATAGCGGATCTGCGACTCGTAGGCCTTCAGCGCCTCGGCGATGACGCGCTCGGTTATGCCCTGTGCATCGAGCTCGAGGAAGAGCGATCTGGCCTGCCGCGCCTTGCCCGATGACGGCATGAGGGCGCGCACGGCGGCCACTGTCACCGTGTCGGTGCCGAGCGCCTTCTTCAGCTCGGTAACGGCACCTGTGAGGGCGGCGTCCGCGGCCTTCACGTTGAGCAGCGTTCGTTCGGCCTCACCGCGGCGTCGGTCGTAATCGGCTCCGATAGCGGGACAGCGCGCGCGCAGGTCGGGCGGCACCGAATCCGGGTTGGCCATCCGGCAGGTGGAGTAGAGACGGGTCACCTCGTGGGTGTCATACTCCACGTCACGTCCGTCGGCGCCGCCGATGAAGTTCCAGCCATGGACGTCGTCCACGTAGCCGTTGCCGTCGTCGTCCTTTGCGTTGCCGGGAACCTCCTTCGGATTCGACCAGAGGTTCGGGCGCAGGCTGACGTGGGCCGTGTCGATGCCGCCGTCGATGACGGCCACGGTCACCGTCCGACGCGGCTGCTGGCCGGCCAGCAGTTCGCGCACTGCGCGCTCGCTGCTTATGCCGATCACACTATCGGTCTGCCAGTCCAGCCTCTGCCAGTCGCGCGGTGCCTCGCGTACGACTGGCGCGCTGGCAGACGGCGCTGCGGGACCGGGTGTACCGACGTGGACGGGCGCCGGAACGGGTGCGGGAGTGGTTGGCGCGGGCGCGCTGGGCGCGCAGGCCGCGAGCACCACTACGGCCAGGCCGAGAATGTTGTAGCGCTTCATGGGCAGGTACGGGTGAGGTTCAGTTCGCTGGTCGGGCTCCTACCCCACACGGCAAGAGATGCTCCCGTAGCGGACAGCGCAGCCCGGGCGGCCGTTCAGGGTGGCCCTGGCGAGAAGTTGCCGCGAGGATGTTGCAGCGGAGTCGTCGCCGCGTCTCTCCTGCGACGCCGCGGTCGGTCCGACCGGCACTCCGCCTGCCCGGCGGCGCGTTCAACAGCACGACAAGCGGCACGTCCGTTGGCGTCAGTGCGATCGGTCATCGGGAGTCTTCGGACCTCCGGTGACCGTTCGTGCGTTCGGGAGGCGTGCCAGGGCGGGATGTCGACGGCAGCGATTCGGTGCGCCGATGAGCTGCCGGACGATGTTCGATTTCCCCGGACGCGTGAGGTCGCTTGCGGACAGGCATGGTGCGCGGTGGACCGCTGACGTAGCTTCGCAGCGCGACGCGGCCGCGCACCATGCAGGGAGAGGCATGGATCGGGATCCCTCCGGTCGCGGTCTCAAGTCTGACGCCCGGGCGGTGATGCGCCCGGGTTCTTCCAACCGAACAGAGGAAAGACAGTGGCAGAGGCGACCGAGCAGAGATTCTCTTCGCGCTGGGTGATGATGCTCACCATGCTCGGCATGGCTGTGGGCACCGGCAACATCTGGCGCTTCCCGCGCATCGCGGCACAGAACGGTGGCGGCGAGTTCCTCGTCGCCTGGGTGGCGTTCCTCTTCCTCTGGTCCATCCCGCTCATCCTCGTCGAGTTCAACATCGGGCGCATGACACGGTCCGGGCCGGTGCGCGCCTTCGCCCGCCTCATGGGTCCGAAATGGGCCTGGATGGGCGGCTTCATCGCCTTCGTGGCGACGGCGATCATGTTCTATTACTCGGTCGTCGCCGGCTGGACGTTTCGTTATGTCGTCGCTTCTGCGCTGGGTGAAGTGCCCGGAGCCAATCCGGGGCAATTCTGGGAGTCGTTCATCCATTCCTGGTGGCCGGTGGTTGGGCACGCCGTCGCGATGGGACTCGCTGCCTTTGTCGTTGCGCGTGGCGTGAAGGCGATCGAGCGCGTCTCCTCGATCCTGATGCCGACGCTGATAGTGCTCGTCGTCCTGCTCACGCTGCGAGCGGTGACGCTCCCCGGGGCTCCGGATGGGCTTGCCTTCTTCTTCGGCATCGAGTGGAGCAAGCTGGGCAACGCCAGCATCTGGCTCCAGGCGCTGACGCAGAACGCGTGGGACACTGGTGCCGGATGGGGACTCGTGACCGTCTACGCAGCCTACGCGCGGTCGCATGACGACACCGCACTCAACAGTTTCATCCTGCCCATAGCCAACAACACCATCTCGCTCCTGGCCGGCATGATGGTGTTCTGCACGGTGTTCACCGTCATCCCCGGGCTGGTCGCGAACATCGCCTCCAACCCCGAAGCGCTTTCGGCGTATCCGGCGCTTGCCGAAGCAGTACATGGGGGTGAGTTGCTCTCCGCCGACCTGATCCAGCGTACGATCTTCGGCGCCGGGAACGAAGGCCTGACCTTCGTCTGGATCCCACAACTCTTCGCCAGCCTGCCATTTGGTCAGTGGCTCATGGTGATCTTCTTCGTCGCCCTGGCCTTCGCCGCCTTCACCAGCCTCGTGTCGATGATGGAGCTGGCGACAAGGGTAGTGGTGGACATGGGAGTGAGTCGGGAGCGTGCCATCCGCGTCGTGGGCGTCGGCGGTTTCGCGCTCGGCTTCCCGTCGGCGGTGTCGCTGCAGGTGCTGCACAACCAGGACTGGGTCTGGAGTGTCGCGTTGATGGTCTCCGGACTCTTCTTCGCCATAGCCGTCATCAGCTATGGCGTGCGCCGCTTCCGTGTGGAGCAGATCAACAACCCCTATTCGGACATCAAGGTCGGCCGGTGGTGGGAGATCGTCATAAGTGTCCTGGTTCCGCTGCAGGCCGTGGTGCTCATCATCTGGTGGATCTACCAGGTGCGCGGCGAGGGCTGGCTGAATCCGTTCGGGGTCGAGAACCTGGGGACGATCATCTTCCAGTGGGGCATCGTGCTCGTCGGCCTCATCGTCGCCAATCGAGTGCTGCTACCGAGGATCACGGCGATGGCGAACAGGGATGAGGAGGTCGCGCAGTCGGAAAGCACTGCTTCCGCGTCCTGAAAGCCGGCGCCGCCTGGGCGTCCATCGGTCAGCCTCGCCGGTCGTTCGTCGTTCGTTGGCCCAACCTGTCCCCTGGTCGGCAATGTAGCCGGCCAGGGGACTTCCATTCCCGATGGGGGCACGGCATGTGCACCATGTCCGTCCGTCATTGCCGTCACGGACGACATTACAAACCTGTCAGGAGGTCAGCATGGGGCTATTTGACAAGATCATGGGAAAGGATGAAGAGAAGGCCAGGCCCAGGGCAGACTTCTCCGACGTGAGCAGCGGAAGCTCGTCCACGGCTCCGGCCAGCCCGGCCGTGGAAGCTTCCAGCGAGCGCGAGTACACGGTGGTCTCCGGCGACTCATTGTCGGCCATCGCCAGGCGCGAATACGGCGACGCCTCCAGGTGGCACGCGATCTACGAGGCCAACCGCGACACGATAAAGAATCCAGACCTGATCCATCCGGGTCAGAAGCTGCGTATACCCAGCCAGTCATGAACTCGGGGAGACACATGAATCGAATCACATTTCGCACGATCGGCCTCGCCTTTGGCCTCACAGTCGCGCTCGCCGCATGCGGCAAGGGCGACACCAAGGACACCGCCATGGTAGACGTGCCGCCGGCGACGTCTGCCACGCCGGCTCCGGAATCCGCACTCGCCGTGGACGAACTGAAGCTGGGGCGTGCGCTGAACGCCGATGGAACCGTCGTCGAGGACCGCGACGAGTTCGCTCCCATGGACACGATCTACGCGGTCGCACACACCACGGGCACGGCCACGGGGGCCGCCCTGACCGCTCGCTGGACCTATGGCGACGGGCAGGTCGTGGATGAGAGCTCGCAGACCATCTCACCCACCGGCCCGGCGACGACCGAGTTTCACGTCTCCAAGGCGTCCGGTTGGCCAGCCGGGGAGTACAAGGTCTCGATAATGCTCGACGGTCGCGAACTCGAGTCCAGGGACTTCAAGGTCGGCGGTTGAGTTTCAGCATCACGTGATCACATCAGCAAGACGTGATCGGGAGCGGGGCCGGAGATCTTCTCCGGCCCGCTCTGCAGTGGCAGCCAGCCGTCGTTCCGATATCATCCAGGGCCAGGGGCCGACGACCACGTTCAGGGAATCAGGGCGTTCCGGCAATCAGGGTGTGGCCAGCGTGCGCGCCGGCGTCGCCTGCTCGAAGATCACGTCGACCGGGATGCCCTTGTTGGCCAACGCCGCCAGTTCGCCCTGGAGTTCGGGCCGGACCACTCCCATTGTCCGCATGAACTCACCGACGCCAGCGTAGTCGCCGTCCCCCTGCAGCGTCAGTATGCGCGCCGACAGATCGTTCACCGCCTGCTGCATCCGCGCCATGTTCACGCTGTACCTGCCGGTCGTCGAGTCTCGCGAGAACGCTGCCTCGTCCTGGAAGAAATTGAACGTGGCCATGTTGGCGATGCCGTGAGCGTCGCTGGCGCCAAAGCGAACGGAGCGGAAGAGTCCGGCCAGGAAGGTGACGTAGTTGTCCATCAACTGTTCTGCCGGCAGTTCACCATTCCCGGTGAGTTGCGTGACCATGTAGAGTCCGAGCACGTCCGCCTTCTCCTCCTCCAGGCCGCTCGCCAGTTCCTTCAGTGCCGTCCGCACAGTACCGCCACCATTGATGGTGTTCTTGATGCCGAGGCCGTGCGCCACCTCGTGGAACATGGTGTTCGCGAAGAAGGCGTCAAAGGTGATGTTGCCCTGCTGCTCCGGCACGATCAGTTCCCCGGCAATCGGGACCAGGATCCGGTCGAACTTTGCCCGCATGGCATTCTTGAGTTGCAGCCGACGAGTTCCCTTCGTGAGTTGCACCTCCTCGTCGTTGGGCAGGTTGATGGCGATCGTCTTGGCGCCTGCGTTGGCCTGGCCAGCGTAGTAGACGGCGTCATAAGCGTTCAACTGGGAACCGCTACCGGGCGTCTCCCGCCGATACTCCTCAGCCACCGGGAGCCCGCGCTGCAATCCGGGCAGCAGGTCGATGTAGTGCGCCAGTCGCCGGCTCCACTCGCGGTCCTTGACCAGCACGTAGCCCTCGTTTGCCGCCTTGTAGCCGTAGAGTTGGTCCTCGTAGGTCTCTATCGGCCCGATAACGATGTCCAGGGTATTGTCCTCCATCTCCATCCAGGCGAGATCGCTGGCGTGGAAATCGTCCGAGAGCAAGGCATCGGCGCGCAGGTTCAGGTAGCGTCGGAGCGCCGCCGATTCGGCCAGCGCCGCGGCTTCCCGCAGCAGCGACGCGGCTCGCCCCAACGGCTGCGCAAACGCCAGGTGATAGGGGATCGCGATGAGCCGTCCTGCCGAATCACGCCGGACGAGGGTGTAGAGGCTCTTCAGCGAATCAGCATGAGCCGCCGGTCCGGCCGCCACGGCGGCGTCGAACTCCGACGTGGTGATGTCGTGCGGATAGAGGTTGGCGCCGGCAGGCTTGGCTCCCACACCCGCGACAAAGGGACGGTCATCGTCCAGTCTGTCCCACGGTCCGTAATTGATCGCCGCGAGGCGACGCGCATTGGTGTCGCCAAGGGAGGCGAGCAATGAATCGCCGTTGCCGTAGGCCTGATCCCAGTAGATCTCATTCATCTCGTTGGCCGCCGCGATCAGCAACGGAAGCATCTGCCGTTCGGCGGGCGTGAGTGCGGTGGTATCGGCCACCAGCGGCACGGTGGTGTAGCGGGCCAGCCCGGCAGCAACGGTCTCAACGGGTGATGTCATCGGCACTTCGGGAACCGGTTTGTCGCAAGCATTGGTGATCAGGATGGCCGCGCCTATCGCGGCGACACGCGGGAGTCTTGAGCGGTGCATGGTATCCTCGACGAGTTACGATGTCTGGCCACCTCACGCGGGTCGCGCCATGGCCCGGCCGCGGAGCGGCCGGATGCCGTACCGGGCGCGGCCTCCGAAGCCGGGCGCGTCGGGGCCGCTATTCCAGCTCGGCCAGTCGTGCTTCGACCACCGATACGAGCTCGCCCATGGCCTTTGCATCGAAGATCAGCCTCGCGCCAGCCTCACGGTATATCTCCGGCAAGGACCTGGTGCCGCCCAGGGTGAGGGCGCGCTTGTAGTCGATTACCGCCTGATGCGGGTCTTCCAGGCTGCGCCGCCAGATCTGCAGCGCACCCAGTTGAGCGATGCCGTATTCGATGTAATAGAACGGGTACTCGAAGATGTGGAGCTGACGGTACCAGCGCGCCACTCGTTCGTCCTCCAACCCGCTCCAGTCCAGGCCCCGCTCGAAGCGCGCGCGGATCTCCAGCCAGGCGGCGTCGCGGGCGGCCGCGTCGTGGCCGTCGCCGCTGGTGTAGATCCAGCTCTGGAAGGCGTCCACACTGGCTATGTGGGGAAGCGTCAGGAGCACGTCTTCCAGGTGCTCGATCTGGGCGCGTCGGGCGTCGTCGGGGCTGTAATATCCCACCGGTTCCGCGAGATGCGGGGCAGCCAGTAGTTCCATGCTCATGCTGGCCAGTTCGGCAGCTTCGGAACCTGTGCCACGTTGCCAGATGTACGGCTGATGATCGGCGAGAAAGGCGTGGAAGCAGTGCCCAGCCTCGTGCACCAGGGTATTCACGTCGTCGGCCACGCCGACCGCGTTCATGAAGACGAATGGGCGGCCGCGGAACGGCAACTTGGTGCAGTAGCCGCCAGGTGCCTTCCCCTGCCGGCTCTCCAGGTCGAGTAGTCCCTCATCGACCATGATGCCGAATTTCTCACCCAACTCGGCGTCCACGGCACCAAAGATCCGGCGTGCGCCGTCCACGAATTGCGCGGTGTCGGTGAATGGTCGGAGTGCGGGCCGTTGTTCCGGGTCGACCCCCAGGTCCCATGGTCTCAGGGTCTCCAGCGCCAGCGAACGACGGCGCGCCTCGAGCCGCCGGGCAGCCGCCGGCACCACCGTCGCCGCCACCGCCTCATGGAACTGGCGACAGTCCTCGGCGGTGTAGTCGAAACGGTGCTTGGCGCGGAAGATGTACTGCTCGAAGTCGTCGAAACCGGCGTTGTGAGCCACCTGCTGGCGTAACGCGAACATCCGGTCAAAGAGGGCGGCCAGCTCCGTCCGGTGTTCCAGGTAGGCCGCAGCGCCCAGCCTGAACGCACGCTCGCGCTCCGAGCGATCTTCCGACTGCAGATGGGGCTGCAACTGTGGAATCGTCTTCTTCTCTCCGTCCCAGTCCACGGTCAACCCGCCCGTGATCTTCTGGTAATTCGCCCCCAGCGCCTCCAGCTCCGCGAACAGCGGCACATTCTCCTCGCGGAAGATCTCGGCATCGGTGCGGAACTGGCGCAGCAACACGTCCAGGTCGGCCCGGCTCCAGCCGAGGTCCAGCAATCGCCGGGCGAGACGAACCTGTTGCTCGTCCATCCTCGGGAATACCTCGGTGGAGAAACGCAGATACGCCGACTCCAGCTCGCTGTCTGCTGTGTTGCCCGTGTAGGCCGTCATGGCCAGTGTTCCCGCTTCCGAAACGAGGGCCTCCAGCGTTGACCAGCTCTCCAGCCAGCTCTCGACTACGGAACTGTCCAGTGGCACTTCGGCGAGCGCGTCGTAATAGGGCGATATGTCATCCCAGGAGGCACCGGAAAATGCGTCTGGCGAGGAAGGGAGGTCGACTGGCATGGGCATGTTTTGGTATTCCTGAACGGTGTAACGGGAAGGAGCAGGACTGCGGGCATGGCCACGCCGGCAGGGCAGGAGAATTTCCGGTTGCCGATCTGGCCATCAGGCCGGCCCAGTCCCGGAAGCGGGATTGATGGATATGTAGGAATGGTGCTAGATCATTGGGCAGACCGCCAGCACGTTCCGCCGCCCACCTGATCCTGACCCCGCATGTCACTCACGATCCGGCCCGCGACTGTCGCCGATGTCGGCACCATTCTCGAGTTCATTCGCGAGCTCGCCGCATTCGAGCGACTGGAGCACGAGGTAGTGGCCAGCGAGTCGGGATTGCGTGAGGCGCTGTTCGGAGCGCGGCCCGACGCCGAGGTGATCCTCGCCGAGATGGACTCGACACCGGTCGGGTTCGCCCTGTTCTTTCATAATTTCTCGACCTTTCTGGGACGGCGCGGCCTCTATCTGGAGGATCTGTTCGTGCAGCCTGAATACCGCGGACGTGGCATCGGACGGGCCCTGTTGTCGCGGCTCGCGGCGATCGCCGTGGAACGAGGCTGCGGACGATTCGAGTGGTCGGTACTTCGCTGGAACGAATCCGCTATCATTCTCTATGAGGCATTGGGTGCGAAGCCGCAGGATGACTGGACAGTATACCGCATGAGTGGCGAGGCCCTGAGTCGGCTGGCAACTGGAGAGCGCTGACGTCGATGCCTCCTCCGGCTCCGGTCGTTCAATCATGAAGAGGGATTGTTTCGCTCCCGGATGCCGTACCCCCTGCCTCATCCGACGCGCCATCCGCGAATCGCGCCGTGGCTCGGCGGGCGTCAGAGGTGTGATGGCCACGCGGCTCAGCGAACTCATCTGGTAAACGCCGGCCGCGCACGAAGCTTGCGCCTGGATCCGTCGTGGGCAAGGGCCAGCACCGATCTCAATCTCCCCCATGGCCGTTTCCCACCCGACTCTCCCGTTACCCTCCCGCACTGTTTCATGGTTGTGCCATGCCGTTAGTCGCCCCCCCGCCCGATCGAGATCGTTCCATCGTTCGTCCCGAGCGTCGCCGCCGGCGGGCAACTGCCGCTCCGCTCACGCCCGCCGCAGTCGCCGGCATGGCACTGCTGCTCGCCCTCGCCACCCTGCGTGAACCTGTGGCCGCGCCGTCCATGGAGACGGCTGCCTGGTCGGACAGTGCGCTCCATTCGCAAGCGGGCAACCACGGCGATGCGGGAGCAGTGGCGCCGGCGGCCAGCTCGCGGCCGGAGTTGGTGGACGGGACCACCATGCTCCAGCCGGTGGCAATCTCCGATCACCTGACGATCGACGTGGACGGCTCAGCCGTGTTCGATGAGGCTCGCGCCGGTGCCATCGCGCTGGAGATGGCCAGCCGCTTGGCGTGGCAGGTAACGGGCAGTTTCACGCTCGCACCGTTCGGCGGGGTCTGGGTTGAGTCGTGGCCCGGCGCATCGGCCGTGGACAGTGGAATCGCCGTCATCCAGTAGGATGCGACCTTCGCGCACGGTGGACCGCCAACCGGCGGTGCCATGCCGGAGGAGATCGAGGCAACGCCACGAGTTGTAACCAATACGGCCGCCTGTCCGTATATTCCCTCCGTGTCCACTTCCCGTTCCGGTCGGAAGAGTTCGCGCGCGTACCCGAACTCGGTCTCCCTCCCCGTCCTCCTGCTCGTCGGCGTCATCGTGCTTGCCGCGGTTCTCGCGTATCAGGCGCTGGACGCCGCGCGCTCGCAACGGGTCACGGCCGAGAACACGCTGCGCGATTACTCGGCCTTCGGAACCAACGAGTTCTCGCGCCAGTTGGGCGTGCACAGCCAGACGCTGTTGCGGCTCTCGTTCAGCAGGTTGTTGACGGGGCTGAATGCCCGACCCTCGCGCATCGCCAGTGCCTCGGCGGTGGCCAGGGATGTGGCCTGGCAGCGCCGGAATCGCATCGATCCGTACTGGTGCGCCTGCCTGGACAGCGTGCGCTTCTTCTTCTCGCTGGATGTCGCGACGGGTGCACTCGATCTCTCGGCCCCCGTGCAGGCGCCGGATGATCACGGTCAACCGATCCCGGCCGGCGAGGAGGCCGGGAGCCCGCTGCCTTCACCGGAAGTCCGGCGCTGGATACGCGACACGCTGCTCGTCTACGCCACCGGGGCGGCTGCCCACAGCCCGATGACGGTGACCACGTTCGGAGCCTCGGACGGCCGCTCCCGGCGGTTCGACCTGGCCATCACCAATGACTCCTACGGTTTCCTCATCGGGCAGGTGGATGGGCAGGGACGCCTGCTGGCCTACGTTGTGTCGCGCGACGTGGACGGGAATGCACTGGCGGTCTACGGCTACGAGGCGGAACCCAGGGGATGGCTCCACCCGCTGATGGATCTCACGGTGGATGAGGAACTGTTGCTGCCGCCGTCGTTGATGCGTGGGCGGAGGAACAGTGACGTGCTGTCGGTGGTCGTGGAGGACGCGCTGGGGCAGGAGCTGTACAGGACATCGGCCAACTTCGCCGACAAGTACGCCGCATCGGACACGATCTCGCCAAGGTTCGGCGAGCTACGCGTACATCTCGCCGTGGTGCCGGAGATTGCGGAACAGTTGCTCGTGGGAGGGCTGCCCAGGTCGCGGCTGCCTCTCCTGCTGGCTCTCTTCCTCCTCACCACGGGCCTGGCCGTGGTCGCCCTGCTGCAGATGCGTCGACAGCAGGAACTGGCCCGGATGCGGAGCGACTTCGTGGCTGGCGTATCGCACGAACTCCGTACGCCACTGGCGCAGATCCGCTGGTTCGCCGAGTTGCTCCGCCTGGGTCGACTGCGGTCTCCGGAGGAGCGGGAGCGTAGCCTGCGGATCATTGACCAGGAGGCCCGTCGTCTGGCCTACCTCGTCGAGAACGTCCTCAACTTCTCCCGCAGCGGGTCGCGCTCGGCGCGGCTACGTCCGGAGCCGGTCCAACTGGATTCGGAGGTGCGCGAGATCGTGGACGCCTTCGCACCCCTCGTGGAGTCGAGGCGTATCGCCGTCCGGACGGAGCTGGAAGGGGACGTATGGGCGCTGGTGGATCGTGCAGCATTCCGCCAGATTCTGCTCAACCTCCTTGACAATGCCGCCAAGTACGGGCCGCCATCGCAGACGGTGACCGTGGGCGTTGCCCGCGCCGGCGGCGAGCGCGTGCGTGTGTGGGTGGAGGACGAGGGGCCAGGAGTGCCGGAAGCCGAACGGGTACGCGTCTGGCAGCCGTTCTACCGCGCCGAACGTGATCGCGGGTCGGTGGCCACGGGGAGCGGTATCGGCCTTGCCGTGGTAGGGGACCTGGTGGCCCAGCAGCATGGACGTCGCTGGATCGAGACTGGAGCCACCGGCGGCGCTCGCGTGCTCCTCGAGCTCCCCGCAGCACCGGCGGCGGCTGCCGCCCACGTTACCGAGGACGCAGAACCCAGTGACCAGGAGCCGGCGGGTACGGCAACTGGCCAGTAGGACCATCCCACGAGCTGCAGCATCCGGAAATCGACGCAGTCAACTCTTCCACCGCATCCCGTAACGCATGCCCCGCCTGCTGATTATCGAGGACAACATCGATCTGGCCTTCGGCCTGCGCACCGGCCTCGAGATTGAAGGCTATGAGGTGCAGCACGCCGAGGACGGTCCCACCGGACTGGAGATGGCGCGATCCTTCAGGCCCGATCTCATAATTCTCGACCTCACGTTGCCCGGCATGGATGGCTATCGGGTACTGCGCACCCTTCGCGAGGAGGGTGACGAGGTTCCCGTGCTCATCCTGACTGCCCGCAGTGAGGAGGCCGACAAGGTCCTCGGCTTCCGTATCGGGGCCGATGACTACGTCGTGAAGCCTTGTGGGGTGCTCGAGCTGCTGGCGCGCGTGGCGGCGCTCCTCAGGCGCAGCAGCCGCTCCCCAACCTCGGCCACCTCCGCTCCCGACGCTGCGGCAGCGGCCGCCAATGTCGTCGAGCGTTTTGGCGACGTGGAGGTATATGAGGCGCGTCGCTCGGTGCTCAAGCGTGGCGAGTCGGTGTCGCTGACGCCCAAGGAACTGGATCTGTTGCTCGCCCTCATGCGTCGTCGCGGCGCGGTCGCTTCGCGCAGCGATCTCCTGCGCGAGGTATGGGGCCACCGGGCCGAGGTAGCCACCCGCACGGTAGACATCCACATCGCCGAGCTACGCCGGAAACTGGAAGACGATCCCGGCCAGCCTCGACACATCCTCACCGTGTGGAAGGCCGGCTACAGGTTCGATGGCTGAGCAACGATGACGGCTTCCGTCGCGCCGAGCGTACCGGCCGATCAACGGTCGGATCTCTTCGAATTGCGCGACGTTACGAAGGTCTATCGCATGGGAGAGGTGGACGTCCGTGCGCTGGATGGTGTCTCGCTCAGCATCCACTCCGGGGAGCTGATGGTGCTCCTCGGCCCTTCGGGTAGCGGCAAGTCCACGCTGCTCAACATACTCGGCGGCCTGGACACACCGTCCTCTGGCATGGTGCGCTTCCGTGATCACCGCCTGGACCAGGCAGATACGGACGAGTTGACGAGATTCCGACGCGAGCACATAGGGTTCGTATTCCAGTTCTACAACCTCATACCAAGCCTCACCGCACGCGAGAACGTCCAACTCGTCACCGATATCGCGGTGGATCCCATGGCCCCCGAGCGTGCGCTGGAGTTGGTAGGATTGACCGACCGGCTGGATCACTTCCCGTCGCAGCTCTCCGGTGGCGAGCAGCAGCGCGTGGCGGTGGCGCGGGCCGTGGCCAAGCGGCCGGACGTACTGCTCTGCGACGAACCTACCGGCGCACTCGATTCCACCAGTGGCCGCCTGGTGCTCGAAGTCATCGATCACGTGAACCGCGAGATTGGCACGACGACTGCCCTCATCACCCATAACGTGGGCATTGCCGCGATGGCCGATCGCGTGCTGCGCATGGGCAACGGAAGGATCGTGAGTGAGGAGCGCAACGCGGAACGCGCCTCGCCGTCGACCCTCCACTGGTGAGCCCATGACTCCCGCGACGATCCGGCCGGCGTGATGCCGGGACCGAGTGCGCTGAGCAGGAAGTTGCTGCGCGATCTGGTGCACCTGCGCAGCCAGCTCGGTGCCGTCGCGCTGGTGGTTGCCTGCGGAGTCGCCGGCATGGTGATGATGCGGACCAACTACAACTCCCTGCTCGTCTCGCGCGACAGCTACTACGCCACCTATCGCTTTGCCGACGTCTTCGCCTCGCTCACCCGCGCGCCGGATCGACTGGCCCGGGACATCAGCGCCATTCCAGGAGTCGCGACGGTCCAGACGAGGGTCGTGGCGGAGGTGACGCTGGATGTACCGGGGCTGGCCGAACCAGTGACCGGACGAATGATCTCGCTGCCTGGCGAGGGCGGCAATGCGCTGGACATGGTTCATGTGCGCGAAGGGCGCCGACCCACTCCCGGGGCACCCTACGAGGTGATGGTGAGCGCCGCCTTCGCCGAGGCAAACGGCCTGCATCCGGGTGCCACACTGGGTGCGGTGCTCGGTGAGCGGTGGCGTAGGCTCAGGATAGTCGGGCTGGCAATGTCACCCGAGTTCGTCTACGTGGTGGGCGCTTCAGGACTCTTTCCCGACGACCGTCGCTACGGCGTGCTATGGATGGAGAACGAGCAACTGGCTCCGGCGCTGGACCTGGATCATGCCTTCAACGACGTGCTCGTGTCGCTGGCCGCTGGAGCGCGGTCGGCGGCCGTGGTGGCCGCCCTGGATCGACTGTTGGCGCCGTACGGCGGCGGCGGCGCCTACGACCGCGAGCGTCAGTCGTCACACAGGTTCCTGACCGATGAGATCGAGCAGAACCGCGCCGGGGCGGTCCTCGTCCCAGCAATCTTCCTGGCCATCGCGGCCTTCCTCACCCACCTCGTGCTGGGCAGGCTGGTGGCGCTGCAGCGAGATCAGATAGCTCTGCTGAAGGCGTTCGGCTACTCCGACACTGCCGTCGCCGTTCACTTCGTGGCCATGGCGCTGGCCGCGGTGGCCGCCGGGGCGCTGCTGGGGATCGGCATCGGGCTGTGGGCCGGGCATGGCATTGCCAGCTACTACACGAACTTCTTCCAGTTCCCGGAGCTGACCTTTGTCGCCCCGCCGGGAGTGATCGTGGCGGCCGTCGTGGTGAGCGCCGTCGCGGCGACGCTGGGGGCGGCCGCGGCGGCTCGCGGGGCGGCACGCCTTCCGCCTGCGGAGGCCATGAAGCCGGCGCCACCCACTGTCTTTCGCGCCACAGTGATCGAGCGACTCGGCCTGCAGCGCGGACTGTCACCGGCTGCCCGGATAGTCGTGCGGAACCTCGAACGGCGTCCCATCCAGACGCTGCTCACCGTGCTCGGTCTGGCCATGGCAGTCTCCGTGGTGGTCGTGGGCTACTACAGCGGCGACGCCGTGCGCTACGTCAGGGAAGTGCAGTTCAGCCTCGTCCAGCGCGAGGACGTACAGGTCGGGCTGGAGTCACCGCGTGGTTACGAGGTACGTCACGACCTGGCGCGTCTACCGGGCGTGCGGCGGGTGGAACCCTTCCGCTCCGTCCGTGCGACGCTCCACTCGGGCGCCCGCAGTCGTCAGGTGGGAATACTGGGCCTGGAGACAGATGGCAGACTGCATGGCCTGGTGGATGCCAGGGGCGCAACCGTGCCGCTGACACCAGGCGGGCTCGTTCTGACCACGGCCCTCGCCAACCTGCTCGACGTCTCGGAAGGCGATTCCCTGCGCGTCGACGTACTGGAAGGGAGTCGGAAGAGCCGGGATGTGCCCATCGTCCAGACGGTGGACGAGTTGGTGGGTACGGCGGTATACATGGCTCTCCCCGATCTCGACCGGCTGGTTGGAGGGCCGAGGCAGGTGAACGGCGCCTTGCTGGCCGTGGATCCGGCCAGCGCGGATTCCCTGTACGCACGGCTCAAGGAGCTGCCGGCGGTGAGCAGCGTCAGCGTTCGCTCAGCGGTCCTCGAGAGCTTCGATCGCACCATCGCCGAGAACCTCCGGATAACCACGTCGGTGCTGACGCTGGTTGCCGGGGTCCTGGCCTTCGGGGTCGTCTACAACTCCGCTCGCGTTGCGCTCTCTGAACGGGGACGCGAACTGGCCAGTCTGCGTATACTGGGCTTCACCAGGCGGGAGGTGGCAATCATGCTTCTGGGTGAGCAGGCGCTGCTGACCATCGTTGCCCTGCCAGTGGGAGCGGTGCTGGGCCGACTCCTCAGCGCGGCCGTGGTGGCCGGCTCACAGACTGAACTCTTCCGCCTGCCGCTCGTCATCAGCCGCACCACTTACGCCATGAGTGCCTTCTGGGTCGTCGTCGCCGCCCTGCTGTCGGCCCTGGCCGTCTGGCATCGCATCCAGAACATGGATCTCATCGCGGTTCTGAAATCGAGGGAGTGAACAGGATGCGAATGCCGTCCCGTCGGCAGTGGATCTGGATCGTGGCAGCGCTGGCCGTGCTGGCCGTCGCGGCGCTCATGATGCGGCCGGCGAAGATGAACGTGCAGGGTGCGCTGGTATCCAGGGGACCGATGCGCGTCACGATCGACGAGGACGGCCAGACCCGCGTGCGTGAGCGGTGGGTGGTGAGTGCGCCGGTGACCGGACGGCTGGACCGCCTCAGCCTCGAGGTGGGCGATGCGGTGGAAGCCGGCCAGGAGCTGCTCAGGATCGAGCCGGCAGCGCTGGATCCCAGGATGCGCACGGAAGCCGAGGCCACGGCGCAGGCGGCTCGCGCAGCGTTGGAGCAGGCGCGGAGCGCCGAGTTGCCGGCGCGCACCGCGGCCGCCAACGCCCGCCGCGAGACGGAGCGCTCACGCGCCCTGGCCGCGGCCGGCGCCCTCTCGCCGCGTCAGTTGGAGCTGGCGGAGCAGCAGGAGCGGGATGCCGAGGCAGCACTCAGCGCGGCTGTCGCCAGGGTGGCCCAGGCGTCGGCGGAACTGGCCAGGGCGCGCGCCGCGGCAACCGGGCCGGAGGGGGGGCGCGCGGCGGTCGTGCGAGCGCCGGTGAGCGGTCGTGTGATCCAGCTCCTGCAAGAGCAGCAACGAGTCATCCCGGCCGGTACCCCGGTCCTCGAACTCGGCGATCCGGGGGATCTCGAGATAGTCGTCGACCTGCGCTCCGAAGACGCGGTACAGGTGAGTCCCGGCACGAGGGTCCTGCTGGACGATTGGGGCGGTGGCGAGGAGGTGGATGCGGTCGTCAAGCGCGTGGAACCGGGCGGCTTCACCAAGATCTCGGCGCTCGGTGTCGAGGAGCAACGAGTGAACGTCATCGTCAGCCTGCCTGAGGCTCCGCGGAGACTGGGCGACCGATACCGCGTAGGCGTGCGGTTGGTACTCTGGCAGGCTCCCGACGTCCTGCGCGTGCCTGCCGGTGCTCTCTTCCGCGACGCTACCGGCTGGGGCGTCTACGTGGTGGAACGCGGGCAGGCCAGGCGGCGACCCATAACCATCGGCCACCAGTCGGCGGATTGGGCCGAAGTGCTGCAGGGGCTCGCGGCGGGAGACACCATCATCCTGCACCCGAGCGACAGGTTGTCAGACGGCGTGCGGGTGAGCGTGGCTCTCTCCGGCTCCTGAGAGCTGAGCGACCAGCCAGCCAACCGGGCGAGCGGCATACGGCTGACCGGAAACGGCTCCCTCGACCCGGCTGACCCGGGAGCACGGCCGGCTGGCCATCAGGTTCCGGTCACCTCATCCACGACCCGGATCCGCGCTGCCATGGCGTGGTCGATCACGCAGGACTTGCCGTTGACCCTGATGGATACGGGGCCATCGAACGGCGCCCGTGCGGTAACCTCCACTCCCGCTCCCGGGTAGAGATCGAGCGACCCCAGGTAGCGGAGATGGTCGGCGTCACCGGTGGTCACCTCCAGCACGCGCACCGGCCGGTCCAGCGGCACGTCGGCGAGCAATGGGTGCTCCGCCCGATCGATCTCCCCCTCGGCGCTGGGGATGGAGGCGCCGTGGGGGTCGCGCGCCGGGTCACCCAGCAGTTTTGCCAGCCGCTCTATCAATTCGTCGCTGGCCGCATGTTCCAGGCGCTCAGCCTCGTCGTGAACCCCGTCCCAGCTATAGCCGAGCACCTCCTGCAGGAAGAGCTCGATAACGCGGTGACGGCGGATGATGCGCAACGCCGCCATCTCGCCCGCACCCGTCAGGCGCACGCCGTAGTACGGTTCGTGGGTGACGAGCTGCTGCTCGGCCAGGCGCTTGACCATCGCCGTGACGGCTGCCGCCGTCAGCCCCAGCTGCTCGGCGATGCGAGAGGTGGACGCGGGCGCATCCTCCTCCTGCTGCAGCTTCCAGATGGTCTTGAGATAGTCTTCGACGACGGGGGTGTAGATGGGCACCTCCAACATGGTCCGGGCGGAAACCGACGAACTGACAAATCTAAAGCGACAGTGGTCACCTGAGGGTGGTATTTCCGGGAATCAACCGACATATACTTGAACTTTAAGATAGCTTAAAGTATAGATCAAGGATGATTACTCGTGTACTCATCCTTGCCGCCGCCGCCCTGGTCGCCGGAGCAGACGTCGGCGTGGCGCAGCCGGCCACGCCGTCGGCAGTGACCGATGCAACGCGCGCTGCTGCCCCAGCCCTGCCTGGGGACTGGCGGGTACGCGGACTGGACGGCGCCCTGCACCCGTTGT
>CALCHX010000175.1 GCA_937906875.1 uncultured Gemmatimonadota bacterium | reverse complement strand
GGGGTGATCCCCCCCCCGGCCGGCACCTGACGAGCCGCACCGTGGACAAAGATCGTCAGGTGGGTGTGCACATGGAACGCGAGTTGTTCCCCGGTGGCACAGGCGATGTCATCCACTGGTTGCCCGACCGCTGCCCGGTATGTGCCGACGAGGATGGGTGCGTCCGGTACCGGGATGCCTTCGGGCCCGAGCGGGCCCGCCGACCCGGCAGCGACCAATCGCTGTCGAAGCGACGACGCCGACGCCCCGGGCGGCTGCGTCGCTGACGTGGTGTCAGACACGGCGAAAACCACTGCCACAACCACCACAACGGCAGCCACTGCTGCGACCATGCCCCCAATCCACCAGCCGCGTCCAGAAACCTGCGCTCTCCGTACCGTCCTGGCCGCTCGACCTAACGGCCGAGGCCTCCTACCCTGCGACCGGCCCGCCACCGAAACACCTGCCTTCCTGCATGCCCGAACGCTCGATGCCGCTCACGTGCGAGCATCCGCGGAAGAACGGTAGGAGCCTGCCCCTAGGGCAAGGTCAACCCGCGTACAATGGGAAACCCAAGGAGATGGTGACCAGAATGACGCTCACAACAACCACGTGGACCGTCGGCAAAGCTGCCGCGGCAGCCGGACTGTCAGCAAAGGCAGTACGCCTTTACGAAGCCAAAGGCCTGCTGCCGCCGGCGGAACGCACCGACGCGGGCTACCGGCTCTACGGCGATCAGGACATCACCGCGCTACGTTTCATCCGCCAAGCCAAGACTCTTGGCTTATCTCTAACTGAGATCCGCGACATCCTCGATCTGCGCCGAGCAGGTACCCGTCCGTGCCGGCATGTAGTCACGTTGATCGACCAGCGAATCCGCGAGGTCGACACCACCATCGCCGAACTGCGCCAACTTCGCCGCACCCTGACCGACACCCGCGCCCAGCAGCACAAGGCTGGGTCCGCAAGCGGCGTGTGCGACATCATCGAGCAAGCCCCCACCGCTCTAGGGACGTTACCGAGATTTCCAACCGACACTCGCGGAAGAGACGGCACAGACGGACATGCCGTAGTCGCCTCCGCAAGCCGTCATTAGGTTCCGGCCTCTCACCCAATACAAGGCTCAGGCCGAAGGGATCACGATCCGGCACCACCGCATAGGTAGCCGCCGCGAGAGGGGCAACATGCCGAATATCAGCGATGGCGAAAGGGACTAGTCGCCCACCCAGCATCGACTGATGCCGTCAGCCCGCTCGGCTCGCAGCCTTCCAGGATGGCCAACCGCAACGCATCCACTCCTTGAACTCATCTGCAACTCGACCCCGGCCGCCAGCGGTCCCACTGCTCGCCGCGCAATCGGCGACACACCGACACCCGCGGCATGAGCACCCCTGTACGACCACCCTCGGTGCCCCACCATTGAGCATCTGCGTGCGCCGAGCGTGCCGTGCTGTCGGCCGAGCAAGCTCGTCGTTCGCTTGAGGCCGCAATCTTCTGACTCCGTGGCTGACGCCCACCACTGGATCACTACCGCGACCGCACTCTCCTCGGCCTCGGGACCGGGTGACGGGGCATCGCGCCATTGTGGCCGTCGACGCAATGCGATACAGATCGCACCACAGGACCGTACGGCCCACCTGCTTGACATGACAAGTCGAAATCCGCGAGCCGGCAAAGGATACCCAGCACTTGGAGCTCGGAGAGGCTAATGATGCGGCGATGGCCACGGTTCAACCGGACCGCCAGCCGCAACACCACTGGCGCCGCAGGCAGCAGCGATGACGCCGTCAACGTGCCCGCGGTGCTGCCGCACGTCGTGTTCGCCGTGCGCGAAGACGAAACCATTGCCGTCACTGTCGACGGCGCACCGTTCGAGCCGGAGCCATTCGCTCCGCCGTGGCAGCGCGGCTCTTTCGCCGGCATCATCGACACTTTGACCGACCAGCGGCGCACCCCAATCCGGGTCGAGGTCCACGAGGTCGACGGGGCGGTCTTCACCGACATCATCACCGCAGCCCGCCACCGCGCCACACCACCCGAACCCGGCCCGCCGCCGGCCGGGTCGGAACCGGCGCTGCGGCTGGTCGCCCTGCACGGAGACGGCTACGTGCCCGGGGAAGACGTGGCAGTCGCAGTCATCGTCGCCCACAGCGACGCCGGCCCGGACGGGACCGCCCGCGGCCTGCTCACCCCCGGCGAACTCGCCCACGCACCGACCGGGGAGGTCGCCCTGATCGGCCGCATCTCACACACCGTCACTATCTGCAACCGCGAATAACCCGGCCCCCAGTAGCCGGCCTGCGCCGGCTGAGTGGGTGGTGGGTGCACCTGACCGGCGATCACCGATCGCTGACGTCCGAAGAATGGGGTGCCTTGAATCATGCCGACCTTGCACGACCCGACCCGCGATGCCGCCGAGGCGTCCGAGGCGCTGCGGGGCCTGGCGCACGCCACCCGCACCCTCGATGATCCTGCCGACACCTACACGGTGATCGGCAGCCTCCTCGCCGGGGCGCGATCGCTGCGCCAGGTCATCGATCAGCTCGCCACCGCCCACCTGAACCATCGCGGTCTGACTCACGATGATGCCGGGGACCACACCGCGGGCATCGTCGCCGCGGGCCAGGCCGCGGACGAGTTGCACCGGGCCGGCACCCTCCTGGACGCCGCGGTGGCACGGCTGGATGCCGCGTTCCAACAGTCCGGGCGGATCGCCTGGTACCCCGACCCCGCACCCGAGCACACGCTGCCGTCGCCGTCGCGGTCACCTCGGCCGGTCTCTGGTCGGGGCGGTCTCAGTGACCCGTTCGTCCCCAGCGATTCCCGCGCCGACCGCGGCCAGGGGCGCCCGCTGTCGATGTGAGCCGCCGAGGCCAAGCGTCGCCTTCGCGGGTGGCCGATCGAGCACCTGTCCGGCATGGATAACGACAGCACCCCCGCGACACCCACCACCCCCGACACGGCGACGACACAGACGGTCGGGCCGTTGACCGTGATGGTCTGGCCCGACACGCCACTGGGCGAGCACCAGCGTTACGCCTACCGCATCACCGACACCACCGGGCAGGCGGTCGAAGGTCGGGACCTGTTCACCGGCGCCGGGCAGCCGGTCGACCCCGGCCGGGCGCTCCGAGACCTGGCCTCGTATCTGTCCGCCGCGGGCGAGGCCCGCCAGTACACCCTCGACCACCCCGGCGATGAGTCGGAGCACGCGGGCCTGTTCCCGGACTGGCTGGCCGAGGCCGCCCGACGCAACCCCGACGCCCTCGCCCTGCTCGCCGAAGACCCGCCAACCGAACCGGACCCGCCAGCGGCGCCGCGGCGGTGGATCAGCGTCGTGTTCCTTCAAGGCACCGAGGCCGACGAGGTACTGGACCTGATCGACCGGGACGGCACCGACGCCGCGATCGAGCACCTGGCCGGATACGACTTCGGCGAGGAGACCGTGCAGGCCGCATTGGAGAACGGCTACGTCTACGACACACCACCGACCGGCACCACCGATCACGTCGCCACCCGCGACGTGTACACGCTGAGCTACAACCCTTCCTTCGCCTACGTCGGACTCTCCCGCAAATACGACGCGCCGCCCAACCCGGCGCTGCTCGGCATCGACACCCCCACACCCGCCCAACCACCACAGCACGCACCAACACCACAGCCGGCATCGGCACCGACGCCCGCGACGCCGACTCCGCACACACCGGGTACTCAGCGCACCGCCTCCGAGAGCGGTGGGCGGGACTGGTTCGCCGCGTCACCCGGCCCTACGAGTAGGAGCTCGGCGCCGGGTCGCGGGCCGTCGCTGTGAGCCAGCCGCCGCCGCGGGGGCCGCTCGGCGACGAGGCGACCAACCTGGGACTCGGCGCGCTGGCCGCCGGGGTGGTCCTGGCCGCCGTGCTGCGCGGCGCCGGGTCCGTCGCGGCCTGGATCACCGGCCTGCGCCAGCCTGCCGGTGGGATCGCGGCCGGGCTCGGTGTGCTGGCCCACCCCGCACGACCGGCGATCCCGCTCGACGCGCCGGGTTTGAACCCGGTCGTCTACTGGACCACCGCCGCCGTGCTCATCCTGGCCGGCACAGCGTTGGTGTGGTGGGTGTGGCGGCTGGTCCGCGACCACGGCCGGCAGACCACCGTTAACCCGTACCGGATCGCTGGTGTCGCCATCCGCAGTGAGGTCGCGAAGGCGGCCTCCGAGCACGCGCTGCTGCACCGGGCGGGCCATTTGCGCCCGTCGCTGGGCAAGCCACACGTTGCGGATGTCGGGTACCGGCTCGGGGTCTCGCGCGGCAAGACCGTGTGGGCGTCGGTGGAGGACTCCGTCCTGCTCATCGGCCCGCCTCGTTCCGGCAAGGGCCTGCACGTGGTCATTCCTATGATCTTGGATTCGCCCGGTGCGGTGGTCACCACGAGCACCCGGCCGGACAACCTCACCACGACCCTGCGTTCCCGGCAGAAGTCCGGGCCGGTCGCGGTGTTCGACCCGCAGCATCTGGCCGAGGGCGTGCCGGCCGGGCTGCGGTGGTCACCGATCCGCGGATGCGACGATCCGCTGACCGCGATGATCCGCGCGACCGGCCTCGCCGCCGCCACCGGCCTCGCTTCGGGCGGCGTGGACTCTGGCGGGTTCTGGGAAGGAAAGACGAGGACGGCCTTACAGTCCTTGCTCCATGCCGCCGCGCTGGACAATCGGCCGCCGGCCGAGCTGTTCCGCTGGACGCTCGACCCCTCCGCCGCCTCCGATGCGGTCGCGATCCTGACCAACCATCCCGCCGCGGCGGCCGGCTGGGCCGACTCCCTCGCGTCGATGATCGACTCCGACCCGCGCACCCGCGACTCGATCTGGCAAGGCGTCTCCCTGGCCCTTGGCGCGCTTGCCGACCCTCGCGTCCTGGACGCCGTATCACCACGGCCGGGTGAGGACTTCGACCCCGAAAAGTTCCTCACCCACAACGGGACGCTCTACCTGCTCGCCACCGGAGCCGGCGCCGGCGCCTCCGCGGCGCTGGTCGCCGCGTTCGTCGAAGACCTCATCGAGACCGCCCGCCGGCTCGCGGCTAGTTCGCCCGGTGCAAGGCTGGATCCGCCTCTGCTGCTAGCCCTCGATGAGATCGCCAACCTCGCGCCCTTGCCCTCGCTGCCGACGCTCATGGCCGAAGGAGGCGGCACCGGCATCACCACCATGCCGGTCCTCCAGTCGCTGGCACAGGCCCGGGAGAAGTGGTCCGACAACGCCGCCGGCGCCATCTGGGACGCCAGCATCGTCAAGATCATCCTCGGCGGAGCGTCCAACTCCCGCGATCTTCAAGACCTGTCCACCCTGATCGGTGAGCGCGACGAATACACAGACTCCACCACCATCGGAGACTACGGGTCACGCTCTAGCCAGCGCTCGACCCGCCGGGTGCCGATCCTGCCGCCGGACCGGATCAGAACCCTCCCATTCGGCACCGCACTCACGCTGTTGCGCGCTGCGCCACCCATCGTCACCACCCTGCGGCCCTGGACCGCGCGAGACGACGCCAGCGAGTTGAAGACCGATCGCGCCGCGATCGAAGCACTGCTGCAACACCGGGCCTCGGATACACCCAGCGCACCTGCCTGACACACAGCCGCCCCGATGGCGGGCCGGCGTCGATGTCAGGAGGACATGCCGATGACGATCCATACGCAGGAATCCCTCTCCGGGTTCATCGCGTCCGACCCGCAGCTCAGTTACACCGCCAAGGGCGACCCGAGGCTCTACGCCCGGATCGGTCAGGAGCACTACCGCCGGGAACCGGACGGGTCGTTCACCCAGACCGAGACCACCTATCACCACCTGGTGATATTCAACCGTTCCGCCGAGCGGGCTGCCGAGCGGTTCGCGAAGGGCGACAACTTCATCGCCGAGGGCTACACCCGGCCGATCAGCTACGAGAAGGACGGGCAGAACGTCGAGGGCGAGGAGTTCGTGGCCAAGAGGATCGGCCACGACGCGGCCCGCACCCGCTATGAGGTCGACCGCGCCCGCCGCCCCGCCCCGTCAACACAAGCCCCGACGCAGACGGTCGCCGCGTCACGCGGTCAGGACGTGCCCGCCGAGTTCACGGCGGAGACGGGCCGGGCTCCTGCGGCTCAGGCGATCAGGCGCTGAGACCAGGGGTGCCGACGATGACCGACCACGACCAGACCACACCCGAACCCGCCGAGCCGGAACCCGACCTGCTGGACGACGAGGACGGCGACCTCGACGGGGCGCTGCTGCCCGAGCCGCCGCACCCGATCAACTGGAACCTTCTGACCGCAGACGACCTGGAACAGGAATGGCTGGCGCTGAACCAGTGGGTCGACTGGCTGCGCCACACATACGGGCTGCCTGCATCCGTCATTCCGCCGTTTTGGCATCGGCACTCCGAGCTGGTGTGGGAGCTGTCCGCGCTGCATCTGCACTGGCTGTGCGCCTACGACCCGGAGCAGAACGGTTCCGCACCGCTGGGCTGGCACCGTGACTTCGCCGACGCCCGCGGGCGTCTTCGCGATTGGGTGGCCACCTGCGGTACCCGGCTGGACCGCGACCGGCCCACTCGGCAGACCACCTGGCCCGGCGAACGACCGGCCGCGCCGGTCGAAGACACGATCATCACCGACCGCGACGCGGACTTCGTGCAATGGGTGCTCGATGACGTGGCCGCCCGCCGTCAGGCCGAAGACGACTTCTACGCCAGTCTCGACGCTCACACCGGAGAGCTGCCGGACCGGTGAGCGCCTACGTCAAGAAGACCGACCGGCGCCGCTACGAGGACCGGTCGTTCTCGGTACGGGCCGTGCATCGCGATCCCCCGGACCTGCACAAGCTCGCAGAAGTCCTGATCAGGATGACCTTGCAGGAAACCGGCCGCAGCCGCGCCGAACGACGAGCAGCGCAAACCCCGGAGACCTACCGGCCAGACGCTGGCGGCGATGTCCTCGTCTCACCGGGGACCACCCGGGTAGAATGAGTTCAAGCAAGCCTCGCGCCAGCGGGGTGTTGTGGTCCTAAACCCCGCCCACGGCGGGCACGCGAACGCGGCCGATCCGGCCTAGTCCTAGAGCCTTCGGGTTCCTCTCACGATCAACATCCCCTCGGGCGTTCACGTCCGAGCGCGAGGTCCGATCCGCGTGAGAGAAGGACCATGAACCCCGCCCCAGCGCGCACCGACCCGGTGCGCAGCCTCGTCGACCCGCCCCAGGGGACCGCCCTGGCCGTGTCCTACCTGCGTGTCTCCACCCGCGAGCAGGCCGAGAAAGGCGGCACCGACGAAGGCTTCTCCATCCCCGCCCAGCGAGAAGCCAACCGCCGCAAGGCCGAAGCCCTCGGCGCGGTCGTCATCGAAGAGTTCGTCGACGCCGGCGAATCCGCCCGCAAGGCCGACCGGCCCGACCTGATGCGGATGATCCAGTACGTCAAACAGCACAAGGTCTCCTACTGTATCGTCCACAAGGTCGACCGGCTCGCCCGCAACCGCGCCGACGACGTGACCATCCACCTCGCGCTCCAAGAAGCCGGGGTCATGCTCGTCTCCGCGACCGAGAACATCGACGAGACCCCGAGCGGGATGCTGCTGCACGGCATCATGTCCACCATCGCGGAGTTCTACTCCCGCAACCTCGCCACCGAGGTCATCAAGGGCATGACCCAGAAGGCCGCCGGCGGCGGGACCAACGGCAAAGCCCCCATCGGCTACCTCAACGTCCGCATCCGCGACGAGCTCGGGCGCGAGGCCCGCACCGTGCAACTCGACCCCGACCGGGCACCGCTGATCGAGTGGGCCTTCAAGGCGTACGCCTCCGGAGACTGGACCGTCAGCCAACTCCACGACGAGCTCACCTCCCGCGGGCTGACCAGCCTGCCCACCCCGAAACGGCCCGCCAAGCCGCTCGCCGTGTCCTCCGTCCACCGGATGCTGACCAACCCCTACTACAAGGGCGACGTGATCTACCGGGGCATCGGTTACAAAGGCGCCCACCAACCACTCGTCCCGGCCGAGGTGTGGTACCAGGTCCAGTCCGTGCTCACCGCCCACAAAGCCGCCTGCGAAGCCACCCAAGTTCACGATCACTACCTCAAAGGCACCATCTACTGCGGCCTCTGCGGCTCGCGGCTCATGGTGTGTAACGCGAAGAACCGGCACGGCAACGTCTACCCGTACTTCGTCTGCGCTGGCAGGCACTCCAAGCGCACCGACTGCACCCGCGGCGCGATCCTCATCGAGGACGTCGAGCACCTTATCGAGGACTACTACCAGCGCGTCCAGATCACCCCCGCCCGCCGCGACGCCCTGGCCGGGATGCTCCACCACGAGTTCGACCGGCTCATGTCCGCCGAAACCGACGAGCTCTCCCAGCTCACCGCCAACCGCGACAGGCTCGAACACGAACAAGACCGGCTCATGCAAGCCCACTACGCCGACGCCATCCCACTGTCAGTGCTCAAACGCGAGCAAGACCGCATCCTCGGCGAACTCGACCACGTGAACCGACGCATCGACGCCCACCACGGCGACTACGCCGACGCCCACGCTCACCTCGACGACGCCCTGAACCTGCTAGAGAACTGCGCAGCCATCTACGCCCGCTGCGACGACGCCAATCGGCGCCTGTGCAACCAAGCCTTCTTCACCAAGGTCTACATCGACGAAGACGACCAACTCCGCGTCGAGAACAACCGCCCCTTCGAGATGCTGCTCGACCCCGACATCAACGCCAACGCCCTCACCTGGGCCGCAGACGCCGACAAGGCCCGAACCCCAGCCAACGATTCGTCGGGCAAGGGTTCGAGCCTTGTGCGTAGGGTGGGCCCCGCGGGGCTCGAACCCGCAACCTACGGATGAAAAGTCCGCAGCGCCCAGTGCCGTCGGGCTCAGGCGACGGACTCGAACCGCAGGCGGAGGCCGAGCGCGCCGGCCACCTTCATGATCGTGGCGAAGCTCGGGTTCCCGTCAGATGACAGTGCCTTGTAGAGGCCTTCGCGGCTCATGCCGATGCGGCGCGCGAGTTCGCTGATGTTCCCGGAGCGGGCGATCGCGCCGAGCGCTTGTGCGATCACTGTCGGGTCGCCGTCGGACTCGTCGAGGGTCGCCTCGAGATACGCTGCGGCGTCATCGATATCGGTGAGATAGTCGGCTGCGTCATAGCGGCCGAACACCTCGGCCTTGATGCTCGTCATCGCCCCTTGACCTCCATTCCTGTGCAATGCGGCGCGCGTCGTTGATATCGTCGTGCTGGCTCGACTTATCCCCTCCACAGAGCAGCAGGATCAGCGTCGTGCCGTCCTGCAGGTAGTAGATGCGGTATCCCGGGCCGTAAGGGATCCTCAACTCGGAGATGCCGCTACCGACCGGTTTGGCGTCTCCCGGATTCCCTGCCGCCAGTCGGTCGATCCGCACCTGCACTCGAGCGCGTGCCTGTCGATCCTTCAATTGTCGGAGCCAACGATCGAAGCTTCTGCTTCGGAACACATCGGCCACATGTCAACTGTAGTTCACACCCGTGAGGCGGACAAGGCCCCATCCTCGCCCGGGTCATTCACCGCGGTTGGCGCAACCTCTCCGGGATCGGCGCGCGGATGAGGAGGTGGGTGACGGCGGCCGTCCGGCGACGGCACCAGGTATCCAGGGCTGGCGGGCACGTCGCAGAATCGTTGGCTTGAAGAACGCTACTTCGGTGGGCCCCGCGGGGCTCGAACCCGCAACCTACGGATTAAAAGTCCGCAGCT
>CALCHX010000174.1 GCA_937906875.1 uncultured Gemmatimonadota bacterium | reverse complement strand
GCCGATGCCGCGATCAATGGCACGGTGGCGCACTTCAACCGCCGCGGCGCGGCGGCCCTCCTGCTCGTTGCCAGCGCGCCGGTGGACAGCGCCTTCGCCGTGGTCTCTGACGCGCGCGTGCGCGGCTCATATGACGTCGACCACGCAGTGCCGCGCTCGGCGAACGGCTCAGATCGCGTTGCGCCCGCGCCGGTGCTCGGGAGCGGTCGGACGGCGGTCTTCCTGGTGCACGCGGCAATGCGGCCGGTGCTGGAGCAGCAGCCACGGGCCGAGCTGGATATCCGCCTGGAGCGGTTCACCGTACCGTCGGTGAACGTGGTAGGCGCCGTGCGTGGCACCGATCCAGCGCTGCGGGACGAGTACGTGCTGTTCAGCTCGCACCAGGACGCCAACGGAGTGCGAGCGACCATGGAGGGCGACTCGGTGCACGCCGGCGCTGACGACAATGCGTCGGTGACCGCCGCGATCCTCGCCGCGGCACGGGCCTTCGTCAAGGAGCCCGGCAAGCGGTCGGTGCTCTTCATCAATCACGGCTCGGAGGAGCGCGGACTCCTCGGCTCGCGCTACCACGCCGCTCACCCGGTGGTGCCGCTCCCGGAGATCGTGGCGGTGCTCAACGGCGACATGATCGGGCGAAATTCGCCCGACTCGGCGTCGCTGCTCGGCTCACAGCCGCCGCACCGCAACTCGAGCGAGCTGGTGGCGATGGCGTTGCGCGCAAACGAGCTCACCGGCCGCTTCGTGCTCGACACACTATGGGACCGTCCGACGCACCCTGAAGGTTGGTACTTCCGGAGCGACCACCTGCCGTACGCGCGCATGAACGTGCCGGCGCTCATGTACACGAGCAACCTGCACGACGACTATCACACGCCCCTCGACCGGCCCGATCGCATCGATTACGCCAAGCTCACCCGCATGGCGCAGTGGATGTACCTGACCGGTTGGTTCGTCGCCAACGCGCCGAAACGGCCCGCGCTGGACCCGGGATTCCGCCTGGAGCGATGACGGCCGCGGCCCTGCGCACATGACACGCCGGTAAGGATCCGTGCGGGGCGCTCAGCTCGAGCAGTCGACTTCGCAGGCATCCGCGCGTTCCGGCTTTCGCCGGAATGACGAAAGCTCCCCTGGTCGTTCCGGCGAAGGCCCGTCGCCCCGGCGAAAGCCGGGGCCCATGGCCATGGAGCGGAACATGGATTCCGGCTTCCGCCGGAATGACAATCATGGGTCCCCGTCACCCCGGCGAAAGCCCGTCATCCCGGCGAAAGCCGGGGCACCCCGGCGAAAGCCCGTCATCCCGGCGAAGGCCGGCGCACCCCGGCGAAAGCCCGTCATCCCGGCGAAAGCCCGTCATCCCGGCGAAAGCCCGTCATCCCGGCGAAAGCCGGGATCCATGGTTCCTGATGAGAAGCTCGCCCAGGCGCCCATAGCAAATCCTATCGGCGAGTACATTATCAAGCTCACAGAACCACGCTTCGAAGCGCGAACACCAATCCTGCCAGCCAGTAGACTCATGAAGTTCACGGAACCGCGCGGCGAAGCGAGAACGTCAATCCTCCCAGTGAGCACCCCATGAAGCCCACGGAACGGCTCAGCGAGGCGCGGACGCCGAGCGGGGCGGTCATCACGCTCTACCGGCACGACGGCGCCTATCTGGTTCGTGCCGACGGTATAGAACTCATGTCCACGCGTCGGCACCTGTCCGAGGACCGGCTGGCCGATATCGCCTGCCAGCCGTTCGCCACCCGCCCCGCCGCGCGGGTCCTGATCGGCGGCCTCGGGCTCGGCTTCACTCTGCGCGCGGCGCTGCGACAGTTGCGCGACGACGCCGAGGTGGTGGTGGCCGAGCTCGTGCCCGAGGTCATCGAGTGGAACGCCGACCCCAGCTACGACCTGTCGGCCGATGCGATGCGCGACCCCCGTGTGCGTATCGTGAACGACGACGTGGTCGCGGTGATCGAGGCGAACCCGGGTGGCTTCGACGCGATCATGCTGGACACCGACAACGGCCCGGCGGGCATGCTGATCGCGGAGAATGGCCCGCTGTACTCGGCGCGCGGTGTCGCGCGTACTGTAGAGGCGCTGCGCGCCGGTGGGAGGATCGTCTACTGGTCAGTGGGCGATGATCCGGGGTTCGTGAAGGCCCTGCGCCGTGCGGGGCTCAAGGTGGATGCGATGCGAGTGCGGGCGCACGCGACTGCGGGTCCGATGCACACGCTCTATACGGTGACGCCGGGCTCATGAGGCCGGGCGCGGCGCGCTCGCTCCGACAGTGAGCATCAAGCTCTCGCGCGAAGGTGCCTCGCTCTTTTCGCAGGCTACCGGACAGGGAAGCTTCCCGCTCACCGCGGCGCGGAGCGTCGCCTTGCTATCAGTCGGAGCTGGTCGATTCGGGCTGTAGACCGCCAGCCGCCGCGGCGCCGCGATAGAGTGGCAACGTGAAGAAGAACGTCGCACCGCTGCCTGGCTCGCTCTCAACCCAGATACTGCCCCCGTGGCCTTCGGCGATACCCCGGGCGATGGCCAGGCCAAGGCCGGCGCTGCCTCGGCCCTCGCGCATTCCCTGCCAGAAGCGCTCGAACAGCGACGGCACGTCGTCTGGCGAGATCCCAGGCCCCGTGTCGGACACGGAAAGCCGGACCATGTCCCCCGCGGGCTCGGCACGAACGTCCAGTCGGCCGCCAGCGGGGGTGAGCCGGATGGCGTTCGAGAGCAGGTTGCCAAGCAGTTGCATCACGCGCTCCTGGTCAGCGTATACGATGAACTCGCCGGCGACGTGACACTGCAGCCGCAGTTCCCTGGCCGCCGCCTGCGCCCGAAAGGCCTCGCAGGCGCTCTCGAGGAGCTGAGCCACGTCGAGCCGGCGCCGGTCCAGCGCGAGGTGCCCCGAATCGATACTCGCCGCATCCAGAAGGTCGCGCACCAGGCGGTTCATGCCGGCAACCGTCCGCTCCACCACGGCCAGGAGTCGCGGGCGGCTTTCCGAGGCGAGCGTGTCGTCGAGGAGCATGGCCACGCTCGCGGCGATCCTGTCCAGGGGATTGCGGAGATCGTGGGCGACGATGGCCAACACATCGTCGCGGAGGCGGACGGCGGTCTCCTGCACCCGCAACGCCTGGGCGAGTCGAGCGCTTTCCTTGGCCAGTGCCCGTTGTGTGCGGACCAGCTCCGAGTTCACCGCGGCGAGTTCCTCGTAGAGTGGCTCGAGGCGCAGGTCGCGTATGTACTCCAGCAGCCACACGTTCCCGGCCGGCTCCTCCGCCGCCCATACCGCGGCGAACGTGCGGAGATCCAGTCCTTCCCGGCTCTGGAGATTGAACTCCCAGAGCGACTCGTCGGCCGCCGGCTCGCGGGCAAGCAGACGCTCCCACTTACCCTGCGAGGTCACGTCGAGGACGTCGGCGAAGTGCAGACCTATCAGATCGTGCCCGAGAAGCTGCTCGAGCCGGCCATTCGTGTCGGTGACGACGCCGTCGCGCGTGATCTCTACAACCGCGCCTGGAAATCCCTTGAGAAGTCGGCGGCCGGCAGACAATGCAGTCATCCAAAGCGCTCGCGCAGAAGCGCGGCGGCCGCGTCCGGGTCGGGCGCTGTCGCGTCCGCGCCCACCCGGTGTCCCAAAGTGGGATCCTCGAGAAAGGGGCGGCCGCCGACGAGAATGTACGGGGCCGCGTCACCGGTGACCGCGCGGACCGTCTCGATGACGGACCGCAGCTGCGGGAGGTGCGGCGCGATGGACGCCGAGAGCGCGAGCACGTCGGGTCGGTCCCGTACGACCATCGCCACGAGGCTGTCCGGCGGCACGGCCGCACCCAGGTAGGTGGCGTCCCAGCCTTCCAGTTCCAGGAGGTCGCAGAGCATGTGGAGCCCGACCTGGTGCTTCTCCGTCTCGGCGCACGCGCCGAGCAGCGTCCGGCCGTTCCGGCCCGCCGTAATGCAGAAGTCGGCGTAGAGGCGACCCATGGAAAGCTGCGTGATCGCTGTGGCCAGGTGTTCCTCGGCGACGGTGATCTCGTTCTCCTGCCACAGCCGCCCGATCTCCCGGAGCGCCGGCTGGAAGACGTCGAGATACAGGACCGCCAGGCCCAGTCCCGATGTGCGCGCATCGTCGACGACGGCGAGGGCGCGGCGGCGGTCGCCCTTGCGCAGTGCGTCGAGGTAGACACGCCACCACTCGGCTGGCGCCTCGATCTCCATCACCGCCATCACGGCGCGGGGGTGTCGGCGAGCGAGGCCAGGCCTGCCCGCAGGCAGCGCAGTGCGTCAGCCGACTCATCGGCGCGAAGCCGCTCGGCAAGTACAGCTCGCGTCGCCTCCAGACTCCGACGTACGTCTCGACTCCCGATACCGCGCGCGGCAAGGAGACCTTCGAGCCAGGTCACGTACCGCGCGAAGAGGGGCGGGTCATCCATGGCGACTGCCGGCGCCAGGTGCTCGAGGCAGTAGTGCATGTCCTGCATGCACTTCGCACGACCGACCTCGCCGAACCTCTCCAGCAGTGCTGGGTCGTCGGCGTAGAGCGCGTCGGTGATATCGCGCGCCAGCTCGTCCTTCCGGGCCAGGATCGAGTCCGAGGCTCGCATCCGTGCAGGCGTCGCGTTCATGAGCGCGGACTGCGTGAATCGAGCAGCACCTCATACGCCTCATGCCTCACAGTAGTCCGCGCCATGATGTCGGCCGGCTCGCGCCCGTGTGCGACGGCCCGTTCGGTGCTTCCCATGTATCGGCGGAACGCGTCGGCATCCGTCCAGGTCGTCAGGAAGGTGTGAGTCGCCGTTCCCGCCTGCGGCTTCAGAAGCTGGAGATAGAGAAAGCCGGGAAAATCGTCGACAAGGCGTGACCGTTCGTGAAAATGCTGTTCCAGCCCAGCCTGATCAGCCTTTGGGACCGTCAGGTGAGAGATGAACACGAACACGCGGCACCTCCGATCAGGTGATTGGGAACGAGCGCCGTCCGGGTGCGCCGAGCGCGAATGAGCGGCGAGCACGCAGGACCGCCAACGCTCCACGACCCTCGTGCCGATCCGCAGTTGGCACGAGAGAGCGCTACTGGAAAGATAACGATGCAGGAGAGCCGGCGAAAACGTCGTTCGGGCGATGACGTCGCCGGACACATCGAGACTGGGTCCCGTACATGGACGGTCCGGAGTCCGGTCTGAAGCTGGAAGCGATGCTGGCGTCTCCCTGCCCGGTCGGCTGATCCGGTGGAAGCCATGCGTTACAATGTCGCATGGATAACGTCACCCATTCCATCGCCGGCTTGCTACTGGCCGAGTCGGCGGTGCAGTTCCGAGCGCGCCGGACGGGCATCGAGCCGTCGGCGCGCTTCAGCGCATTCGCGGCCGTCTCGGCGCTGGTCGCCTCCAACCTGCCCGACGCGGATCTCTTCTATACAGGCGTCGGAGGCGATCGGCTCGCATACATGCTGCACCACCGCGGCTACACGCACACGGTGGTGATCGCGATCCTCGGGGTAGCGCTCGCCTGGGGCGTTGCGTTGCTCGTCTGGCGATGGCGCGCGCGGGCGGCGGCAGCACGTGATGACGCCAACTGGCTCCTCGGGCTCATCGCAGTGAGCGTGCTCGGCCATCTCGTGCTCGACTGGGCGAATAGCTACGGTGTGCACCCGTTCTGGCCGTTCGACGATCGGTGGCTGTACGGCGACGCCGTATTCATCGTCGAGCCGTGGTTCTGGGTCGTGGCGATACCGACTCTCGTCGTGGCGAGCAGGGGTCGCGTCGCACGCGTGCTGCTGTCGCTGGTACTGCTGGCCGGACTCGCGCTGGCGTGGCGCGTGGAACTCGTCTCCACGGGTGCGGCGACCGTGCTCACCGTCGGCGCGGTACTGTCGATCGTGCTCGCACGAGTGCTTGGTCGCGGTCGTCGCGTCGCAGTGGCGGCGGCGGGGTGGATCGCCGTGATGCTCCTCATGGCGGCGGGAGCGGCGGTCGCGCGCGACGTCGCAGTTCGAGCCGTCCGCGCTTCCGATCCGATGGCCGAGCTGCTCGACGTGGTCGTGACGCCCATGCCGGCGAATCCGGTGTGTACGTCGGTGATCACCGTGGAGCGCGCAGGCGAGAGCTACCGGGTGGTCAGGGCCCGGGTGAGCGGGGCACCATCGCTTGTGGATGCGTCAGGATGTGGCATACCGGACGAAGGGGGCGCGGTCTTCCGGCCATCCTCGCGACGGTCCACGCCCGCCGTGCGGTGGGATACGGAGTGGACGGCCCCGCGCGCCGAACTCGCGGCGATGGCTCGTGCGAGCTGCCCGGTCATGGCGGCGCTGAGGTTCATCCGCGTGCCGATCTGGCACCCTGTGAGCGATTCCACCATCATGCTCGGCGACGCACGCTTCGGCAGTGCATCGGGGAACGGTTTCACCGACCTGCTGGTGCCGCGCCGGTCGGCCGTTTGCCCCGACGCTGTGCCACCGTGGACGCCGCCGCGTCTGGACCTCATCGGGTCGACGGGATTGCAGGGCGGTGCCTGATGGAATGAAGCCCGCGAGGTAACCAACCTCGCGTACGATTGAGCAATCCTGGAGCGAGGAAGAGGGCATGCACCCATGCAGCTACTGAAGCGAGAGAACGTGCCGTGCGGTAGAATTCCAGCCATGAGAAACGCCCCGTTCCGTCTGCTCGCAATCGTGGCCATGGCCGGCTGTGCCAGCGCGCCCGCGATCAGGCAATCTCCCGAGCCGAACGCCACTCGTCCCTTCTGGCCCGAGCAGCGAGCCGGCGCCGAGCACACCCTGCTCCCCACGCCCGCCACGGTCGTCTACGGTGGCTATGATCCCCTTGCCACGCCGGTATTGCACGTGGCATCGGGCGACAGGGTGGAGTTGAGCGCGGTGTCCACCTGCGGCGCGCGCCTCCTGCAGGCGGGCGTGGACACGGGAACCATCGAGCCGGCATACAGGGCGATCATCGCGGCGGTGCGCGACTCGACACTGCGCCGCGGACCTGGAGGCCACATCCTCACCGGACCGATCTTCGTGGAGGGTGCGGAGCCGGGCGACGTGCTGGAGGTACGCATCGAGCGGGTAGATCTCGATATCCCTTTCGCCTGCAACTCATTCGGCCCGCGCAGCGGATTCCTTCCCGAGGATTTTCCGGGCACGTCGCGCTCGAAGATCGTCCCGCTCGACCTCGAGCGGATGGTCGGTCACTTCTCCGACTCGCTCGGCATCGAGATACCGCTACGACCATTCTTTGGCAGCATGGGGGTGGCTCCGCCGCCGTCGCACGGCCGCATCAACAGCGGTCCACCGGGAATCCATGCCGGGAACCTGGACAACAAGGAACTGGTCGCGGGTACGATCCTCTACATCCCCGTGCACGTCGCCGGTGCTCTTTTCGTGGCGGGCGATGGTCATGCCGCGCAGGGCGATGGCGAGGTGGATATCACGGCGCTCGAGACTGCGCTTCGTGGCCGGTTCCAGTTGATAGTGCGCAAGGATATGTCGCTCGACTGGCCGCGCGGCGAGACTGCCAGCCACTGGATCGCGATGGGGACCGACAGCAGCCTCACGACAGCGGCGAAGATCGCGGTACGGGAGGCGATCGCCTTTCTCTCGACTGTGAAGGGTATGTCGCGCGAGGACGCGTACATGCTGGTGAGTACGGGTTGCGACGTGCGCATCACGCAGTTGGTGGACGGCACGAAGGGGGTGCACGTGATGATCCCGAAGGCGTTGTTCGTGCGCTGAGCAGGACGGTGTTTGGAGTCGAGTCGTCCAAACGCCTGCTCAGGATTCAGAAGAGGCAAGCGCAGGCCTGACCCCGGCCAGCCGTTGAACGCTGCGCTGAACTCCGGCTGGGTCTCGTGCCAGGCAGTTCACGCGCCGGGGCACCTGTGTAGCTATCAGCGAGCACCGGTCACGCAATGCCGCCCACCAGGCGTCCATGGTCGAGCCCGTCAGGGTTCGTTGACGACGGCCGGCGGCGGTGCGAATTTAGCGGCATGGACATGCCCCACGCCCCGGCGCTGATCGGGACCGGCGCTCCGGGCGATGCGACGGAGGCGGCCGTTCGCGCTGCGCTGGCAGACCGCTACGAAGTGCGGCGGAGCATCGGTCGGGGCGGCGCGGCTACGGTCTACCTGGCCGAGGAGGTGAAGCACCGCCGTGCGGTGGCGATCAAGGTGCTACAGCCGGACGTAGCCGCCACGGTCGGCGCCGAGCGCTTCCTGCGCGAGATCGGGATCGCCGCGCGACTCTCCCACCCGCACCTGGTTCCGCTCATCGACTCCGGCCGCGCGGGCGAGATGCTCTACTACGTGTCGGCGTACGAGCCGGGCGGGTCGTTGCGCGACCGCCTGCGCGGCACGGCGCGGTTCACCGTCGCCGATGCTCTCCGCGTGGTCGGGGAGATCGGCGCGGCGCTCGACTACGTGCACCGCGCGGGCCTCGTACACCGCGACGTGAAGCCGGAGAATATCCTGTTCGCCGACGACCACGCGCTGCTCGCCGACTTCGGCATAGCGCGCGGGGGCCACATCTCCAGTGACGACGTGACGGCAGCGGGCATAGCTGTGGGCACGCCGGAGTACATGAGCCCCGAACAGGCGGCCGCCGAGCGCGACCTGGACGCGCGCAGCGATCTGTACAGCCTGGCGTGCGTACTCTTCGAGATGCTCGGCGGTGAGCCGCCGTTCACCGCGCCGTCAGCTCGCGCCGTGATGACCAGGCACCTCACCCAGGAACCGCGGAGCATCCGCGAGCTCCGGCCCGAAGTCGGCGAGGGAGTGGCCGCGGCGATCGCGCGCGCGCTCGCCAAGGATCCCGCCCACAGATGGAGTTCCGTGCCGGCCTTCCTCGCAGCCCTGCACGAGTCGGCGGCCCCGCCCGGCGCCGTCGCCGCGCATGGCACGCGAAGCATTGCCGTGCTGCCGTTCGTGAACCTGAGCCCCGATAGCCAGAACGAGTACCTGAGCGACGGCATCACCGACGAGCTGATCGGCGCGCTCGCCCGGGTGGAAGGGATTCGCGTCGCGTCGCGGACCTCGGTCTTCGCACTCAAGGGGAAGCCGGGTGACGTCCGCTCGATCGGCGCACTGCTCGGCTGCGGCGTGGTGCTGGAGGGTACGGTGCGTGGCGGTGGCGACCGCATCCGCGTGACGGCGTCGCTCTCCTCCACGAGCGACGGCCGGCTCCTCTGGTCGCAGCGCTTCGATCGTCGCCTGGACGACGTGCTCGCCGTGCAGGACGAGATTGCACGCACCATCGTCAATACGCTGCGCGCGAAGGCTTTCGCCGATCCGTGGGCCGCGCCTCGCCGGCGCCACACACCGGACGCGCGCGCCTACCGCCTCTACCTGCAGGGCCGCTTCGAGTTGAACCGCCGCACCCAGGATGGAGTCGCCGCGGGGATCGGCTTCTTCGAGCGGGCGATCGCCGTGGATCCCGATTACTCGCTGGCATACACGGGGCTGTCCGACTCCTACGCGCTCGAGGTGGACTATCGCAGCATCCCGGTGCGGGAGGGATTCGCGAAGGCGCGCGAATTCGCCCTCACGGCCATCGCGCTGGACGACTCGCTGGCCGAGGCGCACACCTCGCTCGCCTGGGTACTCTTCGTGTACGACTGGGAGTGGGAGGCCGCGGGGCGGGAGTTCCGGCGCGCCATCGAACTCGATCCAGCCTACGCGACCGCGCACCAGTGGTATGCCTTCCTCCTGGCGGCGCGCGGCCTGTTCGCCGAGGCGCTCGTCGAATCGCACACGGCAATGGAGCTCGACGCTGGGTCTGTTTCGGTACGGCGATCACTGGGCTGGAACTACTACTACGCACGCCGCTACGACCAGGCGCGGCTCCACCTGGAGCGGGCGATCGCGATGAATCCGAATGCGGAGGAGACCTTCCGCGTGCTCGGGCTCACGCTGGCCATGGACGGGCGGCACGCCGAGGCGATCTCGGTGCTGGAGGAGGCGATCGGGATGGAGGGTGGCGGCGCCTACACTCGCGCCACGCTGGCCTACGCCCTGGCCCGTGCCGGGCGTTCCGCCGAGGCAGGGGCGATCGTGGACGAGCTCCACGCGCTCGCGCGCACGGAGTACGTCACGCCGGTGGCCTTCGCCACTGCGTTTCTCGGCCTGGGCGAGTTCGACGCCGCTCTGGACTGGATGGACCGGGCGCTGGAGGATCGACGCGGCTGGCTGGCGTACGTGCTCGTCAATCCGATCTTCGATCCGGTGCGGATGCTGCCGCGCTTCGACGCGCTCGTGCAGACCATGCGACTCGGCTGACCCCCTGCGTTCGGCGCGGGCGTCGGTCCGGAAACTCGACGTCTGTCTCAGCGCCCGCAAACGCCCTACAGCCCGAACTCCGAACCATCCACACCCGGCGTGGACGGCGGTTGGCGATCCATGCCGTCGTATCCATCCGGCCGGGTGCCACGGGAGCTCTCGTCATCCTTGCGGGCTCAGCCGTTCGGTGCCACTGTAGCCGTAAGGACAGACTCCCGGGCGTTTCGCCGGGCGGGATGGCTCCTACGCGCTCAGGAAATGAACAGACCCACGATCTCGCTCGTTCTGGGGCTCATGATGCTGACCCAGGCCGCCTGCACGCCCATGCAGGCGCGACCGGCAGTCGGGCAACCGGACCCTGGTATCGGTCTGGTGCGTCCCGATTCCACGCGCCTGGCCGCACCAGACGAGGACGATCCCAATCACTGCCCCGGGCGCCGCGTCGCCCGCGTCGGGATCATGACGGTGGCCGGCGCCGGCGTGGGTTGGGCGGTGGCCTCGGTCCTCACCCGGTTCGGCGGTCCCGGAGACGACAGGTACAGCCGTGGCTTTCGCCGCAAATTCATCCTGGGGTCCGGCGCGATTGGTACCGTACTCGGCACACGGGACGCGATCCGTGAGCGGTGCGAGGACCTGCCCTTCATGAGCCGCGAAACCAGGGGCGAGCGGTCGCGCCGTCGCTTCCCGCCGAGGCCAATGCTGGAGCCCGCAGTCATCCCGTAGCGACGTCAGGCTTCCCACCTGGCGTCGGGCCGGCCCCGACCTCCCAGTGCGGGTAGTCCGGCTGCCCATCCACGCGACATCGCCACAGTGGCACTCCCCTCACGCGAGGAACCCGGGCCCGTCGCAGCTTCTACTTACGCGACACGAGCGGCATTCTTCGGTGAGCGCTCGATCCAGATGTCGATGTCACCCGTGGCGCGTGGCACCCCGTGCACGGCCAACGCATGTGCGCCGACGACGAGGAATCGCGCCTGCGCGGCGAGCAGAGCGGACAGGAAGTCGACGAAGTCAGGATTCACTGACGCACCGAAGAGCTGACCGGGCGCAGGGGGCGCAGGGAAACAGGCGCCTCGTGCCGTTCGTAGGCTGGGAGATCTCGCCCGGTGAGCGCTCAGGCCTCGCGTGTGAGTACCTCGACGAGCACGAGCCGCTCCATCGGCGTGGTCGATCCGCTCAGCCCCACATTGGAAGCATCATGGAGTCCACGGACAGTGACGGTGCTCGTGCGCCTGGTCATACGGGGAAAGCTACTGTCCGCGACCATCCTCATGGAAGGACGTCACGTCTCGCCGACGCCTGAGGTGCGGCCGATACGCCCCAGCGCCCACGTTGCGTGCTCGCGCAGGAGCGGCTCCAGATCCTCGAGCGCGACGGAGGGCAGGACTTCGGCGGCATAAAGGGTCGCGCTCGCTCCACGCGCCATTGCCGTTCGATGGGCGGATCGCGCCCAGGTTCTCCGGCCCAGCACGATCGACCGCTACCGCGCTCGCGGCGCGTACGGTGCGCTCCCGCCGCCCCTTGCCGGGTGCGCGTCCATGGGCGAGCGTACCGCTACCGTGCCATTTTCGCTCCAGCGCCCCGAGTCGCCGCCATGCTCACCGTCGCTCTCTCCGTCCTCGCGCTTCTTCAGCCCCCCGCGCAGCTCGCCACCGGCGGCCCTCTCGATGCCGATACGCGCGAATGGTGGCAGCGGACGACCGTGCTTTCCGCCGACTCCATGGAGGGGCGTGACACCGGGTCGCCCGGGCACGAGCGCGCCGCGCGCCACGTCGTCCAGTGGCTCGCGGCGGCGGGGGTGAAGCCGCTCGGGGACGACGGGTCATGGTACCAGTGGGTGCCAATGGAGGAGGTCGCGGTCACGGGCGCGCGGCTCGACGTCGGGGGGCGGCCCCTCCAGTTCCTGTACGACTTCACCCTCGGCGCGCAGACCGCACCGGCGACGCTGGAGGGTGCGCTCGCCTATCGCGGCTACTGCGGGGCGGACATACTGGGGGACGTGCGCGGGAAGCTGGTGATCTGCCACGCCGCGCGTCGGCCCGGGCTGCCCACCGACGCGCAGCGGCGCGCCGCGCTGCAGCAGGCGGGGGCGGCCGGGATGATCGCGATCGCCGACCCGGGCTACACGTTGGAACCGCCGCGCTGGCCGGCAGCGTACGCGCGGAGCGTCTCACTCGCCGGCGACACGTCAACGCGCACGGCGGCACCGTCGACGCGCACGGCGCCGCCAGCGCCCGCGCCGGGCCCCGGATTGACCACCCTCTCGCTGCGGGCCGACGCACTGCGGACGGTGCTCGCCGGGAGCGGGCAGGACGCTGACGCGCTCGTCGCTGCGGGGAGCGCCGGGCTGGCACTACCTTCGTTCGACCTGCGCGACCGGCTGCGGGCGACTTTCACCACCGAGCGGCGTACGCTGCGCTCACCGAACGTCGTCGGCATCCTCCCGGGGACCGACCCGGCGATGGCCGATGAGGCGATTGTCCTCACCGCGCATCTCGACGGCTACGGCTACGGGGCGGCGGTGGATGGCGACTCGCTCTACAACGGGACTCTCGACGACGCGGCCTACGTCGCCCTGATCGTCCGCCTCCTCGAGCGGCGCCAGGGGCAGGGATTCCGACGCCCGGTAATCGTCGCGATAGTCACGGGCGAGGAGAAGGGGCTGCACGGCTCGCGCTGGTTCCTCGCCCACCTCCCTGTCCCGCGAGCGCGGATCGCGGCGAACATCAACGTCGACCAACTCCGCCCGCTCTTCCCGTTGGAGCTGCTCACCGTGCACGCCCTGGACGACACGAGCCTGGGCGACGACGCGCGCGCGGTGGCGGAGTCGCTGGGCATCGCCGTACAGGCGGACCCCGAGCCGGAGCGGGGGCTCCTGAGACGCTCGGACCACTGGCCGTTCCTCCAGGCGGGGATCCCGGCGACGAATTTCGTCTTCGGCTATCGCCCGGGGACCGAGAGCGAGCGCATCTACCGACAGTGGTACCGCGAAGGTTATCACACGCCGAAGGACGACCTGCGACAGCGGATCGACTGGAAGGCAGCGGCGGATTTCAATCGGTTCTACTACGCGCTCGTGGAGCGGGTGGCGGGGCAGGACGCGGCGCCGGCGTGGAAGGCAGGGAGCCCGTTGCGCCGCTGAGGGCGGAGAGAGACGGCGGTTGGACGGCCAGCGAGCACGTGGTGGGATGACCGGAGCCGGGCGATGGAGCCGCGCCCTTCCCGTGAGCGTCCCTGATGCCGGGCGATGGCCACCGATTCCCCGCAGGAATTGAGGTCTGCAGGCAACGGATCAGCGCTTCGCGGCCCGACGCGTGCGGGTTTCCTCCCACTCGACGAACGGGCCGTCGAAGTCGCGGAGTTGGGTACCGTCGAACCACCAGACGCGGGTCGCGACCTCGCGCAGGAATGCCCGGTCGTGGCTCACCAGCAGCACCGAGCCTTCGTAGTCCGCGAGCGCGTCCTCGAGCGCCTCGATGTTCTCGACGTCGAGATGGTTGGTCGGCTCGTCGAGGATGAGGAGGTTGGCGCGCGCGAGCGTCATGAGCGCGAGCGCCATGCGCGCCCGCTCGCCGCCGCTGAGCGAGCCGATCTCGCGCGCCACTTCGTCGCCGCTGAAGCCGAAGGCGCCCAGGCAGTTCTGCACCTGCCCACGGCTCCAGAGCGGTCGCTGGTTCTGGATCGCGTCGTACATCGACATGCGGAGCGGCAGGTCGGCGAGGTCCTGCCGGAACCAGGCGGGCGTGATCGACGCGCCGATCTTAGCCTCGCCTCTCGCCGGCGCGAGGTCACCGATGATGGTCGAGATGAACGTGGACTTGCCGGCCCCGTTCGGACCGACCAGGGCCACGAAGTCGTTCCGGCGCAATACGGCCGTGAACTCCTCCACGAGCACGCGACCGGGTACCTCCACCGTCAGCCCCTCGATGGCGACCACGCGGTCGCCACCGCGGTCGGAGACCTCGAACTCGAGCGACATCGCCGTCGGATCGCCCGGCGGCGGCGCGAGTCGCGGCAACCGTTCCAGGCGCTTGCGCTTGCCCTTCGCCTGGAACGAGTTGACGCCCGCGAGATTGCGCCGGATGTACTCCTCTTCCTTCTTCACGTACGCGCGCTGTCGCTCCATCTCGCGGTCGCGCGTGAGCCGGCGCTCGGCGCGTTGCGGCACGAACTGGCTGTAGTTGCCCCTGTACCACTCGCTCGTGCGCCCCTCCACGTGCAGGATGTGCGTGCAGATGGCGTCGAGGAATGCACGGTCGTGCGAGACGACGATGACCGTCTCCGCGGCGTCCCGGAGCCATTCCTGCAGCCAGGTCGTGGTATCGAGGTCGAGATGGTTGGTGGGCTCGTCCAGGAGTAGCACGTCGGCCGGGGCGATCAACTGCGCCGCGAGCCCGACCCGCCCGCGCTCTCCCCCGGAGAGCGACGCCAGGGGACGCGTCTTCGATTCCTCGGCGTCGAATCCGAGCCCCTGCAGCACCGCGTCGACGCGCGCGTGATAGACGTAGCCGCCGAGGTCGGCGAAGCGCTCCTGATCGTGCCCGAACCGGTCGAGAAAATCGTCGGTGACGCGGTCGCCGAGCTCGCCGAGCTCCATCGCCTGCGCCGCGATGCGCTGTTCGAGGGCGATCACGTCACGCCATGCCGCCGCGCCGGCCTCCCACACCGTAGTCGCGCCTTCGAAGGCGCGGTGCTGGTCGAGCAGGGCGTGCCGGAGCCGTGGCCTGCGCGCGACGCTTCCGGCCGTCGGCTGGAGCTCCCCGGTGATGAGCTTGAAGATCGATGACTTGCCGGCGCCGTTGCGCCCGATGATGCCCCACCGTTCGCCCTCGGCCACGGTGAAGGTGACGTCCTTGAAGAGTTCCGTCGCGCCGAAGGAGACGCCGACGTTGGAGAGCGAGAGAAGTGTCACGCGGAGACGGGTGGGACGGGCGAGTGGCGGCCGATGATGAGAAGCGACAGCGGAAAGCTAGCCGGCGCTCCCGCGGGCGCGGAGCGAATCTAGCGCCCATCTGGCGTGCTCGCTCAGGAGCGGCTCGGGGTCCTCGATGGCTTGCTCCAGCGCCGCTACATCTTCCACCGCGCCGATATTCCCGAGCACCACCGCTGCATTGCGCTTCAATCCCCGGAGCTTCGCGCGCTTCATCGGCGACTTGGCGAATCCCGCCGAGAACTCCTCCTGCGTCATCGCGAGCAACTCCCGCGCGAGCGTGCGCGAGTCCTTCCCCGTGAGCACCTCCCGCGCTTCGAACTCGGCCTCCTTCACCTCGCGCGCGAAGCTGATGTTCCAAGGGCAGACCTCCTGACAGATGTCGCACCCATAAATGTGTTCTCCCACCCCCTCACGCAGCGCGGTCGGAATCTCGCCCTTGATCTCGATCGTCAAGTAGGAGATGCAGAGCGTCGCGTCCAGCTCGCGCGGCGCCACGAGCGCGCCCGTGGGACAGGCGTCCAGGCACCGCGTACAACTTCCGCAGCGGTCGGCCTCGAATGGCGCGCTCGGCTCGAGGTCCAGCTCCACCAGCAGGGCGCCGAGGAAGAAGAAGGAGCCGAGGCCGGGGTTGATGAGCATGGTGTTCTTGCCGAACCAGCCCAGCCCGGCGCGCCCGGCCAGGTCGCGCTCGAGTATGGGGCCGGTGTCCACGTAGGCCTTGCCGGCCACCGGCTCGCCGCGCATCTCGCCCAGTTCGCGCTGGAGTTCGCGTAGCCTGTCCACCATGAGGTCGTGGTAGTCGGTGCCGCGGGCGTAGCGGGCGACAGGGCCGTCGGGCTCGCGTCCGCCATAGTCGAGGGCGACGACGATTGCCGACGTCGCGCCGGGCACGGGCAGGCGGCTGTCCTCGCGCTTGGCGGCGCCACGCTCCAGCCAGCCCATCTCGCCGGCGCGGCCTTCGGCCAGCCACCGTTCGAATGCCGGTGCGGTGCCGACCGGGCCCAGGCGCGTGATGCCGACGAGGTCGAAGCCCAGGCCGTATGCCCGGGCGATGATCTCACGCTCATTCAACCGCGCACCTGTCACGACGTCCTGCGCACCCAGCGCGCGTAGCGCTCCACATCCTCCGGCGGTGGCACCGCATCGTGGTGCCCGTACGCCGTGTGCATCCGCCACTGCACGTACTCACGAGGGGGCAGCGGGAGGAAGGGAAAGCGGCGATACCAGCCGCGGGCACGGAAGCGCCAGGCGACGCCCACCAGGTCGGCGCCCAGGCGGGGGCGGCGCAGCGAGCGCAGGGCGAGGACGGTCGTCAGGCGAAGCCAGCTCATTACTGAAATCTCGTTGCTGCGGTTGACGGACGCAAATGCGGCGGACGCCGCGTTCGAGCACACGACGCCAACGGCAGGCGGCCGGGAGCTCCCTACCGGCCCTGTCTGCACCGTCCCGCCTGGTCCTCGGCGCTGCAGGCATCTTCACCGCCCTCCCATGGCTCGGTTCCTGTAACGGTTCAGCTTGCCATATCGACTCCGGCCGCCGCCGCAACACGTGAGCACGGTACATGAATAGGGAATCCGTCATCCACACGTGACCATACTCATAGCGGAGTGATCCATGTACCGAACTTCCGCAGTGCCCTCCTCTCGCCACCGCCCGGCCGTAAGCAGGAACTGGCGCTCGTTCGGCCGGCGGTCCGTGATGTCCGTGGCACTCGTAGCCACCGCCGTCGTCCTCCCCGCCTGCGCGCGGAACCCCGTGACGGGGCACCGTGAGCTGGCCCTCATCTCCGAAGCCCAGGAGATCCAGATGGGTCGGGAGGCGGCCCAGCAGGCTGCCCAGAGCCTGGGCCTGGTCCAGGACGATGCGCTGCAGCAGTACGTGCAGCGTATCGGTGCGAAGCTGGCAAGCAACTCCGAACGCCCGGGCCTGCCATGGACGTTCCGGGTCGTGGATGACGCGTCACCGAACGCCTTCGCCCTTCCCGGCGGCTTCATCTTCGTCACCCGCGGGATGATGAACCTGATGACCAATGAGGCCGAACTGGCCAGCGTACTTGGCCACGAGATCGGGCACGTAACGGCGCGCCACTCGGTGCAGCAGATGAGTCGCGGTCAGCTTGCCCAGTTGGGGTTGGGCATCGGTTCCATCCTTGCCCCCGAAGCCGCCCAGCAGTTCGGGCAACTGGCCAGCACCGGGCTGCAACTCCTCTTCCTCAAGTATGGTCGCGACGACGAGCGGCAGGCCGACGAGCTGGGCTTCAAGTATGCACTGGAAGCGAACTACGACGTGCGCTACATGGCCGATGTCTTCGCCGCCCTCGATCGGCTTGGCGACGCCTCTGGCCAGAGTCCGGTCCCGCCCTGGCTCTCCACCCACCCCGATCCCGGCGACCGGGTGGAGACGGCGCGGGCACGCGTCGCGCAACTCACCAGGCCGTTGACCAACACCATCGTGGATCGCGGCCCTTACCTCGCCCACATAGACGGCCTGGTCTACGGAGAGAACCCGCGCAACGGCTTCTTCGAGGACGGGAGCTTCATCCATCCGGATCTACGGTTCCGGCTTCAGATGCCGACCGGCTGGAAGGCCCAGAACCTCCCCCAGGCCGTGGTAGCCATGAGTCCGCAGCAGGACGCGATCCTGCAGTTGACGCTGGTTCCCGGCACGAGCGCCACCGCGGCCGCACAGCAGTTCGTCAGGCAGGAGGGCGTGCAGGCCGGACAGGCCTTCCAGCAGTCCATAAACGGCATACCAGCGGCCGGCAGCTACTTCCAGGCGCAGACCGAGCAGGGACCTGTGCAGGGGCTTGCCGCATTCTTCAGCTTTGACGGCAATACCTACCAACTGTTGTCATACGCCGTGGACAATCGCTTTTCCGCCTATGAACCTGCCGTTCGCTCGACTGTCGGGAGCTTCCGTGCCCTTACCGACCGGAAGCTGCTGGACATACAGCCGCGACGCATGCACATCGTGACACTTGATCGCACCCAGACCCTTGCCGAGCTCGCCAGCAGCCAGCACTCCCCGCTCAGCCCCGCGGAACTGGCGATACTGAACGGAGTTCCCAGCGCCGATACCCCACTGGAGAGGGGAATGGCCGTGAAGATCGTCAGGTAGTTCTGCCCACCGACTTCTCACCCTACCCCGCCGGCAGGGGTAGGGTGAAGTGGAAGGTCGCGCCCGAACCAGGCTCGCTCTCCGCCCAGAGTTCACCGCCATGGGCTTCCGTGATCCCTCTGGCTATGAACAGCCCCAGGCCGGTACCCAACTGTTGTGTCTCCCGCGCCTGCCAGTAGCGATCGAACAGGTGCGGAAGGTGTTCCGCCGTGATGCCTGGCCCTGAGTCGCTGACCGTGAAGTGAACGCTGGTCGCGGTCAACTGCGTCTCCAGTTTCACCACGCCCCCGACCGGGGTGAACTTGATGGCATTGCCGAGCAGGTTGGAGAAGACCTGGGCAATGCGGCTACGGTCGGCGAGCACCGTGGGGAGCGACGTCGGTTGGCTCACGAGAAACTGCAGATCCTTCTGCTGAGCCATCGGTCTGGCTTCGTTCACTGCCTCTGTCAGCAATTCCTCGGCGTCCACCGGTAGTGCGTTCACGGTCAGCCGCCCGTCCTCTATGCGGGTGACGTCCAGCAGGTCGCTGATGAGCGCATTGCCCCGGCGCGCCGAGCGCCTTATCACCTCAGCCTGTCGCCGTGAGAGGTCGATGTCGGCTACCTCGCTCTCCTCGGGCAGGACATCCAGCAGGAAGGTGGCGGCCATGTAGATGGCGTGCAGGGGATTGCGCAGGTCGTGAGATACGATGGCCAACAGGTCATCGCGTGCTCTCGTTGCCATCTGCGCTGCGCGATAGAGTCGTGCGTTGTCCACTGCCAGAGCTGTCTGGCGCGCGAGTTCGACAACGAGGGCGGTGTCATCGGCGGTGTAATGACGGCGGGATGAGCCGGCGATGAAGACGAGAGCTCCCAACGTGTGACCGCGCGCCACGAGCGGGACGGCGATGAGCGAGCGCATCCCGACCTCTCCTGCCCGACGAACGATGCCCTCGACAGGGTGTGCAGCCACCACATCGTCCGCCTGCAGGTCGCTGACGAGCACCGGTCTGCTCTTCTCCAGGATCTCCCTGGCGAGGTAGCCGTGGTCGAGGGACGGCGATTTGCCACTGCGGATGGACTGCGCGATGGCTTCCAGGACCGGACCATCATGGATGACTTCCACCTGCCGTGTCCGTCCGCTGTCGTCGACGAGTTCGGCTGTACAGAGGTCAGCTATGGCGGGCACGACGAAACGTACGAGTTTCTGGAGGATGGTGTCCACATCCAGCGAGGTGACGAGCACGGCGCTCGCGTCAGCGAGGAAGCGGGCACGATGTTCCGCGCGCCGCCCGGCCTGGTTGGTGCGCACCAGTTCCTCGTAGCTCGACACCAGAAGGTCCAGGATCTGCTCCTTCTCGGCATTTATGCGGAAACGATTGCCAAGGAAGGTGATGTCGACGCTACCTCCGGTGGTTACCTCCTGGCGCAACCGTCGGTTGTCCAGCACCAGACGCACGCGATCCAGCAGGTGCGCGCGATCGTACGGCTTGGTTATGTAGTTGTCGGCGCCGCACTCCAGGCCGCGAATGATGTCCATCGGATCGCTGAGCCCCGTCAGCAGGACGACGGGGAGCTCCGGATGCCCCAGTTCCGTCTTCACGCGGCGACAGACCTCGTAGCCGGTCATGCCGGGCATCACGATATCGCTGAGTACGAGGTCGAAACGCTCGCTGCGGATGGCTGCGAGCGCCGCGTCACCGTCGGGCGCGACGACCGTCTCGTACCCGCTCTCCTCGAGCAGTCCGGCAAGCGCGGCGGCCTGGGTCGCACTGTCCTCCACGACAAGGATGCGCTGGGTGATTCCACCCGTCCGGCCGCTCTCGCTGGCCGTGTCCGGACTGCTGCCAGCGGAGAGTGGCACGTCGTGACCGCTGCCTGAAGGCCTGGTCACTGCACCACCTCACGCAGCCTGGGTCCGATCCTGTCCAGGGGAAGTACCTCGTTCACAACGCCGCCCAGAATGGCCTCACGGGCCATTCCGAAGACCACGCTGCTGCTCTCGTCCTGTGCCAATACCCTCCCGTTGATGGCGTGCAGCGACCGCAATCCTTCAACGCCGTCGTTACCCATTCCGGTGAGCACGACTCCTACCGCGGCACTCCCGACGGCGCGTGCGGCAGCCTCGAAGAGATAGCTGGCCGAAGGGCGGAAGCCGGCTACGGTGGGAAGATCCACGAGACGTGCGCGAAGACGACCCCGGCCAGAAGCCTCGGACACGAAGTCGAAGTGGCGGTCGTCCGCGGCGAGGTAGGCGCGGCCCGGCTCCAGGCGCTCACCGTCGCTGACCACGGAAACCCGGAGCTGGCTGCTGCCCGCCAGCCAGTTGGCCAGGCCGTCAAGGAAGCCGCGCGCCATGTGCTGCACGATGGCGATTGGTACTGGAAAGTCGGACGGGAGCGCGGCGAGGATCTGTTGGAGAGCTGCCGGGCCACCGGTGGAGCAGCCGATCGCCACCAGCCGGACGCTGGTCGGGGACGTGAAACTGGCGGAGTGCTCAACAGGGATGGACTGCCCGCGGCCACTCGTCTGGCCTGTCCATCGGCGGACGACCTTCACCCTTGCCATCGCCTTGGTCATCTGGATGAGCTCGTCACGCTGCTGGGTGAAATTGGGCGTTAGCGGCCCCTCCGGTTTTGGCACCACCATGAGTGCACCCGCCTGGGTGGCGTCGAGCGAGAGTGCTACCGCCCGGTCGCTTGCCGTGGACGAGACGACGATGATCGGAGTGGGCGCCTCGTTCATTATCTGCCTGGTGGCCTCCAGCCCGTCCTGCCCGGGCATGTTGACGTCCATGGTTATGACGTCGGGTGCCAGGCGTATCGCCTCGCGCACCGCCGCCAGGCCGTCCTCCGCCACGCCCACCACGCGCAGTTCCGGGTCGCTCTCCAACATCTCCACGAGGAGCTTCGCGACGGTCGGTGAATCCTCCACCACCAGTACCCGGATCGGGTCGGTGCCGGGCGTCGGCGCGGGAAAGCGATTGGTGCGTCGCAACGGGCTCACCCGGGCTCCTGTTGAAGCAGCTCGTGAACCGTCGCCAGCAGCGCTGCCTGGTCAAAGCCGGATTTGACGACATAGGCGTCGGCGCCGGCATCGAGGCCACGCGTACGCTGCCCGGGATCCTCGAGTGAGGTCACGATGATTACTGGAAGTTGGGCAAATCGCCTGGAACCACGTATGGTCTCGCAGAGTGTGAAACCGTCCATGCGCGGCATCTCCACGTCAGTGAGAACCAGGTCCGCACCATCCTGCTGGAGCAGTCGCCAGCCATCTTCACCGTCCACCGCCGTGCTGACGTCGTACCCGGCCGCTTCGAGCACGCTCTGTTCCAGTGTACGGGTGGTGATCGAGTCATCCACCACCAGGATCCGTTTCCGTGCTGACCTCGCGGGCCCGGCTTCAGACGTGAGCGATGCAACCGATGCCCCTCCGTATGCACGTCCCAATCCGGCGGCCACGATTGCCGACGGTGATAACACGAGTGCAATCTGGCCGTCGGGGAGGATTGCCGCGCCCGCCAGGCGGGGAAGGGCCCCGGCACCCCTGTGCTCGATCGGGCGCACCACCAACTCCATCTCATCGGCCAGCCGATCGACCGCCACGGCGAGTTGTCGTTCACCGCGTTCCAGTATGACGACCGGGCGCTTGCCGGCTGCCGGTCGCTCCACGATGGGTGGGCCGAGCAGTGCGCCGAGTGAGACCAGCGGAATGGGACCACTGGACGTGGTCAGCAATTGCCGGCCGCCGCTCTCCTGAACCGCGGGAGGGACGATGCGGACGATACGCGCCACCGAGCCGCTGGGGATGGCAAGATGCTGGTCACCTATGGCGACGACCAGAAGTCGTTGAGTGGCCAACCTGAGCGGCGCCTCGACGATGAACGTGGTGGCCGCGCCGGGCGTCCAACGCAGCCTCACCGAGCCGCCTATCCGCTGCAGTGCGCCGCGCACCGCGTCCAGTCCCACCCCCCGGCCTGATATCGATGTCGTCTCCCGGCGGGTTGAGAAACCGCCCAGGAAGAGAACCTCGGCCAGCTCGTCCTCGTTCTCCGGAATGGCCATGCCGCGCGCAGTCAGTTGTTCCCGGACGGCGACGGTGTCCAGACCCCGACCGTCATCCTGCACCGTCACTCGCAGATCTGCGCCGCGAAGGGTCGCAGCGATTCGTATGGTTCCTTCCGGTGACTTGCCCGCCTTCTCTCGCTCGGCAGGTGATTCGATCCCGTGGTCGATGGCGTTGCGCACCAGGTGCAGCAACGCTTCCCGCAGGGCGTCCACGACCGCCCGATCCGCTTCCACCTCGGTACCCGAGAGCTCCAGTCGAACCAGACGACCGCTGGCTGTGGCGACGTCCCGGGTCAATCGCGGCAATCCCTCCATGGCCTCGGCTACCGGCCGCAGTCGCAATCGCTGCAACTCCTCGCCCACGTCACTGCTGGCACGCTGCAGCGCCTGACTGTCGCGACGGACTGTCACCGCCAATCTGCCCAGTTCGGCTGTCAGCCGGCGCAACTGCCCTTCCAGTTGCTCGACGAGTTGTTTTTCAGGCGTGCCAATGGTCGACTGCGCCAGACTCTGACGCAGCCGTGGCGCACTGCGGCGCCAGCGGGCGAGCCAACGTTCGGCGTCGCTGGCCAGCGCCTCGAGAACTGCCGGTCGGGCGGCGGCCCGTGCGACAGTGACGGAAAGCTGGCTGGCGGCAAGTTGGATGTCGTCGAGCTTTATCGCTTCCACGCGCACCGACTGCACTGCGGGAACTGGCTGGCCTGGGAGCGCCGGAGAGGCTGGTGACGGTGGCCTGGCCGAGCGATGCCCAGCGCCGGTGACGTTGGAGTGGGCGGGTCCTGCCTGAGTGGGCTCGTGTGCAGTCGGAGTTTGCGGTGGGGTGGGGAAGAGCATTCCGCCGCTCAACCGCCGCTCCAGCGCACCCAGTGGACCGGCGCTGGCGGGTTCGCCGGCACGCAGCCGACGACCGGCATCGGCGAGAGCGTCGACCGCGGCCAGCAGGATCGCCGTTTCCTGTTCGCTCAGCGCCCGGCCGGCGGAGCGAGCCTCGGCGAGACGCGATTCCAGGGCGTGACAGGTGGATTCTATCACCGGAACGTTTGCCACCCGGGCAGCACCCTTGAGCGTGTGGGCGACACGGAAGACGCGCCCCAGGCGTTCGGGGTCGGCGTCCTCGTCGCGTTCCATCATCAGCAGTTCGCTCTCCAACTCACCGAGCTGATCGTCGAGTTCGGTCAGGAACGTCTGCAACAGCCGCGCGGCCAGCTCCTCCTGTTTCATTCTGTGCGACGGGTGCGGTATCCCTGCCGAGCGCTGTGCTGCACCTCGCCGCGTTCACCCACCATCTCGATGAGCACGGAGCCGAGCCGGTTGAGTTCCGTCGCTGCCGTCTCTGCCTGCTTGCTGGAGGTGAGGTTCTGCTGGGTAGCCTCGTGGATGCTGCCGATGGCCTGACGAATCTGTTCCATGCCGATCGCCTGCTGGCCCGCTGAGGCCACGATCTGCGCGGCTGCCTGGGCTGCATGGGTCACTGCCTCGGAGAGGGCGCGGATCGTTTCTCCGGCCTCGCTGGCCTGTCGCGAGCCGGCCGTCGCCTGCTTGGTCCCCTGTTCCGTTGCCATCACCGCCCCACTCGTTGCCCGCTGGATCTCGTTGAGGATCTGGCGGATCTCGACCGTGCTCCGTTTTGCCTGCTCGGCAAGGCTCTTTATCTCGCTCGCGACTACCGCGAAGCCCCGCCCGTTCTCGCCAGCCCTGGTTGCTTCGACCGCTGCGTTGAGGGCCAGGAGGTTGGTCTGCTCGGCAATGTCGTTGACCGCCGTGATGATCTCGCCGATGGCCTGGGCCTGCTCGGCGAGGGCGAGGATGCTGTCGGCTATGGACTCCACACGCTGGCGCACGGAATCCATGGCCTGGATGGAGTTCTCCACCGATTGTCGGCCGTTGCGGGCAATCTCAGCCGCGCGCTGTGCCGACTCCGCCACTGCTCGTGCGCGCTGGGATGCCTGCTCCGATGTTTGCGAGACCTCGTCCACCGTTGCCACTGTCTGGGACACGGCAGCCATCGTCTCGTTGGCGCTCGCCGCCTGTTGCGTGGCCACGGCAAGGATCTCGGCGGCGCTGGACGCCAGGCCGCCACTGGTCTGCTGCAGCGGTTCCCGGATGACCCGGATCAATCTCCAGGCGAGGAAGACTCCGACGGCGATCGTGAGCAGGAATCCAAAAAACAGCGTCGTTCGCGCAGCCCTGGCGTCGGTGCGAGCCGCCATCGTAGCCTGATCGGTCGCGATGCGTGTATCGGCGACACCGGAATCTATGAGGCTGTCCAGCGCCATCCGCTGGGTCGCTGCTTCGGAGCGCAGGCGGAGGGCGTTGGTGGAATCACCCTTCCTGTCGGCTTCGATGGACTGGTCGACCAACTGGCGCCAGCTGGCGAGTCGCGTCAGGGCGTTGTCCCAGGGAAGGTCGTCGACCGTGCCGGCGGTGTCCACCCGGGCGAGTTGGGCCAGGATGTCGCGAGCCCGATCGGATGAGGCCTGGCTCACCTGGACCTGGCTCTCGCTGCGCTCCACCAGAAAGCGCAGGTAGGCAATGCTGGCGGCGCGGAGCTCTCCCTGGGCGGCCAGAGCTTCGGACAACACGGTGCGCTCGCGGAGCAATGCGCCGTCATAGCTCCTGGCCGTGCGCGTGAGCGCCCAGGCGCCTATGGCCGCCAGGGCACCCAGAAGAACGAGCAGGATCGTGAAGCCCAGGGTAATGCGCTGGCTTACGGTGCGATTCATGTCGGCGTGACGGAGAGAGAAAGGGTGGATATCCGCGCTGGAAGACGCGGTTCAGCGGTCGATCGCATGACGCCTCAGCAGCAGGTCGCCGTCAATGAGCGGGACGGTGTCGTCGGTCAGCGCCTTCATGTACTGGCGCCAGCGCATCGGACCGTCCGGCACATCGCGCAGTCGGTCGAGCGGTACCGACGTGATCTCGCCGACGATATCGCCAATCAGGCCGATCTCGGCTCGTTCCGCGCCCAGCACGATCAGGAATGGCGCCCGGAAGATCTCACCAGATGATCCTAGCAGGTTGCTGAAAAACCCGGTTGAACTACAGACATTTGCAAGCTGATATCG
>CALCHX010000173.1 GCA_937906875.1 uncultured Gemmatimonadota bacterium | reverse complement strand
GCCACCGGGCGCCTAGGCCCGGGACGCACTCCCGAAGCGACGGCAACGACCTGTGAGGACAGCGATGATCTCCTCCGCCAGCGTCCGACGTCGTGTGCGGCCCCGTTCATCGACGTGGAGCGTCGCGCCTCCAGCGCGCGTCGGATTCATCCTGACGACGCCGATGTTGATCGGCATTGTCGCCCTGGTCGCGTACCCACTCGTCAGTCTCGTCATCGTCTCCCTCACATCCAATTCCCGTTACCCCGGCGGGCTGCAGAACTACATCACCCTGTTCAACAGCAGCGCAGATATGCGCGCGTTGCGCACCACCCTCACGGTCAGTGCCCTGGTCACCGTCGCCTCCATGACCATAGGATCGATCCTCGCCTGGGTCCTGGTGACGGCAAGATCCCGGCTGGTGCGGGCCATCGTGTGGCTAGCGACGCTCACACCATTCTGGATGGGAGTGATCGTCAAGAACTACGCAATCATGATCGTCCTTGCGCCGGATGGATTAATCAATCGCGCTCTTGAGTCCATCGGCCTGATATCCAAACCCATCACGCTGCTGAACACGATTCCCGCAGTGGTGGCGGGCATGTTGTACACCATGATTCCGTGGGCGACTCTTCCGCTGTACGCGGTCTTCCGCACGATCCACCTGGACCTCATCCACGCGGCAGAATCGCTTGGCTGCTATCGCGCCAAGGCGATCGTACAGATCGTCCCACCGCTTACCCTTCCCGGTCTGCTGGCGACGAGCATCATCGTCTACGTCTACTGCATCGGCTTCTACATCACGCCGGTGCTGCTCGGCGGAATTACCTCGCCATTCGTGCCAAGTCTTATCGGGCTCGAGGTGTTCAACTACTTTGACCTGGTTGGAGCCTCCTGTGCTGGCGTCCTGTTGATTGTGGTCGCGTTCCTCATCCTCGGTCTCGGCGCGCGCCTGGTCGGTCAGCAGCGTCTCGCCCGTGCGATCGCCAGGTCACTATGAACAGCAGTCTGAGCAGCCGTCAGGCCCGCCCATTCCCCGCACAACGAGTACTTGCACGCCTGCTGCCGCTACTCGCGCGGGCTGCGGTAGCCGTCATCATCATCGCGCTGCTGGTTCCCGTCGTCGTTGTCATCCTGCTCTCGTTCAGTGCGGAGAGCTTCATCCAGTTCCCGCCGAAGGCGTGGGGGTTTCGGCAATATGCTGCGATAACCCAGTCCGATGTGTGGATCGACGCCGTCCTGCTGTCGGTTAAGGTGGCGGCTCCCTCCGCCGCCATCGCGGTCGTCGTTGGCACACTTGCTGCGTTCGCTATCACCCGCACATCGATGCGCGGCCGCTCCGTCATCCAGGCACTAGGACTTGGAAGCCTCATCATCCCGTCATCCGCCTATGCGGTCGCTCTGTACGGGGTCTTTGAGAAGCTCAACCTGCTGGGCACATTCTGGGGCCTGGTGGCTATCGACTCCATGCTGGCACTGCCCGTCGTACTTCTGCTCGTCACCGCAGCCATAGACCAGGTCCCCCGACAGCTCGAACTCACGGCGATGTCCCTGGGCGCCCGCCGGCTCCGGGTCGGGGCCGAGATCACGCTGCGCCTGGTTGCTCCGTCGCTCGTGGCCGCAACCATCTTTTCGTTCGTGCTGAGCTTCGATGAGTCTGTCTTCGTCATCTTTCTCGGCGGCGGACTGAGCACGCTCCCGGCCGCCATCTACGCGGCGGTCACGGTCGGTCTCGACCCGGTCATCACCGCGATCGCCAGCGCCCTGATGCTGGCTACCGGGCTCGTGCTCGCGCTGGGCCTCATCGTCAGGGGGAAGGATCGCTGATGTCCGAACCATCGACCACCCACCCCACCAAGCGCACCGACGCGCCCGAGGCGGACGGCCACCTGCGGCTGGTCAACGTCACGAAACACTTCGGCAAGGTCACCGCAGTGCGAGGGATCCATCTGGCGGTGCGCCGTGGCGAGCTGATGACACTGCTCGGCCCCAGCGGTTCGGGCAAGACCACCCTCTTGCGCATGATCGCCGGCTACGAGACCGTCACCGACGGGTCGATCGACGTCGACGGAGTCGACCTGTCCGCCTTGGCCCCGTGGTTGCGGAACATCGGCGTAGTGGCCCAGCAGTACTCGCTCTTTCCACACCTGACCGTCGCGAAGAACATCGCGTATGGGCTGGCCAAGCGACGGTGGCCCCGTCAGCAGAGAACGAGCCGGGTCGACGAGATGCTCGACCTGGTCCGACTCCATGGCCTCGGGGACCGCTTCCCATGGCAACTGTCCGGCGGGCAGCAACAGCGCGTCGCGCTGGCACGTGCACTGGCATTCAGACCGACCCTCCTGCTGATGGACGAGCCGCTCGGGGCGCTCGACCGCCAACTCCGGGTCGACATGACCGAGGAGATCAGGAGACTGCACCGGGAGCTGGGCACCACCATTGTGTACGTGACCCACGACAGAGACGAGGCACTGGCGCTTTCGGATCGAGTCACCGTCATGAGGGACGGCCTGATTGTAGAAAGTGACACGCCGCAGCAGCTGTTCGCTCAGCCAGCATCCGCCTTCGTCGCCCGATTCTTCGGGGATGCAAGGATCATCCCAACCGCGGTACTCGCCAAACAGCTCGTCGACCATGGCGTCATGCTGCGATCGGCCAGCGGACCGATCCCGCTCGGCGTGGCCACGCAAGACGCCAGCTCGGAGATCGCGATTCTGCCGCACGCGCTGTCCCAGGTCCGGTCCGGGAATGCACACCTGGAGCTGGAAATCGACGTGAAAGACTATCAGTTCTATGGCGACACCGTCCGCGTGACCGGGCTTCTCGCCGGATACCCGGTGATCGCGCGGATGCCGCAAGACCGGTTGAGCGGTAGGCAGATCGGTCCCACCAGGTTTTACGCCGACCCGGCTGATCTCGTGGTCGTTCACCCTGACCCACCCGACTCTCCTGCCGAGACGGTATCGGCTACCACCCAGTCGCCCTCGGGCGCCCAACCCAACAATGACGTGCCCACCGGCACGCGGAGAAGATGAGCATGGATGAGCTAAGGGAACTCCGGCAGACCATACGATCGTTCGTCGAGCGGGAACTGCTGCCTTTGGAGCAGCGGTTCGCAGTGGGCGAGATCGACCAGGCATCCCTCACCGCCGTGCAGAAGACTGCCCGCGCCTCGGGCCTGTGGTTACTGGACGTCCCGGAGGAACACGGCGGCGCCGGCCTGAATGCCGCGCAGATGTGCGTGGTGTGGGAGGAGCTGTACCGGGCATGGGTGCTGCCTGCTCGCATCATCACCGTCTTTGGCCCACAGCCCGGCCCCATGTTGTTCCAATGCCGTGGGGATCAGGTCGGCCGATACCTCGTTCCGGTCCTTGAGGGCACGGCGACCACCGCGTTCGCCCAGACCGAGCCCGGCGCGGGTTCAGATGTCGCAGCGATCACCACCAGCGCGGTTCGCGATCACGACGGCTGGGTGATCAATGGCGCGAAGCAATTCATCACCGGAGCCGGCGACGCGGACTTCCTCCAGGTGGTCTGCGTCACCGGCCGCTCTGCCGATGGCAGACGACCCGAGCTCAGCGTGTTCCTCGTCGACACCTCGTTGTCCGGAGTGTCCATCGACGGGTCGGACATCACATTCGACGGCGAGGCGACTTGGCGGATCGCCCTGAACAACGTCCGCGTCGATGACGGTTGTCTGCTCGGCGGGGTGGGAGAGGGCTTCGCGCTGGCACAGGGTTGGCTGATCCGTGGCAGGCTACATCAGGCGGCACGGTCCATTGCCCTGGCGGACCGCTCGCTCGCGATGGCGACGGACTACGCCCGCATTCGCCGAGCTGCGGACAAGGCAATCATCGATCACCAGGCGATCGGCTTCATGCTGGCGAACTCCTTCATCGAGCTTCAAGCGGTTCGCGCGTACCTCCATCGCTGCGCGCAGCTGCACGACGACGGCGCCGACATCCGTTATGACGCGGCTGCGATCAAGATCATGGGCGTGGAGACGGCCGGACGTGTGGTTGATCGCGCGGTCCAGGTCCACGGCGGTGCGGGCCTGATGAAAGACCTTCCCTTCGGCAAGTGGGCCTGGGACCTGAGATCGCTTCGCCTCACGGAGGGCAGCACCGAGGTGTTGCGCGACTTCATTGCCCGAGGCATCAAGAGCTCCCGGGCCGCTACCACACATGACCTCCTGTAGCAGACTTCCGGCACACCGGCCACGGTTCCCGACCGTCGGGGGTGCAGGTGCCCGAAACGGATGCGGTCACCACGGCCCGCTGGCGCGCTAGGAGGCCGACCCGGCGCGCCCGAGCGTGCGCGGCCGGGTTCCTCCTGGTTCGCAGCGCCGATCGCCACGCCCGCCGTGCCACTCGCGGCCGCCCGGCATGCTCGGCCGGAGCCCGGGGTGATCTCCGGAGGCGGTCTGCTGCGTTACGCCGCCACCTCCGGGTCAGCGTCGAAGACCTCTACCCGCACGGGCGTGCAGCGGAATCCGTTACACGCATTCAGGGCATCCTGCGGGCAGTTGGACAGCCCCACGATACAGTCCATCTCGGCGCGGAATACGATGTAGTCGCCCGGCCTCGTGACCGGTTCCTCCGTCACCCACCGACGACCGTCACAGTCATGGTGACAGTTCATGAATATGTCCATGCTGTCCGGGATGTCTTCAGGCAGGAGATCGAACCTCGCTAGTGACTTGGCCAGGAGCTCCAGGCAACCGTCTCGAGGCTCCAATCCGTAGGCAACATAATTCCACGAATTGCACATCCTGTTGTGCAAGCTGTGCACGCCCTTGGGCACGGGTGTTTCCATCGTGAGCGTCATCATCGGATTGCAGATGGAGGACATGAGGGTGCTGCCCTGGGAGATATGGTCTCGCTTCACATACTCCGCGCCTGGCTCCGGACGGTACCGAGTCCGAGTGTAGGACGTCGACAGCCTCTCCCTCGGCCAGGCGGCGTTGAACAGCACCATATCCAC
>CALCHX010000172.1 GCA_937906875.1 uncultured Gemmatimonadota bacterium | reverse complement strand
CCGCCGGTCCAACCACCAATACCCCAGGGCGCAGGCGTGCTCGGGGTATCCCAGGTTTCCTGATCGAACCGGGTACCGGTGATGCCGGAGGTGAGGTCGGCCGTCCTGCCCGAGGCCACGGCGTAACTGTGCCAGGCACCGTCGGCGAACCAGAGCACGAAGCGGCCACCGGGAGAGAGCTGGGCGCCGAACGGCACGCGCTCGGCGACAACGGTCCGCTTGCCGTTGGTGGCGTCGATGAGGATCACGTCGCTTCCGCCGTCTCCCCACATCTGCTCGATGCTGTATGGGACGTCGGTCACGGCCAGTGCGCTGCGGCCGTCGTCGCCCACCGTCACCTGCGGCAATGAGTCGCTGCCTAGCCGTACCAGTCGACGCCCCTTGAGCTGCACGATGGCGGCGTAGGAGCGATTGCGGTCGCGGCCAGCACGGACGATCTGCTCCGGCTGCAGCCGGGCGTCCTTGTAGTGCCAGAGATCGAAGACGGCCTTGTCGGCCAGTGAGTCGGCTGGGATGGAGTCGAGCGGCGCCGGTGCGATCCCGAAGACGATCGCGCTGCCTGCCTTGACGAAGCGCACCTCGGCGCTGGAGGAAACCACCTCGTCGTCCCCAATCGCGCCCGCGAGTACGATCACCTCGGGCTTTCCACCGGGCAGCGACGCGTGATAGAGTGCGTGACGAGGTCCCGGCCGCGCGTGCTCCTCACGGTCACTCACGAAGGCCAGTTGCGAGCCCGCCTCGTCAAAGGTGAGCTGCTTGTAGTTCCCCGGTCCGTTGAGAAGGGTGATCTCGCGACCGCTGCGCAGTTCACGCACATAGGCGCCGTCGCGCGAGCTATCGGCCGATGAGACAGTGTAGCCGAGCCAGCCGCCTCGTTCATCGAACAGGTAATCGACCACGTCGTTCAGGCGAGTCTCGGCTCCCGTGGCGAGGTCACGAAGCACCAGCGTGGTGCCATTGACCTTTCGCTTCTGGCCGGGTCGGCTGCTGTCGCCGGCTACCGGCCGCGGCGCCGCTCCGGGCACGGCCGCGGCGACGTTCGGCGCACCGGCGCCGGCGCTATCGGCAGCGGTACGGGCAGCCGTACTGTCAGGGGCTTCGAGCTGATAGGCCAGCCAGCCGCCGGACAATTTCGGCATGCGAAATGACTTCACCCGGGGGACGGACACCACCTGACCATCGGTGAGTGAGACGATCGCCAGTGACGCTTTGGGAGTCGGCGCCGGACGGCGCCTGGAACGCCGAGCAGCTTCGAACTCGCTCATCGGCGCGTACGTGAGCGCCACCGCCCACCGCGAGTCGGCACTGAACTGTGCCGGCGGCAGCGGCGCTCCGGGGCCGGCCACGGTGAGCGCCGCCCGGCCGAGGTAGCCGCGGGGCACGCGATATTCCGTTGCACCCGAGGTACTCCGGACAACCATCTCACCATCGCCCACGGCGGGCGCGATGGAATAGACTGCCCAGCGGCCATCGTTGGAGAGCGCGGCACCCTGGATCGACTTCCAGATGTCGTAGTCGTCCTGGGTGATGGGCCTGCCGACCGCGGCCGGGGCCGCAGGAGCGCTGGCGGAGGTGGAGGTTGCGCCTGCCTGTGCGTGCAGCGGTTCAGGCAGCGCTGGTAGCCCGGCGGCGACGAGTATTGCCAGGGTGGCAACTACGCGCATGTGCATGTGCAGGGGCGCAAGAGGAAAAAGTAGTCCGCGCGCCTGGCGGCGGGCGCGCCATGTGGAACCCCGTGACAGGGCGGCCGCCGGGTTCCTGATTGTCATACGCAATCGTTCCCGGGCCCGCTGACGCACGTGCCGCGAGGATCGTATCCTCCATTATAGTGCGCCAACCGATTGTCCGCCCAACCGTCCTCCTCCGCTCCCGCCTCCCAATCATGAAGCGACTCGTCGGCTACTTCCTGCGCGGCCTGGTACTGCTCGCGCCACTCGCCGTCACGATCTACATCTGCTGGCTGGTCTTCGTGACCGTCGATAGCTGGCTCGGGCTCCCCGTACCGGGCGCCGGCTTCGCCGTCACGATCGTCCTGGTCACGGTGGTGGGCTTCATGGCGTCCACCCTGCTCCGCCGTGTCCTCAATCGTATCATCGGGCTGGTGGAGTTGGCGATCGGTCGGCTTCCCTTCGTCCGCCTGCTCTACACGTCCACCAAGGACCTTCTGAACGCCTTCGTGGGCGAGAAGCGACGGTTCGACCAGCCGGTGCTCCTCACCCTCGCGGCGAACAGCTCGCTGAGCGTGCTCGGCTTCGTTACCCAGTCGTCGCTCGCCGGCCTCGGCCTGCACGACCACGTGGCCGTCTACCTGCCTCAGTCGTACAACTTCGCCGGTAACCTCCTCATCGTACCGGCCACGTCGATCCGTGCCGTACCGGCGGAGAGCGCCGACGTGATGGCGTTCATCGTCTCCGGTGGGGTGACCCAACTCTGACAGCGCGCATCGAGCCTGCAGTGGCGCAGGCTGCCCGTGCCGGCGTTGGCATGAGACCGGCATGGGGGTGGAGGAGTGTTCCGGGAACTGGTTCCTTCTCGTTGGTGAGGCTGGCACTTGCGCCGGCGGCGCCCGGGGGAGAACGTCGCTTCAGGCCGTCATCCGGATGACGGCACGGCGGACGGGGCGCCGCTCGTCCGCCGAACCGTGCACTGACAGAGGGAGGAAGATGCGGATTCGCCAGATTGGGGTGGTGGGTGCCGGTACGATGGGCAGTGGCATCGCCGCCCTCGCCGCCTCCGCGGGCATCCCGGTGGTCCTGCTGGACATTCCCGGTGACGGCACCGGCCCTTCACCCGCCAGGCTCGGGCTGGAACGCGCGCTGAAGGCGCGCCCGCCCGCGTTCATGGACGACTCCCGGGCGGCGCTGGTGCGCACGGGAGACACCGAGAATGACCTCTCTCTCCTCACCGACTGCGACCTCGTCATCGAGGCCATCATCGAGAAGCTGGAGCCCAAGCAGGCGCTCTATGCCCGCCTGGAGGAATTGCTGAGGGCGGAGACGCTGGTCGCATCCAACACCTCGGGAATCCCCATAGGCACTCTCGTCGCGGACCGCAACGAAAGTTTCCGTCGACGCTTCATGGGGATGCACTTCTTCAATCCGCCGCGCTATCTGCATCTCGTCGAACTCATCCCCACCCCGGACACCGATCCGGAAGCGCTGGCCATCGTGACCCGGTTTGCCGAGCGGATACTCGGCAAGGGCGTGATCACGGCCCGGGATGTACCCGGCTTCGTCGCCAACCGGATTGGCGTCTACGGGCTGGTCCAGACGGTGAAGCTGATGGAGCGCCACGACCTCGACATCCAGGTGGTGGATGCGCTCACGGGCGTCTTTCTGGGGCGGCCGAAATCGGCCACCTTCCGCACCGCGGACATTACGGGACTGGATGTGCTGGCGCATGTCACGGCCGGACTCCAGCAAGCCACCGGCGACGACATCGGCCTGCCTGAGTGGGTGCTGCAGATGGTGAAGGATGGTCGCCTTGGCGAGAAGAGTGGTGCAGGCTTCTATCGCAAGCAGGGCAGGACGATCGAGACGCTGGACTGGCGCAGCGGTGAGTACGCAGCGAGGGAGGCCAGGCTGGAAGACGGCCTGAAGATGCTGCAACAACGACCGCTTGCCGAACGGCTGCGGGCGATCCTGCTGGCGGACGGGACGCAGGGGGAATTCCTGCGCGCACTCCTCCTCTCCACCTACCATTACGCGCTCGTGAGCGCGCCGATCGTGGCCTACGACATCGCTGCGGTGGATCATGCGCTGGAGTGGGGTTTCGGCTGGGATATCGGGCCCTTCCGGCAGATGGATCTCATCGGGCTGGACCGCGTGCGACAGGCAATGACGGTGGCCGGACTGGAGATTCCACCGCTGCTCGGCAGCGCCGATGGCGCCTTCTACCGTGAGGCGGCAGCAGGCGCCCAGCAGTTGGCGCTGGACGGCCACTACGTGACAGCTCCCAGACCCGAGGGTCGTCTCACCGCCCAGTCACTACGGCGCGCTGGCAGGGTGCTGCTGGACGGTGACGATGCCGTGCTCCTGGACATGGGCGACGACGTCGCACTGTTCGAGTTCCGGAGCAAGATGAACACGATCGGTGAGGGCGTGCTGACGCAACTCGCCCGTGCGCTGGACCACATTGACCGTCACAACCTGGCGGGGCTTGTAATAGGCAATGATGACCCGCGTACCTTTACCGCCGGCGCCGACCTCGCTGCCGTCGCGGCACTGGCGCAGGCCGGCGACTGGCGGCGGCTCGAAGAAGCTGTGACCGCGTTCCAGACGGCCACGATGAGCCTGCGGCAGGCTCCCTTCCCGGTGGTCGTCGCACCGGCCGGACTGACGCTGGGCGGCGGCGCCGAGATGGCCCTGCACGCGGACGCTGTTCGCGCCCATGCCGAACTGTACATCGGGCTGGTGGAGGCGGGAGTCGGACTCCTCCCTGCCGGAGGAGGGAGCAAGGAACTGTTGTTCCGCTTCACCTCGGAACTCGACTCCTATGAGGAATCTGACCTGTTCCAGGCCGTGAAGCGCGCGTTCCAGCTGATCGCCCTCGCTCGCACTTCCACCAGCGCCCTCGACGCACAGAAACTGGGCTACCTGCGTGCCGGCGTTGGTATGGAAACAGGCATCTCGATGAACCGCGACTTCCTGCTGGCCGACGCCAAGACAGGGTTGCTCGCGCTGGCGAGCGACTACGTCGCGCCGGTACCGCGCACCATCACCGCCATCGGACGCGAGGGGCTGGGGAACCTCGGCTACGCGCTCTGGGCATTTCAGGAAGCCGGGCAGGCCTCGGAACACGATGCTCGCATCGGTCAGGCCATCGCCTACGTGCTCTGCGGCGGCGACGGCCCTCGACGTGTCGTCACCGAACAGGACATCCTGGACCTGGAACGCGAGAAGTTCCTGGAGTTGCTCGGGACGAAGGAGACGCAGGACCGCATCGCTTTCATGCTGAAGACCGGCAAGCCCCTGCGGAACTAATACCGATTCAATCATCCCGTCGTCATGAGGAGCTGATCCAGAATGAACGAGGCAGTGATCGTCAGTTGCGTCCGCACCCCGGTAGGTAGAGGACGCCAGGATGGGGCGCTGGCCAGCGTCCACCCCATAGACATGTCGTCCGCCGTGCTCCGCGCCGCCGTCGAGCGCGCGGGCGTGGAACCGGGAATGGTGGATGACGTGCTCATGGGATGCGCCATGCCGGAGAGTTCCCAGGGCCTCAACGTCGCCCGGCTGGCCGTCCTCCGCTCCGGCTTTCCGGTGCACGTACCGGCGGTCACCATCAACCGGTTCTGCTCGTCTGGGATCCAGTCGGTAGCCATGGCGGCCCAGGCGATCATGACGGGGATGGAGGACGTGGTGGTCGCCGGCGGGGTGGAGATGATGAGTCAGGTGCCCATGTCCGGCTTTCACACCCGGCTTCATCCGGAGATGGCCGAAGCGTACATCGGGATGGGGTTCACCGCCGAGCGGGTGGCCCGACGATGGAATATCAGTCGGGCCGACCAGGACGCCTGGGCGTTGGACAGCCACCGCAAGGCCGTCGCCGCCTGGCAGGCCGGCCGCTTCGATGGCCAGATCGTGCCCATCCCGGTGGAGCACCCGCACTGGGAGGGTGCGGCAAGGCAGGCGGAGACGACCATGGTCACCCGGGACGAGTTGCCGCGCTCCGATACGTCCCTCGAGAAGCTGGCCAGATTGCGACCGTCATTTCTCCCGGACGGTACCGTCACTGCCGGCAATGCCAGTCCGTTCTCTGACGGAGCGGCCGCTCTGGTCCTGATGAGCCGCCAACGCGCCGAAGCGGAGGGCATCACCCCGCTCGCCCGATTCGTCAACTATGCGGTTGCCGGGGTCGAGCCGGACATCATGGGAGTGGGACCGATCGAGGCGGTGCCCAAGGTGCTCGCTCGAGCCGGACTGAAGCTGGAGGACATCGCTCTCATCGAGTTCAACGAGGCATTCGCCTCTCAGGTGCTCGCGGTGTCGCGAGATCTGGGCCTCGATCCGGACAGGGTGAACGTCAACGGCGGAGCCATCGCTCTCGGTCACCCGCTTGGAGCTACCGGTGCGAAGCTCACCACGCAGTTGGTCCATGAATTGGGGCGTCGAGGCGGTGGGCTCGGGATGGTCACGATGTGCATTGGAGGAGGCATGGGTGCGGCCGGCATTTTCGAGGTCTTTCCGGCATAACCGCGCCAACTGCAACCGGGCTGCCCCATCGAATTCCGGCCGATATGCGTTTACGGGGGTGCGCATCGGCTGCACTCCCGGTATAATGGGGCCGATGCTCTGCCGAGCAACGGTACAGCGGCGCGCCACTCAGCGCGCCGTCATGCGTAGAGCGCTGACGGCGGCGTGTAACGGACGCGTCGCTCCACTTCCCTCCTCAACCTTTCCGGAGAGCGCTGCTTGAGTACGAGCGGAACAAACCCAAACGAGGCGTGGGGCAGCCGAATCGGGCTGATCCTGGCAATGGCCGGCAACGCCGTAGGACTCGGTAACTTCCTCCGGTTCCCGAGTCAGGCAGCCGCCAACGGTGGCGGCTCCTTCATGATCCCCTATTTCATCGCCTTCCTCCTCCTCGGCATCCCGCTGATGTGGATCGAGTGGGGAATCGGGCGAAATGGCGGACGATTCCGGAAGGGGCACGTGCCGGGAATGTTTGCCGCGATCTGGCATCATCCGGCGGCCAAGTACCTGGGCGTGATCGGGATGGTCATCCCGCTCGTCGTCCTCATCTATTACACGGTGATCGAGAGCTGGACCCTCGCCTTCACCTGGTTCTCCGTGACCGGGGACTACTGGAGTGCCAACACGCCGGAGTCCATGCAGGCATACCTGGCGTCGTACCAGGCCATCGGCGACAGCAGCGTACACGCCGTCTGGAAGCCCTTCCTCTTCTTCTTCACCACCCTGGCGATCAATATCTGGGTGCTCTCGAAGGGGATCTCGGGCGGGATCGAGAAGCTGGCCAAGATCGGGATGCCAATCCTCTTCATCTTCGCCATCATCCTCGCCATCTCCGTCTTCATGATACCGCCAGGGGAGAACGGGATAGGCGCGGTCCAGGGGCTCGAGTTCATCTACAAGCCCAACTTCTCCGAACTGAAGAATGCGAAGGTGTGGCTCGCCGCTGCTGGCCAGATCTTCTTCACCCTGTCGGTGGGTATGGGCACGCTGCAGTGCTACGCGTCCTATCTCTCCACCAGCGACGACATCGTCCTCTCCGGCCTCGCGACGGCGGCCACCAACGAGACCGCCGAGGTCGTGCTCGGTGGTTCGATCGCCATTCCGGCCGCGGTCGCTTTCTTTGGTGTGAGCGGAGCAATGGCGGTGGCCCAGTCGGGCTCGTTCGACATTGCCTTCGTCACGATGCCGCTGATCTTCCAGCAGATGCCAGGGGGCCAGCTTCTGGGCGCGATGTGGTTCGGCCTGCTCTTCTTCGCCGGGATCACCTCGTCGGTGGCCATGGCCACCCCGGTCGTCGCCTTCTTCCGTGAGGAGTTTGGCTACCGCCGCGAGACCGTGGCCTGGATCATTGGCGGAGTCGCCCTCGTATTCGGCCTTCTCACCATCCTCTGGCTGCAGTACGGCTTCCTCGATGAGTGGGACTTCTGGGCAGGGACCTTCGGTCTGGCGGTCTTCGCCTTCATCGAGGTGGTTCTCTTCATGTGGGTGTTCAAGCCGGAGGAGGCCTGGAAATCGCTACACCAGGGCGCTGACCTCCGCATTCCGGGCGGGTACAAGTTCGTGATGACGTACGTGACGCCTCTCTATCTTGGCGTCATCCTCGTCGCCTGGGCCTGGCAGCAGGCGTTCCCGATACTCACCTTGCAGAACGTGAAGCCGGGCACGGAGTTTTACATTCATGCCTCACGCCTCATCATCGTCGCCTTCATCGTCTTCTTCCTGGTTATGATCCGCATGGCCTGGAAGCGGAATGGCTACCGGGACAGCGAAGGCTTCGTGGAGGTCACGAACACCCCCGCCGGCACCCCGCCGGCGGACCCGCGTCACACGGAGGTGGCCGGATGAGCACAGGTGCGATCATCTTCATGGCTATCAGCTGGACCTTCGTCCTCGGCCTCATGGCCTGGTCCTACCGCAAGATCATGAGGTCCAAGGATCACTTCGATCCGGACGGAACAGGGCCACAGAAGCCGCCGATTCGGAGTAAACTGGAGAAGAAGGCGGCCAGAGCGCGAGGCGAGCCGGTCCGCTGACCGCCCGTTCCCACTCGCGCAGACACGACGGCCCGGCGATCCCCTGGATCGCCGGGCCGTGGTGCGTCAGGGGACGAGTTCCGTCCTGATGTGGACGCCGCCATCGAGCGTTCTGTGCACCGGACACCGGTCGGCGATTTCCATCAGTCGTTGACGCTGGGCGTCGTCCAGCGGGCCCTTGAGCTCCAGCTCGCGCCTCACCTCATCCAGCCGCGCCGGTCGGTCGGGGCACTCCTCCTGATCCGTGGCGTAGACCTTGGCATGCTCGAGCCTCGCCACGACTTCCTCCAGAGGCCAGCCCTTGCGCCGGGCATAGAGCTGCAGCGTCATCGTCGTGCACGCGCCCAGCGCGGCTACCAGCAGGTCGTAGGGCGTGGGGCCCGTGTCGGTGCCACCCACGCTCACGGGCTCATCGGCGAGCAGGGTGTGAGCGCGCACGCCGATCTGGGTGCGGAAGCCTTCCGCACCAGTGGATACGGTCACCCTGGTGGGCTCCTCCGTGCCGCCGGCGGCGGTGTGATCCACGGGAGGCAGGTAGCGTTCCGCCCAGGCGGCCAGCACTCCAGCCACATACTCGGCGTCAGCCTGTTCCAGAAGAAGGTGGCCGGCATCGGGGAGCGCAACGAAACTCTTGGGATGACGCGCTGCGGTATACAGACGGGCCGCGTGGCCCAGGCCCACCACGCTGTCGTTGGTGGCGTGCATGATGAGCAGAGCTGCCTCGAGCTGCCCGACAACATCCGACAGATCCTGATATGCAGCCGGAGAACTGCCTGGTTCAGCGGGAGGCCCGTCCAGATCGGCCGCGTCGTCTGACGCCATGTCGGGGAGGATGCCCCGGATCGCTCGAACCCGGGACGGACTACCAATGGTCGCCACCGCCCGCACCGCCGGAATCCGTTGCGCAGCCATGATCGACGCCACGCCACCCAGCGAGTGGCCCACCAGGAGCGCTGGTGCGACCAGTTCACTCTGCAGGAAAGCAGCCGCAGCCACGAGATCTTCCACATTGGCCGAGAGAATCGAGTTCACGCTGCGGGCGGTGTCACCGCTGGCATCGTCGCCATCGGGCGACGGGCCCTCGCTGAAGTCGAATCGCAGCACGGCAATCTGGCGCGCCGCCAGGGCCCGACTCACATATACCGCAGCCTTGTGGTTGCGGGTGCAGGAGAAACAGTGGGCGAAAATCGCGCACGCGCGGGGTTCGCCATCGGCCGGCATCTCGAGTCGGCCGGGCACGCTGCGGCCCATCGCTCCGGTGAATGATACGGATCGAGTCGTCATGTGGGAATCGCGTGAGGGAATGACCAGTAGTTGCGCTGAGAAGGGGACGCGGCGGCCGCGCGGCCTGTCATCTGGTCGCGTACACCCAGGGAGTGGCGCCACCCGGCGCGGGCATCGGCAATGCTGCAAGTTCCAGCCCCTACCCACGAGAGCGACGTTGCCGCGAGTAGGACGCTGCCCGACGCATTCAAAGGGTGATCGCCTACTGCGCGTTCAGTATCGGGGGCTAGACTTCAGAAGCCATCGCCCGCGCATCCGGCTGACAACAATGTTAGCCGGTGGGTCGAGCGCCGACCACTTGTCCCCTCGCCCCCCGAGTCCATTCCCATGAGCGCCGAACCGTCAACCGACCCACAGCCAGTCACCCGCTCGCGCCAGGCTACTCCGGACGCCCAGAACTCGTTCACCAAGGGGCTCTTCCTGGGTCAACTGCGAGAGGAACTTCTCTTCCCCTTCCCCACGCTGTCGGCGGAGGACGCGGAATCGCTGGAAATGGTTCTGGACGCGTTTCGGCACTTTGCGGCCGACACCATCGACTCGGCGGCAATGGACCGCGCCGGGCAATTCCCCGACGAGGTGCGGCTCGGCGTCCACGAGTTGGGGCTGATGGGACTGAACATACCGGCCGAGTACGGAGGCTTCGGCGCGCCGGCCACGGTCTTCAATCGCGTGTTCGCCGAGGTAGCAGCTACCGATCCTGCGCTCGGCGTCTATATCGGCGCCCACCAGTCCATAGGCTGCAAGGGCATCACTCTCTTCGGCACCGAATCACAGAAGACTCGCTACCTGCCGCGGTGCGCCAGCGGTGAACTTGTCGCCGCCTTCTGCCTGACCGAGGCCGGCTCCGGCTCGGACGCGCAGGCCATGACGACCAGCGCGACACCCGGTGAGGACGGCACGCACTATCTGCTGAACGGCACAAAGATCTGGATTTCCAACGCCGGCTACGCCGGCCTTCTAACCGTCTTTGCCAAGGTTCCGGTAGAGGTGGATGGGGTTGTGAAGGGTCGGGTAACTGCCTTCATTGTCGACGCCCATGCTCCCGGCGTGTCCCTGGGAAAGCTCGAGGACAAGATGGGGATCCGGGCGAGCGATACCCGCTCGGTGATCTTCGAGAACGTCCGTGTGCCGGTGGAGGACCGACTGGGGGATGTCGGCCAGGGTTTCCGGATCGCCCTGGAGATCCTCAACTCCGGACGTCTGGGTCTGGCTGCTGGATCCGCGCTGGGCACGCGTGTGATCATGGAGCGAGCGCTCGAGCATGCAGGCCAGCGACAGCAGTTCGGCCGCCCCATAGGTCAGTTCGAGATGATCCAGCGCAAGTTCGCCGTCACCGCCGCCGAACTCTACGCCGCCGACGCGGCGTGGATGGTCACGGCCGACATGGTGGATCGTGGCGGAGTGGACTTCGCGCTGGAGACTGCGGCAGTGAAGATCTTCTGCTCGGAACTCTCCAACCGCGCCGTCGGCGACGCGCTGCAGATTGCCGGCGGAATCGGTTACTCCAGGGAGTACCTCTACGAACAGGCTGTGAGGGATGCCCGCATAAGCCTGATCTTCGAGGGCACCAACGAAGTCCTGCGCGCACTCATTGCCCTGATGGCGCTGCAGCAGCCCGGCGAGCGCCTCAAGGCGATCGGAAGTGCATTCCGACGTCCCATCCAATCGCTCGGCGCCATCGGTTCCTATCTCACCGGCCGTGCGCGACGCACACTCACTCCGCCGTCATTCAGCCTTGTCCACCCGGCCCTCGCGCGGGAGGCGGCGGCCGTCGCCCGCACCGCTCACGAGCTCGCTGTGGGAACCGAGAAGGCGCTGATCCGTCATGGCGCGAGCATCGTGGAGCGCCAGTTCGTCCAGGAGCGATTGGCAAATGCCGCGATCGAGATCTACGTGGCCACGGCAACGCTGTCGCGCGCGACGGCCGAGCTGGAGCGGGCAGGTGGCAACGAGGATGAAGTGGCGTCGTCCCTGGACTGCGCCAGACTCTACGTCCCGCTCGCCTGCCGACGCGCACGCCGACAATTGCGAGGCCTGCGTCGTAACCAGGACGGGCGGATGACGGCCATCGCCCTACGCGCTCTGGAAAGCGGCAATCTCGCGCCGCCCCCACCAACCGATGGCTGAGCGATATCAGAAGATACGGAGTCTGATGTAGCGTTTCGGGTTGGCCTGGAAGTCGGTGAGCAGGGCGCGTAGCTGACGCATCAGCGAATCCGTCTGCTGGTAGAGCGACGGGTCGTTCACGAGCAAACCCAGCGAGCCGTTGCCGGAGTCCAGCTTGGCGACCAGTGAATGGCTGCTGACGAGCAGGGTGTCAAGGCGAGACTGGGAGACGGACAGCCGATCCGAGAGGACGCGTAGCGACGCCGCCGCGTCGCGCAGTTCGGCGGATGCGGCGGCGGCATTGTCCACCACGCTCCGCACCTGTCCCGAGGCGGTGGAACTGTCTATCCGCTCGGCGACGCGCTGTACCGTCGCCGCGGCGTCGCTCAGGGCATGCACGCCGCTGCCCACGTCGGAGGTGATGGCGTCGAGGTTCCGCGACTGCCGACGCACAGTCTCGGCGAGAACGGACGACATCTCGGCCACGTCCCGGATGGACGAACGCAACTCGCTCGCCGCGCTGTCGTCGAAGGCCGTCTGAACCCTGTCGGCCAGGCTGGCCATATCGTCCGCGATCCGACCGGCTACCGCTGTCAGTTGTGCCACGTCGGGGAGTATCGCGCCAGGCAGCGTCCCGCGCTCCCCGCTTGCCTCCGCGATCTGTCGCCGGACGTCAGGGTTGGGCGGCAACGCAGAACGCTCCACGATCGTTGCCTGCCACTCCCCGAACAGGCTGGCCTGCCCCAGGAGCACGGTGGCGTCGCCCGGAAGCTTCACGCCCTCGTCCATACGCATGCGGACCCTTACCCAGCCATCGTCTCCCAGCTCGATACCCGAGATGCGTCCGGACTTCACCCCGCGAACCACCACAACGCCGCCGACAGTGGCATTGCCGACGTCGCGGAATCGCGCCTCGACGGGGCTCTCCCGCTGCCGAAAGTCCACCTGCTGCACCCATAGCGTGGAGCCAACTATGACCACCGTCGCGGCGATCACCACCAGCCCCACGACGAAATCATCAACCCGTTTACGAGGCATAGTCCAACTCGTTGTGTGCAAGTCGTGAATGCGTCACGTCGCCCGTCCAAGCAGCCAGACGACAGCCCAGAACGCATCCAGCACCAGGATCAGGACCGCCGACCTGACCACCGCGCTGGTGGCAGCCTGCCCCACTCCCTGCGATCCGCCGCGCGTTCCCAGGCCGGCCGCGCAACCTACCAGGGCAACCGCGAAACCAAAGCTGGCCGCCTTCACCAGCCCGTACCGCACGTCGAAATATTCGAAGAACAGGCGCATTCCCTTCACGAATTGTGGAGAGGACAGATCCAGCAGATAGTAGGACGCCAGCCAGCCGGCCACTATGCCGGCCACCATGGACAGACCGACGACGATCGGGAACATCAGCGTACCCGCGATCACCCTCGGAACCACAAGGTAGGCCAACGGATCGAACGACAGCGTCTCCAGGGCATCCACCTGTTCGGTGACCCTCATCGTGCCCAGTTCGGCGGCGATGTTGGCACCCACACGGCCGGCGAGCGCCAGGCCGGTGAGCACTGGCGCGAGCTCCATGGTGACAGCCTTCTGGACCAGGGTGCCGACAAAATACAGTGGTATGGCACCGGTGAACGAATAGCTGGCCAGCAGTGCGAGAACGATGCCGGTGAAACCGGAGATGAACATCCCGATCGGTATCGAGTTCACGCCCAGCAGCCTGGCCTGGGTTCCGACGTGTGGCGCCCACGTCCTCACCTCACGAGCGCTGACGATGGCGCCAAGCGTGAATGCCGCGCCCTTGCCCAGGGCACCGATCGCCGACCGCACCGTACGGCCCACGCTCGTCACCGCGCGCCGCGTCAGCCCCGACAGGATGGCCGGAGCTGGCGAGGTGGGTGGTTGGGATGGAGAGGACAACGCCGGGGCAGACATCGGATGTGGGGAATCTGGGCGGGAGCTTGAACTTCGGGCCCTGCGGCCGCTCACGGCCAATCTCGCACGGCGCCTTCGCCCGCGCCACCAATAGCCGTCACCCCATGCACCCCGGGGAAGGCGGCACGAGTCGACTTGAGTGGACGGGCCGGCGTGGCAGGTGGTCGCCAACGCACGCGAACCGGGCTACCCTCATGCAGGTCAAACAACCACCAGTTCCCGCAACCGAGCCAGATCCTCCCCCGACCTACCATGTCGCTCCCACCCGCCGTGAACACTCTCGATGCCAGTGGCGACGACCGCAGCGTTGCCTTCCACGCCCAACTCGCCGCGATGCCGGCGGCGCTCTTCCAGTTCGACCCGCGCATGCGCGACGGGTGGTATGCCGACCGCTATTTCCTGCGATCAGCGGCAACGCTGGTGCACGACGGCCGGAACCCGGTAGTCCGCATGCAGGTGTTTGCCAAACAGACCGGAATCGTTGCCGGCGTCTTCGAGACAGTTCGGCTGCTGCAGACACAGATGGCGCACGACGGTGACTCCGCAGCAGTGCCCTTCACGGCCCTGCGCATCCGGACGCTGATGGATGGCGACCCCGTCGAGCCGCGAGAATCCGTGATGCACATCGACGGGCCGTATCGTGCCTTCGCCCACCTCGAGACAGCCGCACTCGGTGTCCTTGCCCGTCGCTCGCTGATCGCCACCAATGTGAGCCGCACCATCGTCGCCGCCGCCGGGAAGCCGGTGATCTTCATGGGCGCCCGGCACGACGACTGGCGCGTGCAGACGCCCGACGGCTACGCGGCGCTGGTGGGCGGGGCTGGTTCCGTCTCCAGCAACGCTGGCGGCGCCTGGTGGGGAGAGGAGGGAGTGGGCACGATGCCGCATTCCCTCATTGCCGCCTTTGACGGCGACGTCGTCGCCGCCACCCTCGCCTTCACGCGTTACGTCCGCGAGCACGAGCCAGGCATAGCCGTCTCCAGCCTCGTGGATTACCGGAACGACGTCATTGGCGATTCGCTGGCCGTAGCACGAGCCATGCGCGAGGAATTCGGTGACGGAGTACTGGGTGCCGTGCGCGTCGATACCAGCGAGATGCTCGAGGACCGCGCGATGGCCGACGTGCCGGACAGCGAACTCCTGCCCGGCGAACGTCGGGGTGGGGTCAACTCGGCCATCGTGCGTCGATTGCGCGTAGCGCTGGATGATGCCGGCTTCCCGGGCGTGGGCATAATCGTCTCCGGAGGGTTCAAGCCGACCAAGATCAGGCGCTTCGAGACCAACGGCGTACCTGCCGCCGCATACGGGGTCGGCAGCTCGCTGCTCGGTCACAACAACGGAGAGGTGGACGGACTGGTGACCAACTTCGACTACACGGCCGATATCGTTGCCGTCGATGGCCGCGTGGAGCACAAGATGGGGCGTCCGGAGAAGGACAACCCTCGCTTCGTGCTCCTCGACCACGCACTGCTCGCCCGGTCGGATGCCGAGCGGGCGCGACGCACCAACGCCGCCGAGTTCATCGCGAGGTAGGAGTGGCGGGCCAGCGATACCCGCTCACCTCGTAGCCTGACAGGAAGAAGTTGGAGTACTTGACCTGATTGCTCTGGTTGCCTCCCAGCAGCCGGATCTGGGTGGGAGTGCGGGAGATGAAGAACGCGACATGGAACCCGCTCGACGAGCCGGTGCTGGCGTCATGTCTTCCCGCATGCTTCCTGTGCAGCACGGTCACCGCGCCAACCTCCGGCTCCGACAGGTCCCGCCCCCATCTCAGCCAGTCGCGAGCACGGGCGCTCCTGGTGCCCTGGTAGCCGGCGCGGATGAGCGCCCAGTTCACGAAGGAAGAGCACCACGGCGTCTCATCGTCGGAGGCGTGAAGGCTGGTGGTCGAGTGATATTCCACGATCCGCGGGTTGTCTGCGCCTGGCGCCACCAGTTCGCTCACGCCCAGCTCGGCGCGCGCAATATCGAGCCACGGCGCCGGCGCTGAATGGCCGGGTCCCGAGTCGACGGCTGTCAGCTCGCTCATCCCCAGTGCCCGCAGGCTGTCCGGACCAGCGCGGCCATCCACAGGCAGATGATTGAAGAGTTGGAATCGGAGGAGCGCCTTCTCGGTCTTCTCGCCAAAGTCGCCGTCCACCAGCAGCATTGGCGTCGGCTCGAGCCGCTGATTGAGTGCGGATTGGAGTCTGGCGACATCCGGACCGCGGTCTCCTCTTCGGAGCGTATGCATCTGGGCCTCACGATTCACCGATGAATGACTGAGCTACATGTCGAAGGTGCTGGTCAGGTATGCGAGCGAGAATCGCCACCGTCCGGCGCGCCTGGTGAACACGAAGTCGCCCACCCTGGCCTCGTCGCCATTCGCCACGCCGGGTGGCGGCATCGCGGATTCCTCGAGCAGTTTCCGCATCGTCGACGGTTGCGCCGCGAGCCCGGGATCGGCATCGAGCAGCCGCGGGAGAATGGCGAGAAAGGCTGCCGAATCGAGCTCGACCAGCGGGTCAGCATCCGTCGGCCCTCGTACGTGGAATGGAAACTCCGTCATCGCCAGCAGGGTGACGCTATCGCCGTCCAGCGCGGCTCTACGGAACTCCTTCCAGAAGCCTCCGGCCTCGATGCCGTCCGCGACTGCCCTGGCGTGAGGCAGCGCGCCATCCCCCTTTGTCGGCGCGGACGGCGCCAGCCCCACCGCCTCCGGATTGCGAGCTGAACCAGGCGCGGGCGAGTGGTCGTTCACGCCGGAACCGCAGCCTATCCACAGCAGCGATCCCAGAAGGGAAGCACGTGCAGCGCGGACGTTCAGAATGCGACGCCTGGTGAGCGAGTTCTTCGGCATGAGGCTCCGTCCTCAGCTCGGGAACCATCCGGAAGCTGCCGCCATCGCCAAGGCAAGAATTGGGGGCGGTACATCCTAACGGCGGGCCGCTCACGCCAACAGCATGATTCGCCTCACAGATGTGCAGTTATCGTGCTGAAATCGTGCTCCCGCAGCGGACCCTGCAGGCCGGTCCTGGCGCACTGATCAACTGCAGCCGGGAGGGGCGAGCGCCCGCCGGCTGCCTGGCGTGACGTTGAACAGGGGCTGATGGTCCTAACCGGGGATACCCGTTGACCGCAGCCCGGGAGTAATGTCCGTCTCGATCCAGCAACGCGTGCTCCTGGGAGTCAGCAGGCTCTCCGGAGGGCGCGCTGCGACTGCCTTCCTGCTCGCGCTCGCACTCACATGCGTGCCGTCGACCGCTGTCGCGCAACGCGCGACAGCGGTTCGTTTCGAGCGACTGGCGCAGGAACACGGGCTCTCCAACGGCACGGTCACGGCGCTCGTTCAGGGACGGTCGGGATTCCTCTGGATGGGCACCGAGGACGGGCTCAATCGGTACGATGGCTCCGGCTTCGTGACCTACCGGTCGGTGCCCGGCGACAGTACTTCCCTCGGCCACTCGTGGGTCACGTCGCTGCTCGTGGCCAGGAATGGATCGCTCTGGATAGGCACACTCAACGGCGGGCTGAGCCGGCTGATTCCGCAACGAAACAGCTTCCAACGCTACCGACACGCGCCCGATGATTCACTATCGCTGAGCAGCAATCGCGTCTCAGCCATCCACGAAACGGCTGACGGCTTCCTCTGGGTCGGATCCGCAGCAGGGCTGGATCGCCTCGATCCAGCCACTGGCCTGGTCGAGCGGTACACTTCCGCGGCCGGGCTCAGTACGGAGGTCGCTACGGCGATCCTCGCCCTCGCCGAGGATGAGTCAGGCGTCATCTGGGTCGGCACGCGAACCGGCGCCCTTCTCTTCGATCGAGCTGCCGCTCGCTTCCGGACGGTGGAACTCGGGATGCGCGAGAGCACGGTGCGGGCACTGGCCCGTGGTCGGGACGGCACCATCTGGGTGGGCACCGAGCACGAACTGACGGCGGTGGATCCTGTCCGGCTGGAAGTGCGGCAACGTTATCGTTCCAGCACTGCCAGGGTCCCCTCCCCCTTCGGTGGGCGGGTCATGACGCTTTTCCCCGGGCCCGACGGAGCTCTCTGGATCGGGAGTGATGATGGGCTCACCAGGTTGGACCCGTCCACCGGACGCTACGAGCGACACCGTCAGATTCGCGGCGACCCCCTCTCGCTGGGCGGCACCATCGTGCGATCCATCCTCGAGGATCGCGGCGGCGTGCTCTGGGTCGGACTGGAGAGCTATGGACTGGGCAAGCATGCACCGTCAGCGATCCATTTCGAAACCATCAGGGACGACCCGTCCTCACCGGTGTCAATCAGCAATGGCTATGTCCGCGGTATCAGCGAGGACAGGGCAGGCAACATCTGGATAGCTACCCAGTTCGGTGGCCTCAACCGGTATGATCGCAGTCAGAGACGGGTAACCACCTATCGTCACAGTGCGTCGGATCCCGCGTCCCTGCCCGGCAACAACGTCTGGGCGTCGCTGGAGGATCACAAGGGTCAGCTCTGGGTGGGGCTACACCAGCGTGGGGTCGGAACGCTCGATCCGCGCACTGGCAGCTTCACCCGGTCACCGGTGGTCGACACGGGCACGAGCGTGAACGTGCTCTATGAGGATCGCTCCGGCAACCTCCTCATCGGCACGGAGGGCAAGGGGATGATCGAGTTGTCGCGCGACCGGAAGCACGTGTACCGGTACTCCTCCTCGGCCGCCGACTGGCGCAGGCTGGAGAGCGACGACATCCAGACGATCCTCGAGGACTCCGAGGGGATGTTGTGGGCCGGCGGAACTGACGGGCTCACGCGCGTCGACAGGCGCGGGAGCCGCGTGACTCATTTCCGAGCGGGGGCGGGCGAACCAGGGCAGTTGCCGAACCCGTTCATCACCAGCATTGCCGAGGATCGCTTTGGCCGGCTCTGGTTTGCCAGCAAGGGTGGCGGGCTGAGCAGCCTGGATCGGGACAGCGATCGCTTCACAACCATCGGGACCAGTCAGGGGCTGCCGCACAGCTTCATCTACGGAATTCTGGAGGATGCCAACGGCAATCTGTGGATCAGCAGCGACGATGGCATCGCCAGGCGTGACTCACGTACCGGCCAGTTCACTCGCTACGGACTGGAAGACGGGCTTCAGGCTCGCGAGTTCAATCGCCGCGCATACCACCGCTCTGCCGATGGCACGATGTTCCTTGGCGGCATAAATGGCCTGACGATCTTCCATCCCGATGCCGCATCTTCTCCGTCACCCACACAACCCGTTTCCTTTCTGGGGCTCCAGCCGGCCAATGGCTCGCGGCTGCGACTGATGCTCGGCTTCACCGAGGATTCGGTGATGAAGCTGCGTCATGACGAGAATGCGTTCTCCATCATCTTCCGCTCCATGGACTATTCCGAGCCGCAGAGGATCGTCTACTCCTATCGGCTGGATGGCGTGGACAGGAACTGGGTGAACGGCGGTAACCGCGGGGCGGCGACGTACTCGAGCGTGCCGCCGGGTCGCTATGTATTTCGCGTCACGGCCGCGCGGCGCGACCGTACACTGGGCGAGCGCACCGCGGCCGTCACCATCGTCGTCCTGCCACCGTGGTGGGGAACGTGGTGGGCAAGATCACTCGGGGTGCTCGTTGCCGCCGCACTCGTAGCCGGCCTGATCCGTCTGCGGCTTGCCGCGGCGCGCCGGCGGAGTGCCTGGCTGGAGCGGAGGGTGGAAGCCCAGACCCGGCAATTGACCGCGTCGCAGGCACGACTTCATGCCGCCCTGGAAGGGGAGCGTGCCGCGGCTCGCGAACTGTCCGAGATGACCGCCGCTGTACCGGGCGCTGTCTTCCAGATGCGCGAGACCGCCGACGGTCGACGTGAGTTCCCGTTCGTGAGCGAGGGCGTGCGACGGCTCTGGCTGGACAGGTTTCCGGATCATCCACAACTGGCGGCCGACGACGGTGACCGCGGCCTGATCGCCGAACGGCTGATGGCCCTGGCACATCCGCAGGACGTACCGGAGTTGGAGCGCTCGCTATCGCATTCGCGCGCTACGCTGCAGCCCTGGCAGGCGGAGTGGCGGCTCATCGATGATGATATCACCAGTTGCTGGCTGTCGGTTCAGGCCCGCGTGGTGAGTGAAGCAGGCGGCTCGATGGTCTGGACGGGCGTGATCACCGACGTCACCGCGGCCCGCGAGGCAGAGTCAGCGAGGGCCACCCTGGAGGCCAAGGTGCTGCAGGCGCAGCAGGCCGAGAGCCTGGGCGTGCTGGCTGGCGGCATTGCCCATGACTTCAACAACCTTCTCGTCGGCGTACTCGGCAACGCCGAGTTGCTGGAGGACGAACTGCCTCCGGGCAGTGACGGCCTCCAGACCGTGGGGCACATACGACAGGCCGCGATGCGCGCCTCCGACCTCACCCGACAACTGCTCGCCTACGCCGGCAAGGGATGCTTCGTGGTGGAGCCGCTAGACCTGGTGGAACTGGTGGGTGGCATGCTGGCACTCGTGAGGAGTGCCGTGCCGCGAACGATCGCCTTCGAGTTCCGCGGGACCGACGGGCCGGCGCCGATCGTGGAAGCGGACGCGACTCAGCTCCGGCAGGTCGTCATGAACCTGGTCACGAATGCCAGCGAGGCCATCGGCGCCCGACCGGGGCAGGTAACCGTCCGTGTCGCGTTCGAGAGCCGTCCCCGTCGCGCGCTGTCACTGCTCCACGTCGCCCCGGAGATGCCAGCCAGCGGACCCTACGCCCTCATCGAGGTGACCGACGATGGAGTGGGCCTGGACCCGCTGGCGCTGTCCAGGATATTCGATCCCTTCTACAGCACCAAGTTTACCGGCCGCGGCCTGGGACTTGCCGCCCTCCTGGGAATCGTTCGCGCACATCGGGGCGCACTCAGCGTGATCACTGCTCCGGGCAACGGCTCGTGCTTCCGGATCTACCTCCCGCTGGCGAACGTGGCAGTGGCCCGGGCGCACGAGGCGGGCCACGCAGGGAGCGAGTCGTTACGGCACGGCGACGGGCAGCGCATACTGGTGGTCGATGACGAGGCTGACGTACGACATCTCACCCAGCGCATGCTGCGGAAGTTGGGTTATGACGTTCTCGGCGCCGCCAACGGAGTCGGAGCCGTGGCCGCGGTCGACAGCGGCGAGGTGGTGAGCCTGGTCCTCATGGACGTCACCATGCCGGCGATGGACGGGCCGGCCACCGCACGCGCGCTGCGCGAGCGCGGCGTCGACGTACCGATCGTACTCATGAGCGGCTATGCCGAGGCTGAACTGGCCGCCCGAGGAGCGCTGTCGGATTCCGCCGGCTTCCTTCAGAAGCCCTTCTCCGAGCGTGAACTCGCGCTTGTCATGGAGAACGCGGCAGGAGAGCCTCTGCCAGTCGAGGCAGTAGAACCCCCGCACGTCCCTCCAGCTTCGTTGTCGCGACATCATCGGCACGGGTGGACCCCAGATTGATGATGCCGATGGGGATGCCCGTCTCACCTGCGCGATAGATGAAGCGACGACCGGAGTAGACGGTCAGAGACGAGCCGACCACGAGGAGCACCTCGCCCTCCGCAAACAGGCGCCAGGCCTCGTCCAGCCGATCGCGCGGCACGTTCTCGCCAAAGAAGACGACGTCGGGCTTCAGCACGCCAGCGCACCGTTCGCAAGCGGGAACCCGGAAGTTCCTGCTCGCCGAAGCAGGCAACTCGGCATCCCCATCCGGCGCGGCCTCCACGTCACTTTTTCGGGACCAGCCATCCATCGCCGCTGCCCAGGTCTCGTTCAGGTCTCGCAGGCGAGTCTGGAATTCATCACGCGGAACCGAAGCGCCGCAGTTGATGCAGCGTACCCAGGCGAGCGAGCCATGCAACTCCACGACATGCTGGCTACCGGCTCGCTGATGAAGGCCGTCGACATTCTGGGTGATGACACCCTGCACGACTCCTTCCGCCTCCATCCGGGCGAGTGCGAGGTGCGCCGGATTGGGCTGCGCGTCGGCGACACGCAACCAACCTACGGCGCTCCTCGCCCAGTAGCGCGCGCGTGTGGCCTCGCTGCGCACGAACTCCTGATACTGGATAGGCGCCCTCAGCCGTTGCCGCGACTCGGGCCCGCGGTAGTCCGGAATCCCCGACTCGGTGCTGACGCCAGCGCCTGCGAGCACGACCACGCGGCGCCCACTGAGCAGGTGCGCCAGTGCGTGGAAATCAGGATTTTCGGGAATGGGGAGAACCGCGGCCATCCCGTGAAATATAGCGCGGTCGGGGCTCGCCAACACCGCCCGCAGCAGGCCGGAACAATGCCGGCCCGTTGCAGGCAGCCTTGCAACTGTCCGTGCCTAGCCAGCCGTCATCATCGCTTCCAGTTCCTCTGCGCTCACCGGCCCGGTCGCCTCCCTCGGCGTCGCCCGCACCTTCGCGACATCCTCCGCAGTGACCGCGCTGGCGCTGTTGCCCCACGAACTGCGCACATAGGTAAGCACGTCGGCAACTTCCTGGTCCGACATCTCGACGCCGGTGCCGTACGCCGGCATCACGCTGTTGTACTGCTGTCCCTTCACCGTCACCGGCCCGGCGATGCCGTGAAGGAGGATGCGTATCGGGACCGCAACGTTCGAAGCGTTGGCAAACTCCCCGCCCGCCAGTGGCGGGAAGGCGCCGGGCAGCCCCTCGCCATTCTGCTGGTGACACGTCGCGCACAGTTGGTAAGCCTGCTGCCCAGGAACCTGCTCGGTCGAGGCGACTGGTCCGGCTGCCGCAGCATCCTGGTCGGCGGGTGGCTTGTCGCCCCCGGAGCAAGCCATCAGTGTGGCGGCGAGAATGACGCCTGGAAGCCAGTTTCGGCTGCGGTACCGTTCTCCAACTTTCTGCATGGATCCTCCGCCTGTGTGGTAGATCAGAGTGAGATGCACCAAACATCGCGCCGTGCGGCGTTCAGGGCCAGTGCTCGTCCGGCTGCGGCGGCCAATGGTTCGGCATGGGACAGCTGTCGTACAACTGCGAGGAGCTTGCCACGGCGACGGTTCAGGTAGATACGAGCTGTGCCAGGGCAGCAGGGACGAGATCCCGACGGTGGCCGGATCCGGCGCCGAAATTGACATGGTCGCCGGAAATCCCGTCCTGAAGCGCCGGCAGGGAGGCCGTCGTCACCTGCGCAAGCGGCAGGCCGCCGATGGGAGCCCGCTCGGAACGGATCAGAAGGGATAGTCTCGTGGCTCGCGCTGCACGCTCACCCACTGCACCGTGGAAAACTCCTCGATGGCCCACTGGCCATTGAAGCGTCCCAGGCCAGAGTTCTTCTCGCCGCCAAACGGAAGGTGCGCTTCATCGTTGATGGGCGTGTCATTGACGTGGCTCATGCCGGCCTGAATCTGCCGTGCGAAGCGCAGGCCGCGGGCCTGATCGCCGCTGAAGACGGCGCTGGACAGTCCGAACTCGGTATCGTTGGCCAACTCCAGAGCATGCTGCTCATCCCTTGCCTTCTGGATGCCGACCAGGGGACCGAAGATCTCCTCCTTGCTGATGTTCATGTCGGCTGTGACATCACCAAAGACGTGCGGCGGCATCAGTTGGCCATCGACGTTGCCTTCCAGCAGTACAGTGGCGCCCTGCTCTCTGGCCTGGGCAATCTTTCGCTGCAGGCCTTGAAGCTGCGCCTCATTTATGATGGGCCCGATGGCTGTCTCGATCGATGCAGGATCCCCGACCTTCAGTTCCCTGACGTGAGCCACGAACTTTTCGACGAACTCGTCATAGCGACTCTGATCAACAATGATTCGATTGATCGCCATGCAGATCTGGCCCTGGTGCAGGAACTTACCGAACACGGCAGCCCTGACCGCCAGGTCAATATCGGCGTCCTCGAGCACCACGAACGGGCTGTTGCCACCCAACTCGAGAGCAATCTTCTTGATGCGCTGCCCGCCGATGGCAATCCTGCCAATGTTCATGCCAACGGGAGTCGATCCCGTGAACGAGATCATCGACGGCACGGGGTGGGCAACGAAGTCATCGCCGATCTCGGAGCCGGGCCCGATCACGACACTCAGGACTCCGGCTGGCAGACCCGCCTCTTCGAACAGTTTGGCAATGAGCAATCCCCCGCTGATCGGAGTATCGCTGGCCGGCTTCACGACAACGGCGTTGCCCAGCGCAATGGCGGGAGCGACTGAGCGCTGGGAGAGATGCAGGGGAAAATTCCACGGGCTGATGACACCAACAACACCCAGCGCCCGCCGGTAGACCAGGTTTTCCTTGCCGGGGACTTCGCTAGCGAAGGTGGCGCCCTGCGCTCTCGCAGGCATGCTGGCCGCCTCCTGGGTAATGGCTCGCGCGCTGGCCCACTCGATGTTGGCCTTCAGCCTGGTGCTGCCGGATTCCTGGATCAACCAGTCAATGATCTCTTCCTTGCGCTGGTCGAACAGGGCAACGACGTTCTGCAGCAGCTCCGCGCGCCGTGCCGGCGGCGTTCCCGCCCAGGGAGGCCCGGCAGCGGCCGCCTTCCGGTAAGCGGAATCCAGGTCCTGCGAGGTGGCGGCGCGTATCGACACCAGCGTCCTGCCAGAGTAGGGATCGATGACCGGCCGCACCGCGTCACCGCTGCCGTCACGCCATTGGCCGGCCAACGGTTGCAGGTGAAAATTCTGATAGCGCTCAGGCACGAGTATCTCCTTGGAAGAGGTAAGCAGGCCACGACCACTCATGGGCAATGGGCCAGGTCTGCTTGCAGGGTGTCAAGAAGTGAGCCTGGCCGATCTCCCCTGGAACGCCCTGGTCGTTTCCACGGCCGCCTCCGGGTCGGGCAGGCCGTCGCACGCTCTCGGCACCCTCTGCGGCGAGGCCCGATGTCGCGACGCTCCACTTCGAACCACTGGGCGACGTGCTGGCTCCAGGAAGCCGCTCCAGGTGCCCTCACGTACTGCCCAGGCGTCTCCCGGGGTTGAATCAGGCGGCTGCGCGGCCAGGGCGCCGATTCAACGCCTGAGCGGCGGCAACCAGGGCCCGAGCGCCCGCTCGGCCAGCGATGGCCAGTCGCGGTTCGCAGTCGGGTTGGCCGGACTCGGATGGTGCAGGTAACGCACGTCGGCATCCGTCCCGAGCACGGCCGTGGCGCGCCCCTCGGCATAGTGCCCGATGCCGACCACGGCCGTCGGCTGGAGTGTCCGGACGACGGCCGCCAGGGCACGATCGCAGACCACCATCAACGCCTCCCTCTCGTCTCGGTCCAGACGCTCCGGCGTGAGATTGCGCCCATCCTTGATGAACAGCAGTGGACAGTAGTTCCACACGAAGAAGCGGGAGAAGAACTCCTCCGGTGGGCCGAGACGCGCTTCGGCCCACCGCCAGAGCCGTGAACCACTCCCTTCGTTACGGTGACACGCCATACCGAGGATCGGGTACCTGGGATGCTGCTCCGGCAACACGTCGCCCAACCGCGTCTCGATGCCGAACCATTCACGCACCATCGTGACGTCGCCAAACGGCACCCCCGTCTGCGTCATGCCCCAGGGCCCCGGGTTCATTCCCAGAAGCAACACCCGCCCGCGAAGTGCCCCGTAGCGCCGCAGGTACTCACGGTGAGCATCCCAAGCGTATATCAACGGATTGTAGACGTGGCTCGGCGTGCGGAAGTCGAGCAGACTGGACTCGCGCGCCAGGACGCGCGTGGCTCTCGATAGACTGGGTTGCGTCATCCGTATTCCCATATGGTTGGAGAATCCCAGCTCCAGCTCCTCGCGCGGATCCTGGTCCACTTGTCGGACAGAGGGCATGTGACCCCGCGGTACCGTGTCTGGTATGTCAGTCGCCCCCGCGGGATGCGAGGAAATGCTTCACCCACCGGTGAACCGGAACGCGACCTTCACGCTCTCCTCGCCGCTCCTGTCTCGCGCCACACTGATCGCCCGCGTGTATTCCTCGAGCGGGAATGCATGCGTGAGGAGCGGCCGGATGGGCGCACTGCCCGACGCCACGAGGGAGGCCGCGTCATTGAAGGCGTTGTGCGCCGGGCTGCCGTGACCATGGGCGCCGTAGCAGAGGCTTCCCCTCACGGTGAGTTCCTTCAGCCAGAGCGGGGTCCAATCCAGCCCGTTCATCTTGCTGGAATTGGCGAGCAGCACGATG
>CALCHX010000171.1 GCA_937906875.1 uncultured Gemmatimonadota bacterium | reverse complement strand
ATGGCCTGCCGTCGTGCCCAGCCGGCGATCACTTCGGGCGGGCCATTCTGCGACCAGAACTTCGGGTTGAATCCACCCTCCTCCACCTCGCCCAGTTGCGGGTGAGGGATCTTCGTCCAGGGCTGGAAACAACGGCCACCGAACTCCTCATCGCAGTAGCGCAGCACTTCCCACTGTTCGATCACGCCGTTGTTGTCGTAGTCGCGCTCGCGACCGCCGTTCCAGATCTCGTCGCCGTACCAGATGGCGCCAAAGCCGAAGTAGCCGAAATCGGGCGAGTGTCCGAACAGCGGCTGGGGCTGGGCCGAGTCGCCAGTGAACGGGTTGATCGGGACGCGAGTGGCGTATGTACGGTAGACATTGCCGGCCCACGGGTAGTTGGTGATCGACAGTCCCACCGAGTCGAAATGCTGGTAGAGCGCGAGGTCGGACGGGAACATGCATTCCGTCTCCTCGCAGGTGCTGGGTGGCCGCAGGTGCATGGGCACCGCGGTGTCCATGGTATTGGTGACGGAGATGTTGGGGTGTGAATACATCCACATCACCACCGAGCGCGTCTCCGGCTCGGAGAGTGGGAAGGCGCCCGCTCCACCCTGCGTATAGCCCCGGCCCGTGCTGTCGCCGCCAGGCATGGGACGCCAGTTGAGGGGATAGTTGCGGTGCAGGTCCAGGCCGCCAATGCCGTCCTCGTTGAAGCGGCCGTCGCCGTCGTTGTCGATCCCCTCGGAATAGACCATCCAGGATCCCTTGCCCGTACCCACGCGTTGCATCAGTCGGCCCTTGCTGTCGCGCGGATCGGGATCCCAGTCTCCCTTGCCCTTGCCCACGAAATGACGCATCTGGCGCACGTATCCGTCCCCGTCCAGGTCCTCGCCGGGGTCCTCGTCGAGTAGTCCGTCACCGTCCTGATCATACGGCCGCACGGTGCTCCGGTTGGTCTGCGCGGTGAGCCGGTACATGTCCGACCCGTCGGGATTGTTGAGCGGACGGATGTATATGCTCTTGGTGTCCACGAGGTGCGTGACCGCGCTGTCCTTGCCGTAGCCGTCCAGCAGGTGCCAGAGGAGATAGAAGGCGCTCTCGGTGGCCGAGATCTCACCCGAATGCCGTCCTCCCTCGAAGTACGCGGCAGGCTTGTCGGTATGCCTGCCAGTCCGCTTGTTCGTGACCGTCATCTGCAGCACTGGCCGGCCGCCAAAGCTCTCACCGGCCACGTAAAGGTCGACGATTTCCGGGTACTCTGCCGCCCACTTCCTCATCCAGCCTTCGATTTCCTCGGATGTGTGGTAGTGGTCCCAGTCCAGTTGCCCGGCCACCTTCGGCCGCACTTCGGGGTAGTCGGTCAACATGAATGAGCTGGGGCCGGCACGCTCGCCGGGGATGACGAGGACACGTGGTGCACTGTCGGCTCTCACTCCGCCTCCCGGCCCGGATTGCGCACGGGCATCGGCGGGCAACGCCATGAGGAGGGCGGCCGCGCAGAGGGCGGTCAGTGAGCCGTGTAAGAGGGCGTCGGGAAGCATGGATTTCACTGTCGTTGGTGTGGCCCCGGCTTTCGCCGGGGTGACGGGGGTTTCGCCGGGGGGCCCCGGCTTTCGCCGGCGTGACGGGGGTTTCGCCGGGGTGACGGGGGTTTCGCCCTTTCTCCGGGGTGACGGGATGCGTCATTCCGGCGAACGCCGGAATCCATGTTCTGGGTCGTGGCCATGCCCCGGCTTTCGCCGGAGTGACGGGGGTTTCGCCGGGGGGCCCCGGCTTTCGCCGGAGTGACGGGGGTTTCGCCGGGGTGACGGGGGTTTCGCCGGGGTGACGGGGGTTTCGCCGGGGTGACGGGGGGGAGTCGACAGGTGACCCGACGGTCGATTGGGGGCTTGGGAACGCAAGTTCCGGGCAGCCCTGCGTCGGCTACGCCAGAACGGGTCGGGATACCGTTAGAATCAACTTACCTTACCCGCTCGACCGCGGTCATCGCGATCGATGCCAGCCGGGCCTGTAGACGGGTGCCCGGACATCTCACAGCCAACCTCAACCTGCGGAACCATCATGGATCTATCCAGAGCGCATGTACTTGTCACCGGAGGTAGCTCGGGCATCGGTCGCGCTACCGCGAAACTACTCGTCGATCGTGGCGCACAGGTCGCCATCTGTGGTCGCAACGCGGCCAGGTTGCGGGCGGTGGCGGAGGAGATCGGCGCTCTTGCCGTGCCGGCCGACGTGAGTCAGGAGAGCGACGTGGACCGACTGGTAAAGACAGTGATTCGCGATCTCGGCGGCTACGACGTGCTGGTGAACAATGCGGGAATCGGCACTTTCGCGACGCTTCTCGAGACCACTGCCGAACAGATGAGACGGATCTGGGAAATCAACGTCCTTGGCGCCATGCTCGTGGCGCGGGAATCGGCGCGTCACTTCGTGGCCAGTGGTGGTGGCAACATCATGAATGTCGTCTCCACCTCGGGGCAGCGCGCTGGCGCGGGCGGATCGGCCTACGCCTCGTCCAAGTTCGCCCTCGCCGGCCTCACGCAGTCGTGGCGCGCCGAGCTGCGCAAGCACGACATCCGGGTCATGCAGGTGAACCCCAGCGAGGTGATCACGGAGTTCTTCGAACGTTCGGGCCGGACCCAGAAGGACGACCCCACCAAGCTGCATCCGGACGATATCGCGCGCACCATCGCCTCGATGCTGGAGCTGGACGACCGGGCGTTCATCACCGAGACCACGGTCTGGGCCACCAACCCGGCTTCCTGAGCGCGCATCCGACACGTTCTGATCGCCGCCTGTGCGGCCGTGACGACTGGTGAGCCCTACCCGGGTTCACCTGCACCTCGCCACAGGTCTCCCACCCGCGCGATTCGCCCGGGCATGTTCCCGATGGTGAAGTCAGTCGGGGCCAGCCGATCGGAGAGTTCGGCCCAGGCCAGGGGTGCGGATACCGTCGCGGCTTCCGTCGCCCGCGCCGAGTAGGCGCTGGCGACCGCTTTGGCGACGATGTTCTGCAGGTAGTCCACATATACGGTGCCGCGCGGTCGCGCGTCGACGCTCCGCTCCACCGTCGCCACGTCCGGCCGCGTCATCGCCACGCGCACGGCAACCTCCCCGGCCAGCGCGAGCGCGTCCTGTTCAGTCGTGCCCTGCGCGAGCATGAACTGGATGTGGAGGCCGCGCTTGCCGGAGGTCTTGACAACCCCCTCTCGTCCCAGTTGGTCGAGCGTCTCATGGACCAGTCGCGCGACCGTCACGGCAGTGGCGAACGTACTGCCGTCGCCCGGGTCGAGGTCAATGATGGCGTGGTCCACCATGTCCAGCGAGTTCACGCGGGCGTTCCACGGGTGTACCGAGATCGCCCCCATCTGGACGGTGTAGAGGAGTGTCGCGATGTCTCCGCCAACGAAGCGGCGCTGGGGCTCGCCGTCGGCGCTTCGGAGCGTCTCCACGCGCACCGCGTCCGGTACCCCGTCCGGCGCGTTCTGCTGGAAGAACGACTTCCCGCGTACCCCGGTCGGATAGCGCCGGAGCACCAGCGGCCGGTCGGCAATGATGGGGAGCAGCAGCGGCGCGACCGCGACGTAGTAGCGCATGAGGTCGCCCTTGCTGAGAGCCGGCTCGGGGAATACCAGCCGGTCCAGGCTCGTCACCGCGAGAGCGCCGCCATCCGGGAGGTCGATTGTGCCATCACCCCCGGCGTCCTCGATCGCCGAGAGCTGCCCGGAGAGAGCTCCTGAACCTGATGCCATGGCGCATTGGGTTGGGGTGGCAGGAACGCCGGATGACGCTACGCTGACGGTGATGCGTGGATCGGGCCACGGCGAAGGCGCGGTCCGGGCCAGGGTTGGTGCGCGAGTCCGACCAGGGTGATGCGAGCCCCGGGCAACCTCTGCCAGCCTGTACCAGGATCGTGCCGGCTGCCGAGCCTGGTCGTCAGCTCAGCAGACGGGCCAGCAGCGCATCGGTGAGCGAATCGGCGTCCTTGGTCCAGCGGAGAGCCGCTGGCGGGGCGCCGGTGAGCAGATGAGCCTCGCGTCGGAAGCGGCGAGTGGTGTCGTAGTGGAGATGCGCCGAGACGAGCTCCACGGATTGGCTGCCGGAACGAAGTTGAGCTATACCCCACTCCACGCGTGCGGCGGCGATGAGTCGTTTGGTCGAGACGATTCCCGACCGACGTAGCCAGCGGTGCAGGGTGCGGGGGTTGACGGCGGCGAGCGATGCCAGGTCCTCGACGTTGCGGACGCGGTGTGGCGAGCGGAAGAGAAATGCAACGGCGTCGCGCACACGTCCGGGGACGTTCGTGAGGAGCGGTGCGACCTGGTCGTGCAGTGGCGAGCGCCAGAGTTCGGCGGCGAGGAGGTCGAAGAGGGCACGGAAGTGACGGGGAGTGTCATCGTAGCCCTTGAGGACAATGTGTCGGACGCCCAATCTGGCTAGCTCGACAGTGCCGAGCATGGCTGGCGGTGCGAGGGTCGTGTAGACGACCACCGTAGGCAGTTCGACCCCGCGCAGATAGGCAATCAGATCGGGCCACTGGGCTGCGGGTATGGCGCTGGGCTCCAGGATCAGGACATCGGCGCCGGCATCGCGCATTGCCGCCACCAGCCCGGGCACCGGGGGCGGGGTGCGGATGCGATGTCGACTGTCCGTCCGCAGGACAACGCGGAGCGTGGTGAGTAGAGGCTCGGAGAGGAAGGCGACGACGTCCACAATCTTTCCAAGTGTCGCAAAAGCGGTACATCCTGTCGCAAATGTGCACGGAGGGGCCCGCAAATGAAAGGTAGCTTGACCGTGTAGGCAACACTCCACCCGACCCGCTGGCCTTACCTTCCGGAGACGACCTCATGCCCCGCAATACCGCCCGTCGCATCGCTTCCGCCGTCGTCGCTGCTGCTGCCATCGCACTCGCCGCCTGCTCCAGCCCCACCGGGCCGAGCCAGGACTCGCCGGATGGCGGAACCTACGGCGGCAGCAGCACCATGACCCAGCAACTTTGCGGCGGAACCTACGGCGGCAGCAGCACCTGCTGATCATCTGAAGGAGCCCCGGCGAGGATCTGATCGACCTTTGCCGGGGCTCGCCAATCGATGTGTGAGTGCGCCATTGCCGGCCGCCCTGGCAGCAGCGGATGCCAGGGCGGCCGGCCCTCTAGGGAGCGACCGCCGTCATCCAGGAGACCGCTCCGATGCGCTCACGCATGGCTCTCACACCGCGTGTCACCGTGCCCAGCGTGATGCCGTCGTAGCTGACGTTCTCCGTCGCTCGCGCCGGAGCCACGGTCCTGCTGCGGGAACGCCGATCCAGTGATGTCAGTGCCGCTTCGGCTCGCACCAGGACGTCTGCTGGACCGCTCGCACTCGATGTGGCGACGGCTAGCTGATAAGCGGACCGGGCCGCCTCGACCTCGCCGAAGCATTCGTAGCCGTCGCCGAGCGCGATGGCGTAGCGCGGCAGAAGTTCTCCCGACAGGCCAATGGCATCGAGTTCCGCCGAATAGCGGTCGAAGGCCGATCGCTCGCCGTCGTGCGCGGCCAGATTCATCAGGTTGATCATCGAGGTCCAGCGCACGCGAACATCCCTTGCCGTTGCCGAGAGCACCAGATGCGCATCCCGAGCGGCGGCGCGTTCGCCCGCATCGCCAAGGGCAGTTGCCAGATCGCTGAGGATGGCCTCGCGGGCCGATCCATCCTCGCAACACTCCAGGGCACGATAGCCGAGCACCGCGGCCGACTCGAACTGGCCGCGCATTCCGGCCACCGCCATCCGATCGGTCAGGGCCAGGGAGAGCGCCGGGCCGCATTGCGCGGCCTCGGCAGCCCTGACTATCGCCTGGAGCTCGAGGTCGGCCTGAGGCAGGTTGCCACGGTGGATGGTCAGCTTCGCCTTGCCTACCTTCGCGCGCAGCCTGCCGAATGTGTCGTGAGCGGCAGTTGCTATGGCCTCGCCCACGTCATAGGCGATCGCGGCTTCCTCCAGGTCTCCGCCCAGGCGAGCGCAGTAGCCGCAATCCATCGCTGCCTGATAGGACTCCGGCGATATATCGGTCGGTTCCCGCGTCTCGACGACCGTGCGGAATACGTCGGCAGCAAGGCGCCACTGACCTTCCGCGCGGAGACGGCCAGCGTACGACAGGAGGGAAGCCCTGACGGCCAGCGGCGCGGAGGGCACGGCGAGCATGGCGTCAATCAGCGACAACAGCGGTGCCCTGACCGCACTGACGGCCTCCAGCGACTCCACTTCACTCCTCACGGCCAGCGCACGCACCGCCTCCACCGAGGGAGCGATACGACGCCGCGCACGATCCCAGTTGTCGAATAACCGGAGTGCAAGCAACCCCGCCGACTGCTCCCGCCAGCCCGATGATTGCTCGTCGGTCTCCTCGGCCAGGGATTCGAAGTATGGCAGGTGAGAGATCATCGGCTGTGTCATCGCGTGCATCGCGTCTCTCCTGGCCAGACTCGTGAGCGGGGGTCGCTCGTGGTGACCGCCATCACAACGAGGGGTCGTTCCAGGAATTATACACCAGATCCGACCTTCCAGGATAGCGGTTGTCAGACCCTTTGACGAACCTCGGCGGAGGATGCAACGAGATTCTGACCGCTCCGCTCCAGCCGGTCCAGTGGCCACGGCGTGTCCGGTCGCGGCTGGAGCGATGCCGCAAGGCATCCCAGCCGCCGTCGCACATGCCCACACTCCCGGTCCAGCCGACAGGCGTCCTCGGAGGTCAGGTAACCAGATCCGGCAGCCGAGATCAGCTCCAGTTGTAGCCGGGTGAGCGACTCGAGCGCGGCGGCGACGTGGCGTAGATTGCCGACACGATGGCCACAGCCATGGCCAGTGGCAATGCCGACTGGGACCGCGCCGGCGGCGCTCCGCAACCTGCCGCCCCGCCCGAACCTCTCGCTGACCGGCAACGTTCCAGCCAGTCTGTCCACCTTGTCCGCCAGCGCGACTGCTTCCTGCCACACGGCAATCTCGCGATGGCTCCGTTGTCTGGGTATGGAAGTCATGCCCCACCCTACGACCTCGCGACAGCGCAGCGTCAGCGAACGAACGCCCGCAGCGTCATCTGGAGGCGTGGTCGGCGCCGTGAGCCGCTGGCCAGGCGGTCGCGACCAGATCGCCGGACGGTTCCCGTACGTTTGAAGCCCCCTGGCGCCCCCGCCCGAGGGACTACCGCTCCCCCTTGTCGCTGGGCAGGGTCGGGTAGGGCTCCTCGTCGGCACGCCGGGACGGAAGGGCAAAGCAGAAAACCGAGACCGAATCTCCATCGTCGGGGAATTCCGCCCAGACCCTTCCTCCCATCGTCTCGATCGCCTCGCGGACGATGCTGAGTCCCAACCCCATGCCCTCCACTCCGTCCAGTGTGGAATGGGCCCGGAATCCGCGCTCGAACAGCCTTTCCCGATGTTCCGCCGGGACGCCCCGGCCATTGTCGTGCACCTCCACCACCAGCTCGCCGGTCTGGCCGTCCCTGTCGGCTTCCACCCGCCCCACGACGCGAACCAGACGCTTCGCTCGCTCGGGATCGGCGTACTTGATGGCGTTGGAGATGTAGTTGGTGAGCGCCAGTTCCACCGCTGCCGCGCTCACCTCGATCTGGGGCAGGCCTTCCAACCGGATTTCGACCCCCGCGGATCGGGCAGCATCGCGCAGTTCACGCACCGCCTCGGCGGCAGCGTTGTCCAGTGTCACGTGGCGCTGATGGCGGCGATCACCATCCAGGGTGGAGAGTTCCACCAGATTCGACAGCACGTCGCTCATGCTGCGCAGGGAGCGTTGCGCAACCTCCCTCAGCTCAACGCGCTTCTCCAGCGGCAGTTCCTCGAACTCCAGAAGTTGCACGGCACCGAGTGCGGAACCGATCTGGTTCTTCATCTCGTGGGTCAGGGCACGATTGAAGGTGCGCAATCGTGACTCGCGCTCCTTCACCTGGTCCCGGATGAGCTGCAGGTAGTGCATGACCGTAGCCTGCTGAATGAGCGACACGGCGTGGAAGACGCGGTGCACGCAGACCAGCAGATCACCCCTCGTGCACTCCGACTCCACCTCGTCGACAATCCGCGCGAGAAAGGAGAAGATGACGCCGCCGAGGATCTCGTATTCCTTGAGTAGCTGATACTCACCCGTACCCTGCGAATGCCGGAGCGCGCCGAGCTCCATCGCCTTGGCAATGACAGCGACGTCCGCATTCACGTTGAGCGCCGGATTCTCCAACTGGTCAGCCACGCCGTCAATCAGCAGCGGCACATGGTCCAGCAGGTCGTCGGACGGAAAGACGTGTTCCTCGTCCACCGACATCCTGGCGATTATGCGCTCGAGCCAGCGGGCAGCCAGTTCCTCGCGCGACTCGCGCATCCGGATGGCGAGGACCTGTGCGATCGGGCAGAGCTCTTCGGTGTCTGACATTGGTGGGTGCTGGGCAGCGGCTCAGGACGTACGACGGGCACCCCGCCGCGGGCGTAAATTAACGATCTCGTCGTTCTCGCGGGTGTACGACCGTGGTGCTCTGGTATGGGAAAGGCCGGATGGCCTGACCCGGCGCCATGTAGCCAGCCCGCGGCTTCCAGCGGTACCCCACATGACCTGGTCCAGCCTGAAGGTCCGACAGCCCACAATCCTGCAACGAGCGCTTACCGTGCCCCGTCTCCGCTCAGTCTTCATACTCCTGGCTCTGACCGTCGCGACGTTGGCGGGGGCCGCGCCTGCCGCCCAGGCCCGACTGACCGTGCGATGGGGCGAGGAAGGACACACGATGATAGGTCGCGCGGCTGCCGAGCGGCTACCGGCGAGCATGCCGGCGTTCTTTCGCGAAGCAGCGGCGCAACTGGCCTACCTGAATCCGGAACCGGATCGCTGGCGCCAGTTCCGGGAGGATACCACCCTGGCCGGCGCGATGGGTGGCTACTATGGGTATGAGCATTACGTGGACCTCGAACTGGTCCCCCCGAATGCCTTGCGCGCTCGCGACCGCAACGCCTTCGCCAACGCCCTGCGCGCCGCCGGCCAGAGCCCGTCGACGGTGGGCGTTCTGCCCTACCGCGTCCTGGAGCTGACCGACCGCCTGCGCCGGGGTTTCTCGCTCTGGCGCCACGCGCCCGATGACGCCACCCGGGGCTACATCGAACAGCGCATCATCAACGACGCCGGGATACTCGGACACTACATCGCCGACGCCGCCAATCCGCACCACACGACGATCCACCACAACGGCTGGGTAGGCGTCAATCCGAAGGGATTCACGACCGACCGGACGATGCACGGTCGCTTTGAATCGGAGTACGTGCGCACTCACATGGCATTGTCAGACTTTGCCGGCATGGTGACGCCCGCGCCACACATGCTGGTGCCGCTCCAGGATAGCCTGCTGGCGTACCTGGACCGCTCACATGGGCAACTGGAGCGCCTGTACAGCCTGGAGAAGGAGGAGCCGTTCGGCAAGGCGACCACGGGCGCGGGTCACAAACAGTTCACCGCAGAGCGAATGGCCGATGGAGCGAGCGTGCTGAGGGACATCTGGTTCACGGCCTGGGTGACGAGCCGATGATCGATCGGCAGGACCGATCTTCCCCCTCCCCCAGGCGCACCCCTGGCCTTATGGTAGCGTGGCGGTTCGGGGCGATGGACTGCAGCATCACGCTCAGCGGGAGGGCAGGCGATGACGGCTCGCAAGCGAAGTGGCCAGAAGGCTACCGGCAAGGCCAGGCCAGCCAAGAAGACGGCCACAGGTCCGGACGCCCGTGGTAGTACCTCCAGTACGGGCGCCACGCGCGCCGGCCGTGACCTCAGGCAGGATGCGATCGCTGGAGGCACGGCAGCCAGGAAACCCACGGCGAGGAAGGCCGAGGGGAAGAAGTCCGCAGCGGTGAGACCCACGAAAGGGAAACCAGGGGCGGCTGTCAGGACCGGATCGGGTGTCGCCGCCACCAGTGCGGCGAAAGGGATGGTCGGCGAGGATACACTGCAGTCGCTGGTAGCGGCCAACCCGGCTATTGCTGCGCTGCGTGCGCGAACCGTGGTCTACGTCCACGGCATCAGCAACAAGCCGCCAGCCTCGGTGCTCAAGTGTCAGTGGGATCACGCCATCTTCGGCTTCGACCTGGCGGAGCGCAGTCGCCTGGCGTACTGGGTGAACCGGGAATATTACCCCGACCCGGAGGGCGGGAGTTGCGCCAGCGGTGACCGGACAGCACTGGAGGCTGCGCCAACAGGAGTCGGACTGAGCGTGGCGCAGCACATGGCCGCGGTCAGCATCGCCGACGAGGCAGCAGCGGTAGCCCGCCGTGAAACCGAGGAGCCAGCACTGCAGGCGATCGCCGAGCGAATGATGGCCGCGCTGGATGAGCCGCCCGTGGCGGCCGTGCGCAGCGGACCGAGGGCGAAGATCCTTCCACTTCCGCGGCCAGTACGGGAGTGGATCACCCGTCAACTCGTGCGCGCCTTCCTGCGCGACGTGCGCGATTTCTTCTACGACGACGTCGGGCGTGCGGAGATGGAGGAGAGCCTCCTGGAGCGGTTGCGAGTGGGCGGCGGACCCTTCGTTGTAGTCGCCCACAGCCAGGGTACCTTGATCGCCTACGACGTCCTCTCCCGGCTGGACCCCAGGGAGTATCAGGTTCCACTGTTCGTCACTGTCGGTTCGCCACTGGGCTTGCAGGAGGTGCAGGATCAGATGCGCCGTATCACTGGCAAGCTGGCCGTGCCACGGTGCGTGGGGATCTGGCTCAACGTCGCCGACCCCAACGATCCGGTGGCCATCGATGGATCGTTGAGCGGTGAGTACGGCGCGAAGGGCATGGTCAATGATCGCGTCGTGCACAACCTGGACGCCCCGCGTCATCCGCATTCCGCATCCGGCTACCTGGGCCTGCCGGAGGTCTATTCCGCCATCCGAGCCACGGTGGAGACCCAACTCTTCCAGCGCGTCACCAGCTTCACGCTTGCTCGGGATGTCGTGCGTGAACTGGAGGACCGTGGCCGCGTCGACCGTCAGCCGGTCCTCATCGAACTCGCCGAGCCACAGCCCGGAATGATGACGCCCGTGCACGAGACGCGCGACCGCATTGTCCAGTTCCTGGAGGACACCGCGCGAGCAGGCGGCGCCGACCCGGAAGAGCTGGAGATCCAGGAGCTGAAGCGCTATGTCGCCGCCAACCTCACCCGCGAGGAGGCCGAACGGCTCTCGTCGGCGAAGCAGTTCAATGCCCTCGCCGTGAGCCGGGTCTGGCGAAACGCCGCCAAGCGCGCACTGCTGGATCGGTCGGTGGACACGCTCCAGGCACGCACGGCGCACGTCGGCTACCGCGCCCTGGGCACGAAGATCGGCTGGGCGGTGCTGGACACGGGAATCGCACCGCATCCGCACTTCGTCGAACACTCCAACGTACTGGCCAGCTTTGACTGCTCCGCCCGCGCACGGCGTGGGCAGCCGCTGACAGCCGGCGAGGCACTGGACAGGAACGGCCACGGGACCCATGTAGCCGGCATCATCGCGGGAGCACACACGGCGCCGCGGGAGGATGGCACCACGGTGCAACTCACCGGCCTCGCCCCCGAGGCGCAACTCTACATCTACAAGGTCCTCGACGACGACGGCAACGGCAACGACGCCTGGATAGTGAGGGCGCTGGATCACATCGCCGACCTCAACGAGGAGGCCGGTACGCTACGCATCCATGGCGTCAACCTCAGCCTGGGCGGGTCGTTCGATCAGAGCGTCTTCGGCTGCGGCCACTCCCCGCTCTGCAACGAGCTACGCCGCCTCTGGCGGCAGGGTGTGCTGGTCGTCCTCGCCGCCGGCAATGAAGGCTTTGCCACCCTCCAATCCGCTGACGGCCCGATCGATGCGAACATGGACCTCTCCATCGGAGACCCGGCCAACCTGGACGAGGCGATCGCCGTCGGTGCGGTACACAAGGAGAACCCACATACGTATGGGGTATCCTACTTCTCGTCGCGCGGCCCGACGGCTGACGGCCGGCAGAAGCCGGACGTGGTGGCCCCGGGCGAGAAGATCCTTTCCTGTCGAAACACCTGGCCCAGGACGGCCACCACGGTCGAACAGCTCTACGTGGAGATGAGCGGCACGAGCATGGCAGCGCCACACGTCTCCGGACTGCTGGCCGCCTTCCTTTCAGCACGTCGGCAGTTCATTGGCTACCCGGAGTGGGTGAAGAAGCTCTTGCTGGAGAACTGTACTGACCTCGAGCGTGACCGTCCCATGCAGGGGGCGGGTCTTCCCAATCTCACGCGGATGCTGCTGAATACCTGACATCCGATGTCCGAAACCCAGAACTCCCGCCACATGTCAAACCGTCCCGTACTCGCCGCCATCATCCTCGCCCTCGGCCTCTCCATAGCCGGCATCGCCACCGGTGTCGGCTTCGCCCGTGGCCGTGCTGCCGACCGTTACGTTACCGTGAAGGGTGTGGCCGAGCGCGAGGTGCTCGCTGACCTGGCGATCTGGCCTCTTCGCGTGGTCGTCGCCAACAACGATCTTGGCGAAGCGAACCGGGCCATCCAGGCCAGCGTACGCCAGGTGCGCGAGTTCCTGGCGCAACAGGGCATAGATTCCACCCAGACGGCCCTGCAGGATTTTGTCGTTACGGACGCATATGCGAATCAGTACGGCAACCGTGACCAGATCACGTCGCGCTATGTGATACGACAGACATTGGTGGTCCGATCGGTCCAGCCTGCCCAGGTGGCCGCCGCCAGCCAGCGGGTGCCGGAGCTGGTAAGCACCGGCGTGGTCCTCTCGACCGGCGACGAGTACGGCGGATCGAGTGGGCCCACCTTCCTGTTCACCAAGCTGAATGACGTGAAACCGGCAATGATCGAGGAGGCGACCGCGCGGGCGCGCGAAGCGGCGGAACAGTTCGCGCGCGATTCGAAGTCAGCCATGGGTGGAATCCGGCGCGCCAACCAGGGCGTCTTCGAGATCCTGCCACGCGATCAGGCGCCGGGAATCAGCGAGGCAAGCCAGTTGACGAAGACCGTGCGGGTGGTCAGCACGGTGGATTACTCACTCCGCTGAGCAATCCGTCATACCAGATGTTCGCTGCGTCCGTACGGCTCGCTACGGCCGGCTGGAGGGTAGCTGTGACGATGGCGCGACGGGCGGCTGTTCCATAGCATTGAGTTTCCCCGATCCCGGAGCCCCTCATGTCACGTCTCGCCGTCAGTGTCACGCTGCTGATGTTTGCCCTCCCCACGTTGGCCGTGGCCCAGGGCGCGGCAAATCCCGCAGTTGCTGCTGCCGCAGCCCCATACAACCAGGTCAGGAACTACCTGCTCAGGAGCGCCGAGCAGACGCCGGAGTCGCTGTACACGTTCAGGCCGACCGCCGAAGTGCGCAGCCTCGGAGAACTCTTCGGGCACGTGGCCGATGGACAGACCACCTACTGCTCGATCGCACTCGGCGAGACATCCAGCCAGCCGTCCGCCGAGAAGACCATGACCACGAAGGTGGCGCTGGTGGAAGCGCTCAGGAAGTCCATCGCCCTGTGCGATCGAGCCTACGCCCAGACCGATGCCCAGTCGATGACCGCGGCGACCATATTTGGCAGTCCGAGCACGCGGCTTGGCGCCCTGGTGATGAACTCGACCCACGATTTCGAGCATTACGGGAACGTCGTGACGTACCTTCGACTGAAGGGAATCGTCCCGCCATCCAGCCAGCGCGGAGGGTGAGACTGGCGTGGGGCCCGCAGCATCGCGCGACGGTTTCCACTGCGAGGACCGATAAGAGTCTCGCTGGTCAGTGGCGACGCCACTCCGTTCACGCTATGCTCAGGGTTGTCCCTGACGCAGAGTTTATCCACTGATAGCTGAACGTATCACAGCCGCTTTCCCCGACAGCGTACAGGAGCGCGGCGCCCGCTACCAGAGCGAGGGCCGCGTGCGGCTTCTGCGTGCCGGCGGTGGGCGCATCGAGGCGGTAGTACGCGGCAGCGTGGCCTATCAGGTGGCGATCACCGTGAGCAGTGGCGGTGCCGTGAACGTGCGCTGCAGTTGCCCCTACGCGCAGGAACACGTGGTCTGCAAGCACAGCTGGGCCACACTGCTGGAGGCCGCCGTCCACGGCTCACTGCCGGCCGCGCTGGCGCAGGGGGTGCTGGGCGACCGCAGGAAGTCGGCGCGGAGCGAGGTTCGCACGACCCCTCCCGCGGAGTGGGAGAAACGGCTGGGGCGGATAGAGCAATCGTTGAGTGCTGGCCCTGAACGGCCAGCCCCGGCACCCTGGCCCGCCGACCGCCGAATCGCCTACATCGTGGATGTTCCGGCTACCGTTGCCGCCAATGGCCTGATCATCGAACTGGCGACCGAGCGCCTGCTGAGGGACGGGAGTTGGGATAGACCGCGCCAGTTCGCCCTCGGCGCGGAACGTTGGCTGCAGGCTCCGGACGAGAATGACCGGCGGGTGGCTCAGATGCTGGTCGGCGCGCGTACCGAGTACGGCTACTCCGGCATCACCGCCAGTCGACGGGTCCAGACCCCTAAAACCGCCTATGATACCACCCTGCGGTTGATGTGCGAGACTGGTCGCTGTCGACTGCGTCGAGTGGCCGGAGAGGAATGGCCGGAGACGGTACTCTGGGACGACGGCGACCCATGGCAGCTCCAGTTGGCCGTCGTCCGGGCCGACCGAGGCACCGGATACCTGGTGGACGGGCAACTGCGACGCGGCGACCAGACGATTCCCCTCGCCGCACCAGCGCTACTACTGCACGGTGGGCTGGCGATTGCCGAGGGTCGGGTATCGCACTTCGAGCATGGAGGCGCCTTCCCGCTGGTGAGCGCACTTCGCGCCGACGGACCGCTCAAGGTGGGGGCGCGCGAACTCCCGCGGCTGCTCGAGTCGCTATATGCCCTTCCCAACCTGCCGCCGGTGGAGTTGCCGGCCAGGCTCGACATCACCGAGATGCGGCCCGAGCCGGTACCGCATCTCCTGGTGAGCGGCGCGCCACCACGAGGTACGGGCGGCCACGGACTGCCGCTGACGCTGAGCTTCCGCTACGACGAGATCGAAGTTGCAGCGACGCGGAAGGAGCCGTCCATATTTGACCGACGGCAACGTACAGTGCTTCACCGTGACCGCGAAGCCGAAACGCGCGCCGCCGCGCTGCTGCGCGACCTGGGAGCTCGCGACGAGTACGACTATCAGGCTCGCCGCCCCCGGTTGGCGCTGCCTCCCCAGCGGTTGGATGCCGCCGTGCGCGCCCTGATCGCCGAAGGGTGGCAAGTGGAGGCAGAAGGACGCCTCTTTCGCCAGCCCGGCGCACGGCACGCCTATCTCCGCTCCGGCGTCGACTGGTTCGAGCTGGAAGCGGGAGTGGAGTTCGGGGATCAGAAGGCGTCGCTTCCGCAGTTGCTTGCCGCTCTCCGCCGCGGTGAACGCACCGTCATCCTGGACGACGGCTCGCTCGGCATCCTCCCCGATGACTGGTTGCGCCGCTATGCGCCGCTGGCCGGTGCCGGTACTGCAGTGGACGGCGATGGAACCATGCGCTTCTCGCGCAGCCAGGTCGCACTGCTCGACGTGATGTTGGCTGAGATGCCCGAGGTGAGCACGGACGACGCCTTCTCACGCGCCCGCGAAGCTCTACGTGGATTCGACAGCATCGCACCCGCCGAGGCGCCCGCGGGCTTCGTGGGCGAGTTGCGAAGCTACCAGAAGGAAGGCCTGGGATGGTTGCACTTCCTGCGCGACTTCGGCTTTGGCGGTTGCCTTGCTGACGATATGGGGCTGGGGAAGACGATCCAGGTTCTGGCGTTGCTCGAGGCCCGGCGCGCGGCGGGATCGGGGCCGTCCCTGGTGGTGGTGCCCAAGTCGCTCGTCTTCAACTGGCAGCAGGAGGCAGAGCGCTTCACCCCGCGACTGCGCGTACTCGACCACACCGGCCCGCAACGCCAGCGGGAAGCGCTCGTCTCAACCGACGACTACGATGTGGTGATCACCACCTACGGAACGCTGCGCCAGGATATCGCCGCACTGCGGGAGATCGAGTTCGATTACGTCGTGCTCGACGAGGCGCAGGCGATCAAGAATCCTCGCACGGCGTCAGCCAAGGCGGCTCGGCTGCTGCGCGGCGAGCACCGGCTGGCCCTGAGCGGTACGCCAGTGGAGAATCGACTGGAGGAGTTGTGGAGTCTGTTCGAGTTCCTCAACCCCGGCATGCTGGGCTCCAGCAAGCTGTTCTCCGCCGCTGGGGTCGGGGCGACAGTGGCCGACGTGGAAGCCCGTTCGCTTCTGGCCCGTGCGCTGCGCCCCTTCCTGCTGCGACGAACGAAGGATCAGGTTGCTCGCGACCTTCCGGAAAAGCAGGAGCAGACGCTCTACGTGGACCTCGGTCCAAAGCAGCGGAAGCTCTACGACGAGCTTCGCGATCACTATCGCAAGGCGCTGCTCGGCCAGATCGACAAGGTGGGGATCAAGCGCTCCAAGATTCAGATTCTGGAGGCGTTACTCCGGCTTCGCCAGGCGGCCTGCCATCCAGGGCTGCTGGACCCGAAACGCGCCTCGGAGCCGGGCGGCAAGCTCGACGCGTTGGTACCGATGCTCATCGAGGCTGCCGCGGAAGGGCACAAGGTGCTGGTCTTCTCCCAGTTCACATCCATGCTCGCGCTGGTGCGTACGCGGCTGGATGCCGAGAAGATCACCTACGAATATCTGGACGGCCGGACACGTGACCGACGGGAGCGGGTGGAGCGGTTCCAGACCGACCCGGACTGTCCGGTCTTCCTCATAAGTCTGAAGGCGGGCGGCCAGGGGCTCAACCTCACTGCTGCTGACTACGTCTTCCTGCTCGACCCGTGGTGGAACCCGGCCGTGGAAGCCCAGGCGGTGGACCGGGCTCACCGTATCGGGCAGACACGTCCGGTGCTGGCTACCCGGCTCATCGCGCGCGACACGGTGGAGGAACGGGTGCTGGAGCTACAGCGGGCCAAGCGCGACCTCGCCGAAGCGATCATCACGGCGGACAACAGCCTGATCGCGCGAATCGAGCGAGAGGACCTGGCGCTGTTGCTGGAATGATGCGCTGGCAACAGTTCCGGTGACGCGGCGCGGCGACGCGAGGTCATGATTCCGCTGACCAGTTGCCGGCTGGGCCGGAGCGGCGGGCTGGAGTCGCGGCTACGAGCACTGGTGGTGAATGGCCCGGTCTGACGGTCTGGGCTCGTGAACCGCGATCTTTACGGGCTGGCTGGTGGTGACGTGGGCGGTTCGGTCGCGGTGTCTGATCGTTGTGAACTGCGATCTTTGCGGGCTGGCTGGGGGTGACGTGGACGGTTCGGTCGCGGTGTCCATCTGTCGTGAACTGCGATCTTTGCGGGCCGGGTGGTGGTGACGTGGACGGTTCGGTCGCGGCGTCCATCTGTCGCAACTGCAATCTTCGCAGAGGTACGCAGAGGAAGGGCAGGGGCGCAGAGGGACTGCGGCTGCAACGCTGAGGCAGCGGCGGGGTTGATGGTGGTCGTGTTTCGTTGGAGGTTCTGCTGGGAGTGGGGTCTGTGTGGCGCACGCTTCAACGGACGTCAACTACTGGTTCTGATGGGTGCTCTTGACAGGAACAGGCGACCAACGACGGTCCGGAAGTCTGACAAAGTACTGTCCCCTTCTCGCGCCTTCCTCTGCGCCCCTGCCCTTCCTCTGCGTACCTCTGCGAAGATTGCAGTTGCGACAGATGGACGCCGCGACCGAACCGTCCACGCCCCACGGCAGTCAGTCTTCAGTCAAGCGTCACAACCACAACGACAAGGAAGATGAAATGTCCGCCGGAACGAGGATCAACCAGGTCACAGGCATCATCGTGGACGCGGCGATGAAGGTGCACTCGGCACTCGGCCCCGGATTGCTGGAGAGCGCTTACGAAGTATGCCTCACACACGAGATCAGGAAGCGAGAGCTCGACGTCATGAACCAGGTGGTCATGCCGGTCGTATACGATGGCGTATCGCTCGATAAAGCCTACCGGATCGATCTCCTGGTCGAGGGCGTGGTGGTGGAAGTGAAGACCGTGGCGAAGGTCATGCCGGTCCACCTCGCACAGGTGCTCTCCTACCTCAGACTCGGCGGCCACCCGGTCGGCCTGCTGCTCAACTTTCAGGTACCACGGATGCGGGATGGAGTCATGCGGATCGCCAACGGAGCGTAGCGCGGAACCGGGCGATCGGTAGTCGCGGACATCACCTCACACCGAATGACCAATCATGAACCATCCCCGTTTCCTCGTCGGCATCCTCGCACTGGCACCAGTCACCGTCCTCGGCTGCAGCGACTCCGGCGCCATATCCACCGGACCATCGGGAATGGTCGTGGCATCAGCCAGGGACGGCCGTATCGGGGTCACCAACCGCACGTCAAGGCCAGTCTACATGACGACCTTCGGGCGAGAACTGGCGAGCCGCATCAGCTGGGCGTCGTGTGTCGATCCGATCAGATGCCCGCCAATCGCGCCGGGGGATACAAAGGAGGTATCCTAACCGAGCGTGATGATACCGGAGGGGAAGAGAGAGGCTCTCGTTTACTGGTGGCACGCGGTCACCGGCCCTGCGGGCGAGCCGGTGCCTGACGCCTTCAAGTCGTTGTTCGTGAAGCTGTAGCTGGCGACATGCTTCAAAGCCCCTGGCGACTCGGGGTCGAGACCGACTACGTAGCCTCCACGTCTCAGGCGCCGAGTCCGTCGTCAACCGGTCTGTCAGAGGCTGAGCCTGGTGCGGCAGCGTCCGGTGTCCAGGCGCCCGGACCCATCGAGGGTCGCCCGGCGCACCCAGCGAAATGGTCGGGCACCAACGTAAGCTCGGTGAACCTCTGGCGCCGTTCCCATCCACACCCTGAGATTCAGGTGAGAGTGGCGTCCAGTCCAGGATCGGGGTGCGACGTCGCACACGACACTCCTCGCATCGGTAACATCATGTCCGTTCTGCCGCACGTCAGTGCCGCGAGAATGCTGCGCAAGCTCGCCTCTGTCCTCTCCCTCGCCTTGCTGGCGAGCCCCCTGGCCGCGCAACGGGTGGAGGTCTCCTTCCCCTCCGGCGTGATGGCGAAGCCCGTCACCGGGCGCGTCATCCTCATCGTCGCGCGCGATTCCACGCCAGAGCCGCGCTTCCGGGCCGGGTCCTACGGCGGTACGCAACCGTTCTATGGCCTCGACGTATCGGCGCTCGCGCCAGGTGCCGTCGCAGTGATCGACTCCACGACGTCGGCCTACCCCATGAACCTCGCGCAGCTTCCGCCCGGCGACTACTTCGTGCAGGCCGTGCTCAACGTCTACACACAGTTCCATAGGGCCGACGGTCATGTCATCTGGGCGCACATGGATCAGTGGGAAGGGCAGCAGTGGAACCGCTCGCCCGGCAATCTGGTGAGCGATGTACGGCGGGTTCGGGTGGACGCCGGGAAGCCTCTCAACGTGAAGCTGACTCTCGACCATGTCATCCCGCCGGTTGCTGTACCACCCGATACGAAATGGGTGAAGCGGGTGAAGATCCAGAGCAAGCTGCTCAGCGAATTCTGGGGACAGCCCATGTACATCGGCGCGACGATCCTGTTGCCGGCCGGCTACGACGAGAATCCGGGAATGCGCTATCCGACGGTCTATCAGCAGGGCCACTTCTCGCTCGCGCCTGCTTTCGGCTTCACCACCGACAGCACCGCCGATTACGAGACACAGCGCGACGCGATAAGGGCGCGCACCGACGGCCGCGAGCCGGGATACGATTTCTACAAGTCGTGGAAGTCGGAGGACTTCCCACGCATGCTGGCCGTGACGTGGCAGCACCCCACGCCCTACTACGACGATTCCTACGCCGTCAATTCAGCCAACAATGGTCCCTACGCGGACGCCTTGTTGACCGAACTCGTGCCCTACATCGAGTCGCACTTCAGGGCCATCCCGCAGCCTTACGCACGCACCCTCACGGGCGGTTCGACCGGCGGCTGGGAGTCGATCGCGCTGCAGGTGCTCCATCCCGACTTCTTCAACGGCACCTGGACGCTCTATCCCGATCCGGTGGATTTCCGCAGCCTGCAGATGGTGAACGCGTACGAGGACACCAGCGCTTTCGTGCCCAACGGCAATGACTGGGTGGTGACGCCCCGCTACATGAGCCGCACGACGAGCGGCCAGCCCCAGACGACCCAGCGCGACCTGAGCAGGATCGAAGCGGTGTTGGGGAGCAAGGAACGGTCGGGTCAGCAGTTCAACGCCTGGGACGCCGCCTGGAGCCCCGTAGGCGCCGACGGTTATCCGCGACCGCTCTGGGACAAGACCACCGGCACCATGGACCGCGAGGTGGCCGATCACTGGCGCGACAACTTCGACCTGCGTCACTACATGGAAGTGAACTGGTCCACGCTGGGACCGAAGCTCGCCGGCAAGCTGAATGTGTATGTCGGCGACATGGACAATTACTACCTCAATCTCGCCGTCTATCAGCTCGAGGATTTTCTCAAGGGCACCACCAACCCGCGATCCGACGCCCTGTTCGAGTACGGGCGCCCGATGAAGGGGCATGGTTGGCAGCCGATGAGCAATGCCGAGTTGATTCGTATCATGGCAAGGCACATCGCGGCTTCCGCGCCCACGGCAATGGATGACGCCACACCGTAGTCTTGCGTGAACGGTGGCACGATTACCGACAGGGCTGACCGCACCATGCGGCCAGCCACTGCCCTTCTGGCTCCAATGCCCGCGTCCCGAGCATCACGCGAGCACGTTCGGCGGTGTGGACCGGTGAATCCCGGATGTTCGCACCCGGGGGCGTTGACTCGGGTGCGCGGTCCCGTGCGATGACGTCGGGAACGACGCAGAGTATCCCGGGGAGTCTCACGGGAAGTCAGCGTCACGACGCGTGTCTTCCCGGCAGGTTGCTTACGGCGTTACGGTAATTTCCCGCGTGTCACGACCCTCACGCACCTTGAGCACCACCGATTCGCCCGAGCTGACGTCGGCCAGGGCGCGTTCCAGTTGGCTCACTCTCGCGACGGCGACCGAGCGGTCACCCACGTCGGCCGGGTTCACGCGCAGATCCCGGCCGTCCACCGCTACCACACGCATTCCCTCGTGGATGCCAGCCCGGTCAGCTGCACTCCCGGCCACCACGGAAGCGACAAAGACGCCGAGCGTGTCGCGCGGCGAGTCCGTGCTGCGCACGCGTATACCGAGCGGCGCGGCGCGGCCGGCCAGAGCGAACGCTGAACCCGTCCCGAGCAGCGGAGAGACCCGCCGACCTGACGGCACGAGCGCGTCGGCGCGCACCGTGGCCACCCGAACCGTGCGCTCCGGCCCGGTCCTGCTGGCAATCCGCAGGGTGATGGTGTCGCCCGCACTGGCCGAATCCAGCCTACGCGTGAGACGACGAGCGACCGCGCCCCCCATCACGGCGTCATTGCTATCGGCGGGAGAGAGCTGCAGGCTGGTACCATCCACGGCTGTCAGCAGGTCACCCGCCTCTATGCCGGCCCGCGCCGCGGGTCCATCGGCCGATACGTCCACCACCTCGAGGCCGGCCGTGGTCGCCTCGGAGCCGATCGAGAGTCCCAGCACGGGTCGGTCGGGTGCCATGTTGGCCTGTTCAAAGGCGCGCACAATGGCGAGACGTGAGCCGGGTTCGTCGCTGAAGAGCCGTACACCCGCCCGGCCGCTCAGGTCGCCGAGCAACTCCCTGTCCAGCCGACGCCTGATTTCCATACGGTCGCCTGACGAATCGGCACTGAACCGCCTTAGCTGGTCCAGCGTCCTCGCCAGATCAGCATCTCGACCCGGCCAGCGATCACAGGTGCATTGCCTGGTCGAGTCCGACTGCACGTTTGAGCGTTCGGACCGAGCCTGGCTCGGGCGTTCCGTACGCTGGGCGTTCGCTTGCGCAGCAACTACTGGCATGGCGAGAATGACTGCTGCGGCTGCTAGTGTGGAGAGTGGGCGTGCCATCGTGTGCTCCCGTTACTGGTCATCCAGGCGAGCGGTCGATTGCTCGCGGCGGCGCTCCGTCGCGCCATCTGGGAGTGAGACACGTTCCGCATGCGGGATGGTTGCCGGGGAGACATCGCACGATCAGGGCGCGCCAGCGTGCGCGCCGGCAGCTCGTTCAGCACATATCTGGAGACACGCCAGTAGCACCTGGCTTCGCCGCCCTATCGAGCAGGAACTCGACGTAGCGTCGGTCACTCGGCGCGAGCTCGAGCGCCCTGATCTGGTGCATCGTGCCCCAGGTGAGTGCGGAGTGCTCGTGACACGTGGGCTCGCCCAGGATCCGCACCGGCACGAAGGCTATCAGGAAGGGCGAGCCGGGATCGGCAACGGCAAACTCCTCGCCGGAGACGGCCACCACCTCGACACCCAGCTCCTCGCGCAGCTCACGTCTGGCGGCGTCGGCGTCTGACTCACCCGGCTCGCACTTCCCGCCCGGGAATTCCCAGAGGCCGCCGTGTCGTTTGTCGGGCGGCCGCCGACAGACGAGATAACGATCCCCTCGGGTGATGACGGCAGCGATGACGCGGATCTGTTCCGTGGACATCCAGGCAAGCTGTCGAGCTGGCGGCGAACTCGCCAGGCGAGGCTGGTACCATCAATGCCGCGCAACCGCCGGACCTCCCCGTCACCGCCCGGCGAGGCTGGTACTATCGGGCCGCGCTACTACCGCCGGACCTCCCCATCATCGCCCGGCGCCAGCCTCTGCCTCGCTCCGCACTCCATACCAGCCGATCCGCGGTACGTCGTCCGCGTCCGGTATGGTCAGGAGCATTCGTTCCAGCCGACCGGCCGCGATGCTCGTGCCAGCGGAGAGTAGCAGGTAACCCACCGGATCGCCCTCGGCGCTGAAGACGTTCCAGCGCACCGAATCAATGCCCGGCGGTGCGCTCCCACGCGCCAGCAGCGTACCGTCATCCAGGATGACAAGGCGAGTGACGAGCGGGTGAACCCTGGGCGCATTCTCCCTCGCTGCATCCAATTGCCGGCGTAGCTGCGCGGCGACAACAGTGTTCCCCGGCGGCCCGATCGGGCCCCGCCGGGCAAGCGCGGCTTCGATATCCTGGTCAGTGACCGGACGTGGTGCGACGGCCAGGTCCACGAGAACGACTGGTGTACCACCCGCCCGATCCCTACGCACGATCCTGAGTCGCTCCCTGTCGGCCAGGTGAAACGCCCCGTCCGGACTCACCGCCCAGCGCTCTATCGGCATCACGGTAAACAGCGGCGGTATGGGGAACATCGAGCCATCGCCGGTCGCTATCGCCGGCTCCGGCAATCCGGGAAGGCTCGACGTGTCGCCCGAAGCCGGATCAACCAGCACCAGATGCGCCTCTACGGTATCGCCGATGGCGCTCGCGCCGGGCAGTGAGAAGAGCGCGACCTTTCCATGGACGACCGAAACGCCGATGAGACCAGGTATGAATGGCGCGGTCGCCGTCCCGTCCACCGTACCCGTGCCGTCGAACCGCTGCACCCGCATCGCCGACTGATCGAGCACCGTGAGCCGGCCCAGGCCATCGTAGCCGGCAGCAACCAGCCGCCGGTACTCGCCCGGTCCGCCGCCTCGGGCACCGACGGTTCGGACGAACTGCCCGTCCCGGCCGAATTCGCGCAGCTCTCCAAATATATCGGCCACGGCAACACGTCCGTCAGGAGCCACTGTCGCGAGGGCTGCATTGACGAACTGGCAGGGTACCTCGTCTCCCCCGACGCAGATCTGGGCCAGCGGCGTGAGCGACAGGCGTGGCATCTCTTCGTGGATGGCCTGATCATCGCGAGCGCCTCCACACCCGCTCGCGATGAGCATCAGAAGAAGGAGCCCATATGGTCGCATCTCCAGATGTTACCTACCGGGCGCTACTCCGGGAAGATCACCGGCAGTACGACATCGGTCGTGAAGATGCAGCGGTCGTTGTGACCGCACTCGGACACGATGATCGCGTGATGTTTCGCTCCCATCTTCTCGTTCACGTACTTGTAGAACGCCTCGCCGCGTGCCCGCCGAGTAGGGCCCTGCGCCATCGCCGTCGGCGACGAGTCAAAGCCGCCGAGTGGCAGGACGTCCACCTGGCCCAGCAGGTAGGTGGTGGGGCGCTCCACGAGCTGTTTCCGTAGTTGATCGGCCGTCATGCCGGCAGTGTAGCCTTCCAGTTGTTCCAGCCCCGCCGGCCAACGATTGTAGCGCGGTGCCCTGGTGGAATCGAAGGGACCGTACGTGAAGTCACCATGCACCTTCTCGCCGTCCCTGCCCAGCGCTTCCTTGTAGGCATCGACCGGGTTGGCATCGCCGATGGGGAGCGGCCGCAACGCCACCGGCCAGGCATAACTGGATGGGTTGGCGACGACGTAGCTGATGCTCACTCCGGGTGTGTCGTGCACCTTGCTCGACATCTCGTAGCGCGTGGCTACCTGTCCACCGGCCGAATGTCCGGCAATGACGATCTGCTTGAGGTTGGGGAAGGTCTTCTTGTCGGCGAGTTCACGCACTATCTCATCCAGGAAATCGAACGACGACAGCGTGGGGTTGGACGGCGACATCCCGCCGGCGCGCCAACTGTTGGGGCCGTTGGGCCACACCACCTCATTCGCCTGCGGCTTGTCCGGCGACGCGATGAGCCGTGGGGCGATGATGACACTGTTGTCCAGCGCTCCCGCCAGGAAGCCCGCTGCAGTGGCCGTCTCGAAGTAGTGATCGGCGTTGCGACCGGCGCCATGGACCATGACCAGGGCGCGCGTCACGGCAGGGTTGGGAATACGGAGCGCGTAGGTGGAGTAGACCATCGACCGGGCGGGCCCGTTCCCGTAGGTCACCCATTGCTCGCAAGCTTCGGTGGCGGTGGTGCAGGGCGCGGCAGCGACCGGGGCGGGAGCGCGATCAGAAGCGTTCGCGGAGACGAGGGTCGTCGCCAGGACGGCGATGACGGCAGTGCGCATGGGCATGTCGGAGCCAGGGCGCGAAGGTTATGGAGTGAGAGTCGTACCTTGTGGAAAACACTACTCACCGTGCGTCACCGGCGGCACCGATACCAGAACCGTGCGCCCTGGTCACAGAGTCGTCGGCGCACGGTCCTCCGGTCGATCGGGCCCGCACGACCGCGTGACTTCACTCACCGCGCCGTCTGGCCGCAACCACTCCGTCTACCCCTCCGCCCCCGGACACCACCCTGCCATACGATAGCCACAGCCCAGACATTCCCGCGGATCCGCGGCCAGCGCTGGTTCGCCCAACTCCATCCCCGACATCACCTCCGCCAACTCCACCTCACCAGCACCGCAGTCCGCTCCATCCACCTGGATCCCGCCGTGGGCGAACTGGAAGACGAACCTGGACACCGGCAATCCGGAGATCGCGGCCGCCGCTGAGCGGTACACGTCGCGCTGTACGGCGTACCGGCGCGCAACAGCCTCCGCCTCCGCACGGTCACTCACCTGCGACGTCTTCACGTCCAGGATGACCAGGCCACCGTCCTCCATCGCCGCCAGATCCATGCTCCCACTTACCTGCGCGGTCTCGCTCAACAGATGTACGAAGTCCAGTTCGCGCCGCGCCGTCGGAAGCGTCGCGATGGCCGCGTACGCCGGGTCGCCAGCCACCCGTCGGATCTCTCCGGCCAGCCGTTCGCGATAGCGCGCTCCTGCCTCTGTCCCGGCGGCCGGCGCGTCGATGTCCCGTTCGGCAATGGCTGACTCCAGCAGCAGTTCCAACTCGGCTTCCTCTTCCAGCCGCTCCAGTACGTCATGAACTATCTGGCCGTGCGAGGCAGATACGCCACCGGGCGCGCCGCGGGCTGCTGCTGCATCAGCCGGAGATACCGTCGTCGGCCCCGCCGGAGGCGGCCCTGCCGGAGCCACGGGCAGAGCCACCGCCCTGGATGCGTTGGGTTCCGGCGCGCCGAGCACGTAGCGAAACCAGTGGCGACGCGGACAACTTGCGTGGGCCATCAACGACGTCGCCGAGTGGCGACCCAGCCCGGCCGGGACGGAGATCGGCGCCGGCGGCATTCGCAGGCTCGCGGCCGGAGCGACAGCCGCGGCCGCCTCGAGCCCGTTCGCGCTGACGTCGGTGTCCGCCTCCGCCACACCGGCGACGCGCACCGGCGCGCTGACGGTCACGCCCTGGCCTGAAATCGCAATTTCACCGTCGGCCCCGTCGTTCAGCACCCCGTACCGACCCATGAGCATCTGCGCTGCCGTCCCGGCCAACCGGGCACCCTTGCCCGGCGCGATCCCACTCACCACCAGCAGGTCCCTGGCCCTCGTCGCTGCCACGTACCAGAGCCGACGTTGCTCCGCCGTGCGCTCGAGTTTCAGCACGGCCTGCAGCTTCATCCATCTATCGGGCTGCTCCTTGCTGTCGGCATCGGGATCGCCCAGGGAGAGCTCGTCGCTCCCGGTCAGGAGCTTCGCCGAACCGTTATGACCGGCGTGCATCAGATCACACCAGAACACGACGCCCCATTCCAGCCCCTTCGAACTGTGCACAGAGGTTATCGTGACCACGTTCTCATGTTCGCCGTATAGCCGCGCCTGCTGTACGTCATCTTTCCGGGCGCGGCTTTCGGCTATCTCGCGCAACAGTGTGCCAACGCTCGCCTCGGGCCGACGTCGGAGGTCGGTGAGGAACTGCCGCACGTTGGCCGCAGCCTGCGCACTGTCGTCCCCACGGAGCGCGAGGTGGGCGAGGTAGCCGGTCTCCAGCAGCAATTCGTCCAGTAGCTGAGCGGCGGGTATGCGATCCCGCAGCGCAGCCAGTCGCGTGATCAGCGCGCGACCGCGCTCCAGCAGATCACGCTCGTCAGCGTCGGCGATGGAGCAGTTGTCGAGGTCACTCCAGAAAGGTCGGCGACACTGGCGGGCTATCCTGAGCAGCGTCTCGTCCTTCACGCCCACGAACGGGCTGCGCAGGAACCCTGTCAGGGCACGGTCGTCGCCGGGGTCGCGAGCTATCTGCAGTGCGAGCTGCATGTCCACTATCTCGCGGGTGTCATGGAAGCCGCCGTTGCGAAGTGCATAGGTGGGTATCCCACGCGAGCGCAGGGCATTCTCATAGATCGGCAGCGAGCGCCACCCGCCCAGCAGGATCGCCATCTCGCTCCACGGCACGCCGTTGTCGCGGTTCAGGCGCATCATACGCTCGGTGACACTGGCCGCCTCCATCGCCCGGGCATCGGCCACCCTGCGCGCGTTCCCCTCATCATCCGGCGCGACCACGAGGAACTCCACGCCCGCGTGGGCGGGCTGATCGTTCCGCGTCACGTGGACTGGCGCGAATGGCACTTCGAACGGATGACGGGCCTCACTCTCACCGCCAACCGGTGAGTCCAGCACGGGACCTATGCAATCCTCCACGAACGCCAGTACCGGAGCGACGCTCCGGAAGTTCTCTCCCAGCGAGATTACGCTGCCCCGGCCGCCGTGTTCGAATGCGTGCTGCACCTCGTTCCAGACGCTCACGTCGGCCCTTCGAAAGCGATAGATGCTCTGCTTGGGGTCACCGACGAGCATGAGACGGGTGGCGTCGCCCACCTCCTCCTCCACTCCGCCCAGCAGGTAGGCGATCTCGCGTTGTACGGGGTCGACGTCCTGGAACTCGTCCATGACGAGCACACGGATGCGGCGCTGCAGCGCTCGTCGTACGCCCACATCGTCTCGAATGAGGTCGCGCGTGGCAACGATCATCCGGTCGAAGTTCACCGCCCCGCGCTCATCCAGGCGCTGGTAGAGTCGCGTGACAGTGCTGGCGGCCAGGTGAAGCAGCGCGCTCTCGCGAGGGTCGCTCCCGTCATGGCTGGCGCTCAGGCGGCGCAACCGATCAGCGTCGCCGGCCAGACTTCCAATCCACTCCTCCACCGTGCGTGCCGTGTAGTCGCGAAGCAGGAACTCCAGACCGGCAACCTTCCCCGCGTCCAGTGCTGCCAGCAGCACGTCGCGCGCACATTCCGCCACCAGTGCCGCGCTCTCCCCCTCCTCCAGCACCTGGCCGCCCAGGGGGGCGTTCCCGCGAAGGGCAAACTCCCGCAGCACGTCGCCGCAGAAGCTGTGAATCGTCCCCACACGCGCCGCGTCCACAGCATGGGCAAGGTCGCGTTGGCCATGCTCGCGCAGTCGCTTGCGCAGCTTTCGCTTGAGATCCGCAGCGGCCTGGTTGGTGAAGGTGATGGCTGCGAGATCGCGCAGGCGGATGGGGTTACCATGTTCGCGCAGCTCACCCGACGGATCCACCATCGGCACGCCGAGCAGCCAGAGGAGCTTGCCGATCACGGTGTGGGTCTTTCCGGTCCCGGCGCCGGCGGACACCAGGAGGTGACGATCGCACTCCTCCACCGCGGTCCACTGCGAGGGAGTGTATTCGCATTCTCTTTCGGGGCCCTGCGGCAACTGATCGAACAGCGACGGTTCGCTCATCTCACCACTCCTTTCGCTGCGGGCCGCCGGCCACGCGACAGACGTCGATGGCCGGACAGTAGCTCGGGCAGCCGCAGGATGGGGCCGGGTCCGCGGGGAAGAGGCCGGCACGGGCGTTGGTGACGTGACGGGCGATGGCGGTGATCGCTCCGGTCATGGTTTCGCAGTCGGTCTCGTTCTGCTGCACCGCGCCCTGCTTGCTCATCTCGTATAGCTGCAACGCCAGCTTCACCGACGGGCTCTTGAGCGATCGGTATTCTATGCGCGACACCTCATCCGCGGGGTAGAGTTCGGCCAGCACTCGAGCGTAGATGGGTACCTGGAGCACGACGCCGTCTGCCCAGGCGGCCTTGTCTCCACCGCCGGGCATGGCGAAGGTGGACGTCTTGTAGTCCACCGCCGCCACGTAGTGTTCGGAACCTTCGAAGCGCTCATCCACGCCACGCTCGAGTCGATCCATGGAGCCGCGGAATCGCACGTGGACACCGTCGGCATTGAGGGTGACGTCGTCGAACCGAACCTCGTGGGCGACGACTCCCGTTTGCAACACGCGCGGGTTGTTGCCCAATTTGCCGAACAGCTTGCGATTCCAGTCGATCTCGAAGGCAAGGTACTTCCGGAGTATGCGTGCCAGTTCCGCTCGCAGGGCAGCCCTGAGCGCCGGTGCACCTAGCCAGGTCCCGGCCTGCTCGAACTCGCCGATGGCCGTGTCGAGCTCCCGCAGCAGCGCTGCCTCGGCGGCCGGCCCGTCGTCCTCACGCAACAGCACTGGCGCGTTCCCTCGCTCGCGCCGCGCCGCATCGTAGAAGAGCTCCAGTGCCCGATGCAGGATGCTGCCACGCACGCTCGGCTCCAGCGAGTCATCAGGTTCCTCCAGGGTACGCAGGCCCAGCAATCGCTCGCCGAAGTAGGCCCAGCCACACTTCGCGTAGTGCTCCAACTGGGTGGGACTCCAGAGCTTCCTCTCGCCGAACTCGTGCGCGATCCAATCGCGAAGCTCGGGATCCTCCATGGCGCCGTTCCACGGCGATGCAGCGCGCGATGCTCGACCCGTCTCGATGAGCGCCACTCGATGGGCGTGCGCGGCGGTGGCGGGCGTGGCGCAGAGTGGCATGCCGTCCGTGAGGACGCGCGACAACGGGATCTCCTCCACCTCCAGCGTCGCGGCCTCCTCCACCTCGTCCAGGAAGGACGAGCGCGCGACGTCACGCCCGCTCTCGTCCACGGACGACCAGGCCATGGTGACCTTCAGACCGGCGCCGGCACAGAGGACGCGGAAGAGTTCGCGCTCCCGTCTCTCCCACGCATCCGGTGGGTCCAGCGGTAGTCCGGCGGCGATCAGTCGCTCCCGGTCCATCTCGCCCAGCACCGCGCTACAGGGCGGATTGGCGGGGAAGTTGCCGCTCTCCAGGCCGACGATGAACAGATGATCGCAGGGACGGTAAGCGGCGGCGGGCCCTTCCTCCACCTGCACGCCGTGGCCGGTCGTGCTCCACAACGCGACGTCGTTGTCGAGCATGCTGCGCAGTCGCGCCGCAAAGCCACCGGCGGCCAGCCGATCGTCGGCGCCACCGAAATCCGTGACGGCCTTGTGCCACTGGGATGTGAGATCGCCGAGTGCGCGCCAGCCAGCCAGGTCCAGCCGTGCCACGTCGACCCGACCGGCAGCTGGGAGAAGGCGGAGGAGTCGCCCGATGCCCCACGCGTCCTCTTCGACCACGCCGCGCACCCAGTCGAGCCATTCGGCCAGCGTGCGCTCGCCGTCCAGCTCTCCGGCGCGGCTGGAGAATGCATCCAGTGCGACGAGCGCGGCGTCCACCCGGGCCAGCGGCGGCAGGGCGACCTGTCGCTCCCAGCCACCTCTCTCGGGCTCGTCGCCCTGCTCCCGCCGCGATACCTCCACCCGTAGTTCTGCCACCGCATCCCGCCAGGCTGCAAGTCCCTGCACCTGCCGTCGATAGCCGATGGTATTCAGGACCTGCACGTCCAGGCTGTTCTCCAGGTACGGCTGCTCGGCCAGTTCCACCATCGCATGACGGGTCCACCCGGCGGCGGCGCCGTCCAGGAGTATGAGTACGGCGCGAACGGCAGGGATCTCGACCAGAGCGGTACGTCGGCGCGCCGTGGCGGGCACTCCGATGCGGGCGAGCGCATCCACCACCAGATCGAGGTGTGGCCGCGCCTTGCGCGCGACGATGGCGATGCGGTGTGGCGGCACGCCAGCATCGCACAGAGCGCGGACGCGGCGGGCAACCTCCTCCACCTCTCGCGCTGCGTCCGGCGCTTCTATGCCGGGCACGATCGTGGGCAGTCGTCGCGGGGTGGTGGCCGCGAAGATCCTCGTCGCGATTGTCTCCGGCTCGGCCAGCCGTTCCACCTGCCCGATGACGGGTCCGAGCGCGGCAAACTCCGACTCCACGGCAGTGTAGACCACCACGCGGTCAATCGCCGGTGAGGCGACGAGTGCGCCGAGCAGCGCCTGCCAACCACCGCGCAGATCCTGGAGCCCGACCATCCTGATCTCGCGACGCCCGCCCAGGTTGGCAGCCAGTTCGTCCGGATGGGCGGCGATGAAACGGGCGCAATGCGCGAGCGCATCCCGGCCATCGCGTCTGCCCGCATCGTCGAGAGCGGCCCGATAGGCAGCATGGAGAGCGCCCAGCTCGGCATCCCGGGCCCGCTCGAAATCGTCACGCTTCCAGCATTCACCATCAGCGACGTCGAGCGCGGCGACGAATGCTTCCGGAGCAACGTCGGCGGCGCAGAGCTCTCCCATCAGCCGGTCCACGCCGTCCAGATAGTCCTCGGGACGTCGCGCATGCGAGAACACCTTGCCCCGCGCCGCGCGCATGAGGCGAGCAAGCAGCACCTGGCGCTCGGCGGCGGTGAGCGGTCGTCGGGCACCGGTCCCCAACCGCTCCGCGAGCTCGGCGAACACACAGAGCGGCGGGTCGAACCAGCCGGGGTGCCCGCGCCGTGCCGCAAGTCGCATCAGATCGTCGCGCAGGCCACCCTGACGTAGCGCGAGCAGATAGGCTGGCGTCGGAAAGGGGTCGGCGGGCGTGCCCACGCGACGCTCCAGGAAGCCATCGGCGGCACGCTCGAGAAGTATGGCGGGATCGCGAGCTACGACCAGGTGCAGGGACACGTCGAGGGGGTGCGAGGAGCGAATTGCTGGTGAGCAGGACGACCGACCACTTGCTGCCGACCACGAGTGGCGCCGGGAACAGGATGGCCGTGCTCGCACGGCCGTGGAACTCGAGAGGAGCGAGTTGTCATGTCGCTGCCCTTCCGGAACCGCTACCGACCAGATTGAGCCACATCTCGTGTCCAGGCAAGCTATCGATAGCTCTGACAGTGCTGAACCGTTAACCTGGTGCGTACCGCGTCGACTGTCTTCGCGACATGGCCCACGATCAGCCACATGGCTCCTGGTAGCCAGGTAATCTGCCGTGTCGTGAACACGCCCGCCACGCATGCGGCTCCGCTCTGCGAGCTCTCTCGCGACACCCGCCCGTGTCTTCGCCAGTCGCAGTGACGTCGAGTCGTGGTCCCATCTCCCGAGTGTCAGAGCGAGAGTCCACAGTGTTGCCGACGACGGCTGTTTGACACTTGCCCCGACGCACGTCAACTTCGCCTCGATCTCTCCCTCCACAGCACTGCATGCATGCGCATCCTCTGCACTGGTGACCTTCACATTGGCCGCCGATCGTCCCGCCTGCCGGCCTCCCCGGACGCAGGCGCGAACTCGTGTGCCGCCGCGTGGCGCGCCATTGTCGAGACAGCGATCGCACAGCGGGTGGATCTGGTAGCGGTGAGTGGGGACCTGGTGGACCAGGGCAACAGGTACTTCGAGGCGCTTGCCCCCCTCGAGCAGGGGCTCCGACGACTGGCCGATCACGACATCCCCACAGTGGCTGTGGCCGGCAATCATGATCATGACGTCCTGCCCAGGCTCGCCGATGACATGAACAGCTCCCATTTCCACCTCCTCGGTCGTGGGGGCATCTGGGAGCGGAAGACGCTGGAGCTGGCCGCAGGACTACTACATGTGGATGGCTGGAGCTTTCCGAGCGAGAGCGTGACGCGCAGCCCCATGCTGGATCTCGCCCCACGGCCTGCCGGAGACGGACTGCCAGTGCTCGGATTGCTGCACGCCGACCTTGACCAGGGGGCGAGCCGCTATGCACCGGTGACCAGGACGCAATTACGCGATGCCGGCTGCACGGCCTGGCTGCTGGGTCACATACACGCTCCATCCTGGCTCGAGGACGGGGGCACACCCGTGCTCTACCCCGGCTCACCCCAGCCCATGGACCCGGGGGAGTCAGGCTGGCACGGGGCGTGGCTCATGCACGTGGCGCCCGGACAGCGGGTGCGCGCCGAGCGGCTGCCCGTGGCTACGGTGCGCTACGACAGCGTGAGAATTTCCCTGGACGGTGTGACCGATGCCGACGAGATCGAGCCACGAGCCTACGCCGCACTCGGCGACTACCTGAATGAGCTACTGGCTTCCGGTGAGGCAACCCGGTGGATGAGTTGCCGGGTACGACTCGTGGGCCGCTGCGGGCTGCGCGCCGAGGCCTTGCGGCGGCTGGAGCCGCTGACGAATGCAGCGGTGCTGGAACGCGAGGACAGCACCCTGTACGTGGAGCATGTACGATCGGATCTGCGCCCGGCCCTGGACCTGTCGGACCTTTCGCGCGGCAACGACGCTCCGGCGCTCCTGGCCCGGTTGCTTCTTGACCTGGATGCGAACGAGCAGGATCCGGAGCATCGGCAGCTCCTGCGCGAGTTGGGCTCCGGAGTGGTCGAGGTACATGGGCTACCCGCGTATCTGGCGCTCCGACCGTTACCGGACGAGGAGCGGTCCACATATGTGCGCGACGCGGCACGTCGGCAGGCGCTGTCACTGCTCGATTCGCTGCTCACGACGAGAGCCGGCACATGAGCAGCCCGCCGGATACCCGGAGCCGGGCGATCCGCCTTGATCGACTGCATATCCGGCGCGCCCCCGGCATTCCGGACGGCTTCGAGTTCCACTGCGACAACAGCGTCGTGATTGTGGTCGGGCCCAATGGGTCCGGCAAGACGACAGCGGCCGGTGCGATCGAGTCGGTGCTCTGGCCCGGTGACCAGCGATCCGGGGAACTGGCCGTGACCGCCGGCTTCACCCTTGATGGTTCGGCGTGGCGGGTGGATCTGGACGGTACGCGCGCCACGGTACAACGA
>CALCHX010000170.1 GCA_937906875.1 uncultured Gemmatimonadota bacterium | reverse complement strand
TGCCGTCATGCAGTGCAAGATTCGTGCTATTGGCACTTTACTTACAGACCACTAGAAGAGCGTGGCCGTTGCTCGCCCGCCACGTTAGCGCGCATCTTGCACTCCTGTGTAACCATCAGTTACAGCTTGCAATCGAGGAGACGGCGGGAATCCACGCGGTTCTCGTCGTCGATCGCATTGGAGCCGATCGACCAATCCCCGGAACGAGGAGATCATGGCCAAACACGACTTGAGCGCGCTGATAAAGGGTTTGAATGTGGATTTGGCAAACGAATACGCGGCCGTCATCCAGTACCGCACGTACGCGAGCGCCGTCACCGGTCCCTTCCGTCAGGAGTTGAGGTCATACTTCAACGTCGAAGCAACCGACGAGTTCGGGCACGCGGGTATGCTCTGCGACAAGATCATTGCCCTGGGCGGTACACCCGTCCTGCAGGCAGCGGAAGTGAAGATGACCACCGAGCCGCGCGAGATGCTCGAGAATTCACTTGCCGATGAGGAGGCGACGATCGAGCGCTACATCGAGCGTCGTCGCCAGGCGGAGGAGGCGGGTGAGGTGGGACTGGTGGTGGAACTCGACGATATCATCGCCGACGAGACCAGGCACCGGGACGAACTCCGCCTGATGCTCCACCGCTGGCCCTGAGCGGTAGAGCCCGCGCGGCCCGACGCTTCAGGTAGTCGGCCCGTCGGAGCGGGGAGGGAACGCTGTTCAGCGCTCCCTCCCCGCTCCAGTCGTTCCACCGCCGCACGTCACTCCGATCGCAGCGCCGCTACCGGATCCAGACGCGCCGCGCGACGAGCTGGTGCCAGGGTGGCGAGAACGGACGTGACGACGAGGATGACGACTACCGCGACGAGGGTCAGGTGGTCTGTCGGTTCCGTGTCGTAGAGAAGCGCGCTGAGAGATGTCGTCGTGCCGTAAGCCGTGACCACACCCAGCGCTATGCCGAGGGTGGCGAGGGCGAGGGCCCGACCGAGCACCGTCCTCGCGACGCTTCCCGGCGTCGCGCCGAGGGCCATGCGAACCCCGATCTCCCTGGTGCGTTGGGCGACGGTGTAGGAGATGAGCCCGTACAACCCCGCTGCGGCCAGCACCAGCGCGGCTGTCGCGAAGATGGCGAAGACAAGCATGGTCAGCCTCGGTTCGGCAGCCACGTCGCGCACCAGCCTGTCCAGTGGCTGTACCCGGGCCAGGGCAATGTCGGGATCCACTGCCCGTACCTCCCGCCTCACTGCCGCGACAACCGACATCGGATCACCCGCGGTGCGGATGGTGAGCCACATCGCCAGCCAGGGAAACTGCGAGTGGGCGAAGTACATCTCCGGCGACGGTGGGCTGTCGATGGAGAGATTCCGCGCGTCCCCGACCATGCCCACGATCGTCATCGTGCGGCCGTTGCTCAGGGTAACCTGTGCGCCGATCGGATCGCTGTCCGGCCAGCCGAGGCGGGCCATGGCTTCATTGATGACGATCACGCTCTGCGTGCCCCCGACATCGCCGCGATCGAACAACCGACCGCGCTCAAGCGGGATGCCGAGCGCCGCGAAGTAGCCCGTCGTGACCGCCCGCCAGCTCGCTCCCCGGTATTGGCTGGGATTGACCGGCAGGTTGCTCCCGGGCACGAAGTCCATCCCCGTGTTGCCACCGCTGAACGGAGCGAGGTTCACCGCGCCGGACGCCTGCACGCCGGGAATCGCGGCAAGTCGTGGCATGAGCTCACCGAAGAAGGCGGCACTCCGTTCAAAGTCGTAGCGGGACTCCGGCAGCACGATCGACGCAGCCAGCACATGGTCCGGCTGGAAACCAAGGTCCGTTCGCATGAGCTTCACGAAGCTCCCACCCACCAGGCTCGCGCAGACGAGCATCAACGTCGCCATGGCAACCGACGCCACAATGAGGGCGCCGCGGAGCCGCCCGCCGCTGGCGACCCGCGATCCGCTTCGGAGCAGCTCTGGCGTACTGCCTGCGGGCGCCCTGCCGGCCACCACGATTGCCGGGGCCAGCCCGAACACGATTCCTGTCGTGCCGCAGGCAGCGAAGGCGAACGCCACGATCCTCCAGTCCACACTCATCGTGGCGAGGAGTGGCACCGCGGTACCGCCCACGCTCCTGATAACGGGCGTCGCAGCCAGGGCCAGCGCCACGCCGAGCGCGCCGCCGATCGCCGCCAGCAGGAGGCTCTCGGTGAGCAATTGGCGGATGATGCGACCGCGGCCGGCACCGAGCGCCGCGCGAACAGCGATCTCGTGGCCACGCGTGCCAGCACGGGCGAGCAGCAGACTCGCCACGTTCACGCAGGCCATCAGCACCAGCAGCCCCACCGTTGCCAGAAGGGCCAGCACCCGCGTCCTGAGGCGGGGAGTCACGTACCATTCCGAGAACGGCCTCACCTGGGCGGTCCAGGCGCCGTTCGACTCGGGATACTCGGCCGCCAACGCCGCGGCGATCTCCTCGACTTCCTTCCCAGCCTGCTCCTGAGCAGTGCCCGATGCCAGCCGGGCGACCACCTCCAGCCGTCTGTCGCCCCTCAGCGAGGTCGCGTCGGCGGCCAGCGGCACCCAGACGTCGGTGCCGCCAGGAAAGTCGAAGCCCGGCTTCATCACTCCGATCACTCTGCGGCGTGTGCCATCCAGGTCGATCGAGCGATCGAGGATCCGTGGGTCGGCACCGAACCGCCGGCGCCAGAAGTTGTCGCTCAGCACCACCACCCGCACGTCGCCGCCGGGCTGGTCCTCGTCGGCGGCAAAGGTCCGCCCCAATTGCGGCGTCACACCCAGTACCGCGAAGAGCGCGTTCGATGCGGCGATTCCGCGAAGCCGCTCCGGTGCGCCGTCACCGATAATGCTCTGGCTGCGCGGTGCAAAGGCCGCAATTGCAGACAGCGTGCGCGTTCGCTCGGCCAGGCTGAGAAAGTTGGGTTCGGAGATGGCGAACCCCTGGCCGTCAGGGTTGACCTCGTCCACCAGGAGCAGGCGGGATGGCTCGTGGAAGGGAAGGGGTCGCAGAAGGACGGTGCTGGCGATGCCGAAGATCGTCGTCGACGCGCCGAGCCCTACCGCCAGAGTGAGGATCGCGACGATGGTGAACCGGGGGCTGCCCTTCAGTTGCCTCAGGGCATAGACGACGTCCTGGCGCCACTCGCTCAGGAACCGCGTCCGTGAGCTGGCCCGGTCCCGAAGCTCTCCGAGCTCCACACACTCGGCACCGATGAGGGCTGGATCGCCGAACCGTTCTCTCGCCACGCGGCGGGCTTCTTCCGGCGTCATGCCACCTGCGACAAGATCCTGCTCGAGCATCTCGATATGGCCGGCGAGCTCCGCGCTCACCTCGTCGTCCACCGACGGCTTCCAGAACCTGCCACGCAGTTCGCGCGAGAATCTTCCGAGTTCGGGCATGGTCGCTCCGCGGTGTGCTGGAAGGGAATGTGCGGCGACGGTGGGCGAACGGTTCTCAGACCGGCCGGAGGAGGATCCGCCCGACGGCGTCGGCAAATCGGCTCCACTGGGCGGTCTCGATAGCCAGCCGTTCGCGCCCCTCGAGAGTCAGACTATAGAGCTTGACGCGACGCCCGCTCTCCGAGAGCCCCCATTCGGCCTCCAGCCAGCCACGGCGCTCCAGTCGGTAGAGCGCCGGGTAGAGGGAACCCTCCTCGATCCGCAGCTCGTCGCCGCTCAGTTGCTCGATCCAGCGTGCGATCGCGTAGCCGTGCCGCGGTCCCCAGGCGAGTGTCTTGAGGACCAGGGCATCCAGCGTGCCGTGGAGCAGTTCGGTCGGTTCCGCCATGTGCACCCCTTGATGGTCTGGGTATAGTATTGCAAACACATACCCAGACAGTCAAGGGGTCATGCCAAGATGCTGAGCGCCTTACTTCGCTGGTGCTCCGGCCAGGTAGTCCACGGCCAGGTTGGCGATTGCCCGCACGCCCACGGGAAGTGCCGCCTCGTCCATGTAGAAGAGCGGCGAGTGGTTGGCACCGAACAGCCTCGGGTCGCGGTCGGGTGGGGTCGAGCCCAGTCCGAAGTAGAAGCCGGGTGCCCGCTCGAGAAAGCGCGAAACGTCCTCGGCGCTCAGCTTGGGCGGCTGTTCCACCACATTTTCGGTGCCGGCCACGCGGCGCAGTGTCGGCAGCATCCGGTTGACGAGTTCGGCGTTGTTGACCGTGACCGGATACCCCTCGACGATGGTGACGACGGCAGTCGCGCCGGCGCTGCGGGCGATATTCGTGGCTGTCTGCTCGATGCGCTCCTTGATGTCCCTGCGCATGTCGGGGTCGAGCGTGCGCACCGTCCCGATCATCCATGCCGAGTCGGGAATGATGTTCGAGCGCAGGCCACTGTGGAAGGCACCCACGGTGACCACTGCGGCCCCCTTCGACAGGTTGGACTGTCGACTGATGATCGTCTGCAGGCCGAGCACGATCTGTGAGCCGACGACGATCGGGTCGATACCCATTGCCGGTGCCGCACCGTGTGTCTGCTTGCCGTGGACGACGATGCGGAAGGAGTCCTCGGAGGCGTTGGTGGCGCCGGTCGAGTAACCGATCTGGCCGAGTGGAGCGGTGCCGATGTGGAGACCGAAGACGGCGTCGACCTTCGGATTGTCCATGACCCCGGCAGCTATCATGGGCCCGGCGCCACCCACCGGAGCCGACTCCTCGGCAGGCTGGAAGAGGAACTTCACCGTGCCCGGCAGCCTGTCCTTCATCCCGGCCAGCACTTCGGCCACGCCCATGAGTATGGCCACGTGACCGTCGTGTCCACAGGCGTGCATGACACCCGTTTCCTGGCCGTTGTAGACGGTGCGTACCGTGCTCCGGAAGGGCAGGTCCACCAATTCGGTCACCGGCAGCGCATCCATGTCCGCACGGAGTGCAACTACCGGCCCCGGCAGCGCACCCTTCAGGATGCCGACGACGCCATGGCCGCCAACGCCGGTCTGCACTTCCATTCCCAGCGACCGCAGGTGCTCGGCGACCAGTGCCGCTGTGCGAACCTCCTCGTTGGAGAGTTCCGGGTGTTCATGGATGTCGCGTCGCCAGGCGACGACGCGTTCCTCGATTGCCGTTGCGCGTCGGTCGATCTCACTGCGAAGTGCAGTGACGCCGTCCTGCGCCCCCAGCTCGGGTGCGATGGAGAGCGAGAGCAGTACGATGCCTGCAAGCAGGTGCGGTATGCGACGGAGCACACTCGCGACAGTGGATTGCTGCGTCATCTGTGGTTCGCCGATTCGAGGTTGTGAGCCGTTCTCCGACACGGCCCGCGACTGGGCGCGCATGGATCCGGAAGCTCCTGCGAATCTACCACTGGGGGTAGATGCCGGGCATGTGCCGCCGGGAGGGTCATCAGTCAGGGCGTGGCAGCCCTGGCCGAAGTGGTCACATGACCCGAGATTGCGCAGTTCGGCAGGTCGGCCCGGAGTGCGCGCACGTCGGGACCTTCCCGTGGCGTCCGATTGAACGTTCCTCACCCGCACCTGATATCCGACATGAAGCGAATCGTGACGATGACCGCAGCAGCGGTGCTACTCGGCTACATCTCCGCTGGCTGTGCGACAGATAGCAGCGTTCCTTCCGCCGACGGGGAATGGGTGACGCTACTCGACGGTGAGGATGGGCTGGAGCAGTGGAATCAGCTTGGTGATGCCAACTGGCGCGCCGAGGACGGAGCGGTGATGGCCGACGCGAAGACCGGCACCCCGGCTGGCTTCCTCGTATCGCCGCGCGCCTACGACAATTTCGAGCTCCAGGTGGAGTTCTGGGCAAGCGATGATGCGAACAGCGGCATCTACATGCGATGCGCCGACCCGCAGAAGATGAGCGACGTGACGTGCTACGAGGCGAATATCTTCGACCAGCGTCCGGAGGCTGCCTACGGTACGGGCGCCATAGTCCACCACGCTGCGGTGGATCCAATGCCCAAGGCTGGCGGCAAGTGGAACACGATGGACATCGTGGCTGACGGCCCCCGGCTGACCGTGAAGCTGGACGGCGTACAGACCGCCACTGCCTCCGACAGCAGTCTCGCAAGCGGACCGATCGCGCTGCAGTATGCTGCCGGAGTGGTGAAGTTCAGGAAGGTGCGGATCAGGGAGATCGGGGAGCAACAGAAGTAGCTCCCTTGTTCCGCGATCGGCTGGTTGCAGGCCGCCGGCAGGGAGCGCCGCCTCTCTCCACTTGCCACGCCCTGACCGAATCGATCTCGTGAGTCGAGAGTCGCGTGCGAGGGCGGGCTGGTGCTGCTACGCCAGCCTAGATCGCCCTCGTCATGTCGCAGACGGGGACATCGATTCCCGCCGGCACATGGTCCATGTAGCGTCTGGCGACACGGAAGCCGAGCGCTTGGTATAGCGGCACACCGGGCATGGTGGCGGTGAGAATGAGGGAGCTGAACCCGGCGTTGACGGCAGCCGCTCGGGAGCGCTCGAAGATGGCTCTCGCAACACCGCGTCGGGCCCAGCGCGGACTGGTGAACATCGCCCGGATGCGCGCCGGATCGCGGGATGGATCGAGCAGGGCATCGGGATCGACCGCGTGCGGATCCCGCAGGGCGGCCGTCCTGTGTTGATCGCCTCCATAGAGCGCCTGTCGCCTGCTCCAACCACCCGCGCCGGCGAGCGCGCCATCGGGCGCCTCCGCGACGTAGTACGTGCCGTCAGCAATGAGTTGGGTATCGGGTGCGATCACGAAACGCAGTTCGCTCTCGATCTGTGCCTGGCTCAGGTAGCCGACACTGAGCTGGCGCACCGATTCGTCGATCAGGGTGTGGAGCGCCGGAATGTCGCGGAAGGTCGCGAGGCGGATGGTGAAGGGGCGCTCGCCGGCCCGGTCGGCAAAGGGTCTGACGATGTAGTCGCTGGCCATGGCGGAAAGATGACGGACCTCACGAACCGTGTCACCCCCAGGCGGATGCGAACGGGTGGAGCAGTCGTGGACAGCAGGAAGGGTCGGGACCCCGGAGGAGTCCCGACCCTTCTCACTGCCAACCGACGCGCAACTCAGGCGTCGATGTTGCTCGCGAACTTCGCGTTCTGCGCGATGAACTCGCGTCGCGGATCCACGTCGTCGCCCATCAGCGCCTGGAATACCTGGTCGGCGACAATCGCGTCGTCCAGCGTCACCCGCAGGAGCGTCCGCCTCTCGGGGTCCATCGTCGTCTTCCAGAGCTGCTCGGCGTTCATCTCGCCGAGGCCCTTGTAGCGCTGGAGCGCGATGTTGTCGCGCCTGCCGTCGCCGCTGGAGAGACGGGTAGCTATTTCTTCCCGCTCGTCGTCGTCGTAGGCGTAGTACTCCTCCTTCCCCTTGCGCAGCAGGTAGAGCGGCGGCTGCGCGATGTAGATGTAGCCGGCATCGATGAGCTCCGGCATCTGGCGGTAGAAGAAGGTGAGCAGCAGCGTGCGGATGTGGGCGCCGTCGACGTCGGCGTCGGTCATGATGATGATCTTGTGGTAGCGCGTCCGGCCGATGTCGAAGTCGTCCTTGATGCCGCTGCCGATCGCCGTGATGATGGTACGGATCTCCTCGTTGGAGAGCACCTTGTCGATGCGTGCCTTCTCCACGTTGATGATCTTGCCGCGGAGCGGGAGGATGGCCTGGAACTGCCGGTTGCGACCCTGCTTGGCGGTGCCGCCAGCGGAGTCTCCCTCCACCAGGTAGAGCTCGCAGAGCGAGGGCTCGACCAGCGTACAGTCGGCGAGCTTGCCCGGCAGGTTGCCGATCTCGAGCCCCGACTTCTTTCGCGTGAGGTCGCGTGCCTTGCGCGCGGCCTCCCGTGCGCGGGCCGCCGAGACGGCCTTCTCGACGATGATGTTGCCGACCTTCGGGTTCTCATCCAGGAACTGCGACAGCAGGTCGTTGACCACGGAGCGCACCGCGCCCTCGACCTCCGAGTTGCCGAGCTTCGACTTGGTCTGCCCCTCGAACTGCGGCTCGCGCACCTTGATCGACAGCACCGCGATGAGCCCCTCGCGAGCGTCGTCCCCGCTGAGCGTGGTCTCCTTGTCCTTCTTGTTCAGGTTGCTCTTCTGGACATACTGGTTCACCACCCGGGTGAGGCCGGCCTTGAACCCGGTAAGGTGGGTGCCGCCTTCGTGGGTGTTGATGTTGTTGACGAAGGAGAAGATGTTCTCGCTGTACCCATCGTTGTACTGCATGGCGAGCTCGATGTCGATGTCGTCACGCACCGTCTCGATGTAGATGACCTCAGTGTGTATCGGCTTGCGCGAACCCCCCAGGTACTTCACGAACTCGCGCAGTCCGCCCTCGGCGTGGAAGGTGTCCGAGCGCTCCTGCCCCTCACGCTCATCCGTCAGCGTGATGGTGAGTCCCTTGTTCAGGAACGACATCTCCCGCAGCCTGAGCGCCAGCGTGTTGTAGTCGTACACGAGGACGGTGAAGATCTCCGGGTCGGGCTGGAACCAGATCCGCGTCCCCGTCTCACCCTTCCTGACGTCGCCGAGCTTCCTGAGTGGAGTGCTCGTGACACCCCGCGCAAAGTCTATGTAGTGCTCCTTGCCGTCACGCTTGATCCAGACGCGCAACTTCTCGGAGAGCGCGTTCACGCACGATACTCCCACGCCGTGAAGCCCACCCGAGACCTTGTAGCTGTTCTTGTCGAACTTGCCGCCGGCATGCAGCACGGTCATCGCCAGTTCCACACCCGGGATTCGCTCCACAGGATGGAGGTCGACGGGAATGCCACGACCGTTGTCCACCACACTGACCGAGTTGTCGGCATGCAGCGTCACGTCCACACGTGTGGCGTAGCCAGCCAGCGCCTCGTCGACCGAGTTGTCCACCACCTCGTAGACCAGGTGATGGAGCCCCCGCTCCGATGTGGAACCGATGTACATGCCGGGACGCTTGCGGACCGCCTCCAGCCCCTTCAGGACCTGGATCTGACCTGCGCCGTACTCGTTCAGCGTGGACCCATCGACTTTCGTTGCCATGTGCGTCACGGTAAATTCTGGAACCCGAACACAAGCCGAATCGCCGGCTCCGGGCATACCTCTGAATATAACCTTTTCAGCCCCTCATGGCAACTCCGGGGCGCTTCTGTAAGTGGTTGCAAATCAAGGACTTCTGGTGTCGGCACGGAGAGAGGTCGAGGCCGCCTCCAGATCGTCGCCTCGTCCCGCTGTCCGGCATCTACGCTCCGGACGATCAACGCCTGAGTTGCCAGCGGATACGGCGGATGGGGGAGCGCAGCGGCCGCTCGTTCAGCCGCGCCAGCAACTGCGGCTCCAGCAACGATAGTTCGGTCATCCAGCCATGAGTGGCCACCGACACCCACAGTGTCCCGTTCGCGCCGATCGATCGCGGTTCGGTGACCGCCGCGATCTGCGCACCCACCAACTCGGCCCAATCGGGAAGCACGGCCGCCTGCTCCACCCGGGCCGCCAGTCCGCTACTCTCCAGGAGGTCTGACAGCACGTCGCCCAGTGCGCTCGGCTTGCGTCGACGCTCGTCGCTCATGAATTCAGACTCCCGCCCGAGCCATCGGCTGCCGCCCAGGACGCACCGCTTCTGCCGTCACTGTCGTGGTCCACGTCCGCGCTGCCGCCACTGAACGGCGCATCGTCCCGGGCGGCCGCCACGTCCTCCTCGTCCTGGCCCCCGGCGATATCCACACCATGGTCATCGTCATCGTCGACGTCGGGTCCGCCGCTCGCGTCGGCAGGCCGTCCCTGTTCTCGCCGCCCTCCCTTCTCATCCCGCTCCTGGGGGCCCCCCGCCGGTTCGCCCGCGGCGTGCAGTATCCCGTCGGTTATCTCGAACCGGGCGAGCCGGGTCAGGGCTGGGGGGATGTCGTCGGCGCGTGGAACAGCCAACACCGTCTGCCCGAGGCCGCCATCGGCCAGTAGTGCAAGGATACGGGCAGCCCGCCTCGCGTCCAGTTCGGCGAACGGATCGTCCAGCAACAGGAGCGGTGAAGCACCCACGGCAGCGCGAAGGGTGCGCGCCTCCAGGGCGCGCAACGCCAGAGCCGCGGTGCGCTGCTGGCCGGCTGAACCGAACAGTCGGAGATCCCGCTCGCCAAGCCTCAGTTCGAGGTCGTCGCGGTGCGGACCGGCGTGGGTGAGCCCCCGTCGCAGGTCCAACGGGCGGCGGGCCTCGAGAGCCACCAGCAACGCCTCCTCCACCGAGCCCGCGGGCGTGAGCTGGCTGGAGTAGCGCAGGGAGGACGGTGCACGCTCGCCGATGGCCGCACAGAGCCGGGCATATTCGGATGCCCACTGCTCCACCCACGCCAGCCGCTCCGTCCAGAGGACCGCGCCATGCCGGGCCAGCGCGGGCTCCCATGCGGCGGCGGCACGTATGTCTCCATGTCCGGTGCGCGTGGCATCGCGGAGCGCGGCATTCCGGCGGGCCAGTGAGGCGCGATAGAGCTGCAGTGAAGCCAGGTATCGGCGGGACGTCACCGCGAGTACCACGTCCAGGAAGCGCCGGCGCTCGGCCGGCGCGCCGTTCACCATCTCCACGTCGCGTGGCGAGAAGAGGACGCTGGGCAGAGCGCCCAGGGCGTCGCTCAACCGCGGCACTTCCACGCCGTCCACCACCACCTTCTTCCGCTTCACCTGCCTGTCGAAGGCGATGCTCACGGCGCTCGACCGGCCCGCTACCTCCAGTGTCGCGGCCACCCGGAACACTCGTTCTCCGAACCGTACCACGTCCTGGTCACGCGCCCCGCGCGCGGATCGGAAGAGCTGAAGGTAGTAGATGGCCTCCAGCAGGTTCGTCTTGCCGTGACCGTTCTCGCCCACCACCGCCAGCCCTTCCGGTGGCGGCACCAGGTCGAGTTGACGGAGGTTGCGGAAGTCACGGACAGTGAGCGTCCGCAGTTCCACCCGGCCGTCGGACGTTCCGGCTGGGCGGGCCATGTTCACCGGCCGGTGAAGACTGGCGTGCGCTTTTCCAGGAAGGCGGTCATTCCCTCGCCCATGTCCGATGTTGCGGCGAGGATGCCGAAGAAACCGGCCTCCAGACGTAGACCATCTTCCAGCGTACTCTCCATTCCCCGGTTCACCGCCTCGATGCAGTAGCTCACGGCAAGCGGACCGTTGGCGAGGATGCGGCCCAGGATCGCCCTGGTGCTGGTCATCAGTTCATCTGCCGGTACGACGCTGTTCACCAGTCCCAACCTGTAGGCTTCCGCGGCGTCTATCATGTCGCCGGTGAGAAGGAGCTGCATCGCCCGGCCACGGCCGATGAGACGTGGCAGCCGCTGGGTGCCGCCATATCCGGGCACTATGCCCAGCTTCACCTCGGGCTGGCCGAACTTCGCGCTCTCCGAGGCGATCCGGAAATGACAGGCCATCGCCAGCTCACAGCCACCGCCCAGGGCGAAGCCGTTGACTGCGGCAATCACCGGCTTGGGTGACGTCTCGAAGCGACGGAAGACATCCTGGCCGGCGGTGGAACGCGCTCTCGCGCCGAGGACGTCCTGCGACTGCAGTTCGCCGATATCCGCACCGGCGACGAATGCGCGTCCCGCACCGGTGAGGATGACGCCGCCCACGGCGTCGTCGGCGCGCAACTCATCCATGGCCTGGCCGAGTTCGGTGATGGTCTCACCGTTGAGGGCGTTGAGCTTGTCGGGGCGGTTTACCGTGATGGTGGCAATGCGGTCCGCATGCTCGACTGTGAGGTTCCGGAAGGCCATGAGACGTCTGTTTGAGGGCGACGGGCTGGGTGGGATGGGGCGGTGGCGGAGCTCGGCCCGCCGTCGCCCACGCTCTCCAACGTAATCTCGCGGAGCGGATTTTGCCTTGCCGCCGGGCGATGCCAGGAGGATGGATACTGCGACGCGGCGCCAGCTCGGGCGCCCGCTATGAGAAAGCTGACGGAACACCGGTCACCGACGCCGCAACGCTCGCTCGCATTGCCGGGCTTAGCGTGCCGCCGGCGTGGCGCGACGTCCATATCGCCGCCAGCTCACGATCGGCCGTCCAGGCATGGGGGTACGATGCGCGGGGCCGCAAACAGTACCGCTACGACGATCGTGCCGTGGAGCGCGGCCAACTCCGCAAGTATCACCGGATGCGGCAACTGGCGCACGACCTGCCGCGACTCCGGGAGGCGATCGATCGCGACTTCCGGTCAGACGGCATGACCGAGGAACGTGTCGCGGCGGCTGTGGTGAGGCTCATCAGCCAGGGTTTCTTTCGCGTGGGTAACGAGCGTTACGCCCAGGAGAATCGCACGTTCGGCATCACGACGCTGCGTACCCGTCACGTGAAGGTGAACGGTGAACAACTCATCTTCTCGTACAAGGGGAAGAAGGGCGTCCGGCAGCGGCAGGTGGTGGTGGACGCCCACCTCGTCCAGTTCGTGGAGGAGGTACTCGAGACACCAGGGACCCGGCTCTTCAGATACAGGAAGGAGGGACGCTGGCAGGATCTCACCGCGCCCGACGTCAACGGTTACCTGCGGCAGAGACTCGGAGTGCGTTACACGGCGAAGGATTTCCGGACCTGGGGCGGCACCCTTCGCGCGGCGACCGTACTGGCGGAGTTCGGGCCGGCGGAGAACGAACGCCAGGCGAGGGCGAACGTGGTCAGCGCCGTGCGTCTGGTAGCCGCCGAGCTGGGCAACACTCCGGCCATCTGCCGCAAGTCGTACATCCACCCGATCGTCATCGCCCGTTACCTGGACGCCGGCGATGTCATCGAGCCCGATCCCGATCCACCTGCCCGGCGTGGACAGGATCACTATTCGCTGGCACCCGAGGAGAGCGCCCTGATCCGGTTCCTGGATCAGCACTTTCCCGAGCGGCGTGCGGGGCGGATGCGCTCCGTGCGACCGGCGCGGGACCGCCGACTGCCGGAGCCGGTCGCGACGGACACTCCCCGCTGACTTCAACTTCCCAGGCCGGAAATTCGTCAGATCATACCGTGTCGAGCGGCAACGGCGTACGTTGTCCGGCGTGACCCCGCCAGCCCTGACCAACCCCGATGATGCGCCCGCCGCCGTGGTGACCGCGGTGGACTGGACAGCCGACGGAACGGCCGTCCGCATCGTCGATCAGACACGCCTGCCGGCGGATTTCGTGACGTTGGAACTGCGCACGGTGGAGGAGATCTGCGAGGCCATCAGCGCCCTGCGCGTACGGGGCGCGCCGGCCATCGGTATTGCCGGTGCGATGGGACTGGTGGTCGCCGTGGCCCCCTTCGTGGACGAGTCGATCGATCGCTTCCGCTGGCGAGTGGCGGGTGCCGCCGAACGCATCGGAGCCACACGCCCGACCGCGGTCAACCTGCGTTGGGCGCTGGACCGGCTCCTGCGCCGCATGGTCGATACCGGGGACGATCCGGGAACGATCCTGGCCGTTATCCGCGCCGAGGCGACGTCGATCCGGGACGAGGATCGACGCATGTGCCGCGAGATCGGGGAGAACGCGCTCCATCTGGTGCCCGATGGTGCACGTGTGCTCACCCACTGCAACGCCGGCGCGCTGGCCACTGGCGGGATCGGCACCGCGCTCGCCCCGCTCTACCTGGCCCATGCCGCCGGCCGTCGCATACAGGTGTTCGTGGACGAGACGCGCCCGCTGCTGCAGGGCAGCCGCCTGACGGCCTGGGAACTTCAACGCGCCGGCATTGACGTTACGGTCCTTTGCGACGGCATGGCGGCCTCGTTGATGGCCGCCGGGGGCGTGGACCTGTGCGTCGTGGGCGCCGACCGCATAGCTGCCAACGGCGACGTGGCCAACAAGGTCGGCACGTTCGGCGTCGCCCTGGCGGCCCGGCATCACCGAATCCCGTTCCATGTGCTTGCTCCGTCCAGCACACTCGATCCGGCGACCCCGGACGGGGCACGCATTCCGATCGAGCAGCGGGCGGCACGGGAACTCACCCACGTCGCCGGCAGGCGCATGGCTCCAGATGGGGTTCAGGTCTACAATCCCGCCTTCGACGTCACACCGGCGTCGTTGGTAACGGCCATCGTGACAGACCGCGGCCTCTTCCGCGCACCATATGATTTCAGCACCTGATAGCGAGTCCCCGCCAGGCGATCAGTCACCCACGACCCGGACCGACCAGCGCATGCGACATGTCCTCGCCATTGATCAGGGAACCACTGCCTCCAAGTGCCTCGTCGTCCGCTCCGACGGAGTCGTGGTCGGGCGCGGTCAGCGCGACATCACCCAGTACTTTCCTCAACCGGGCTGGGTGGAGCATGACCCGGAGGAACTCCTCGCAACCGTGATTGCTGCGGCACGGGATGCGGTGGCCGGGAGCGGGCAGTTTCCCGATGCCATCGGCATCACCAACCAGCGCGAGACGATAGTCGTCTGGGACCGGGTCACGGGACAGCCAGCGGCGCGCGCGATCGTCTGGCAGGATCGTCGGACCGCCGCGAGGTGCCGTGAACTCGAGCCCCTGGTGGAACGACTGCGCCATCTCACGGGTCTCGTCGCCGATCCCTACTTCTCGGCCACCAAGCTGGAGTGGCTCCTGAGGGACGGCCTTCTGGAGCGGGCGGAGCGCGGCGAGTTGCTGGCCGGTACGGTGGATAGCTGGCTCATCTGGCGGCTCACCGGCGGCATGGTGCACGCCACCGATTACACCAACGCGTCGCGCACCCTCCTGTTCGACATCCAGCGCCGGGAGTGGAGCGCCGAGCTCTGCGAACTGTTTGGCGTGCCGCGCTCCATGCTGCCCGAGGTTCGACCGTCGGCGGGCGACTTCGGCGTCACGACTCCGGAGATCTTCGGGCGTTCGGTGCCGGTCCGCGGCGTCGCCGGTGATCAGCAGGCCGCCCTGTTCGGCCAGGGCTGCTGGGAGCGGGGACAGGGGAAGCAGACCTACGGCACGGGAGCCTTCCTCCTCCTCAACACCGGCAGCGAGCGTCCGTCGGACTCTCCAGGGGTGCTGACGACGCTCGCCTGCGACAGCGCCGGCCAGCCGGTCTACGCGCTGGAGGGCGCGATCTTCATAGCTGGCGCGGCCATCCAGTGGCTTCGTGACGGACTGGGAATCCTGGAGACGGCGGCGGCGAGTGAGGAGCTGGCGCGCGGTATCGCCGATACCGGGGGAGTCTACTTCGTGCCTGCGCTCGCCGGCCTCGGGGCGCCGGACTGGGAGCCTCGGGCGCGGGGAACGATCGTCGGCCTGACGCGCGGTACGGGGCGGGCCGAACTGGTGCGCGCGGCGCTGGAGGCCATGGCCCACGGAACGCGGGACGTGATCGACCTCATGGAGCGCCAGAGCGGCGCGCATTTCGATAGACTACGAGTGGATGGAGGGGCGTCGGCGAACTCCTGGCTCATGCAGTTCCAGGCCGACCTGCTGGGTCGCCCGGTGGACCGACCGTTGCAGGTGGAGACGACGGCGCTCGGTGCGGCCGGTCTGGCTGGCCTCTCGAGCGGGGTCTGGCCCACGGCGGCCAGCTTCGCCGAGCGGCGTGAGTTCACGACCTTCCTGCCGGGCGACGGTGCAGAGGCGGCCCGGGACGGTGTTGCCGGCTGGCGCAGGGCGGTGCGGACGGCGCTGGCGTGGGCGCGCGATCCGGAAGCAGGCGGGCTTGACGACAGCGAACCTGCGGCCTGAGCGGCCGCTGAACGCCGGGCAACTGTCTTGCGAGGTTCGCACGGTGACTGCGACGAGCGAGGAGGAGTGGTGAACGGGCGATCGGTGGGACGGAGGTCGAGAGTGGCGGGCGATGTGACGTCGTCGGTCGAGCTGCCGATCGCGCTCGAGGAGCACCGACGGGCATTGACCCGCTGCCGCCGCTGCCGGCTTCCGGCGGGATGTGCCCGACCGGTCGTTTCCGAGTCCCTGGTGCCACGTGGGATGCTGATTGGCCAGGCACCGGGTCGAGTGGAGGTGGACGACGGCCGGCCGTTTGCCGGTCGCGCTGGCCGCACGCTCTTCCGCTGGCTCGAGCGAGCCGGATTGGACGAACGGGCTGCTCGTCACCGTCTGCACTTCGCCGCCGTAACGCGCTGTTATCCCGGTCCGTCCCCCAGCGGCCGTGGCGACCGCGTTCCGTCGCCTGCCGAGCAGGTGAACTGCCGCCCCTGGCTGGACGCCGAACTGCGACTGCTTCGTCCGCCCCTGGTCGTGCTGGTCGGACGACTGGCCATTGTTTCCATGCTCGGCTCGCAACCACTGCGTGATGTCGTAGGTGAAGCGCATGTCATCTCGCATGCCGGCGTCCAGAGCCTGGCCATACCTCTGCCCCACCCATCAGGAGCCAGCAGTTGGATCCACCAGCCCGGCCACGCTCAACTGTTGGAGGCAGCGCTGGCCAGGCTGGCCGGGGAGTTGCGGCGGCTGGGGATCGTGGGCGGGACGGAAGCTGGCGTCGGGGTGCGCGTGGCATGATGATGAAAGGTCTGCTGCTGGCGGCCCTCCTCACCGCCCAGCCGCCGGCGGCGGCGGGGGATGGTTGGTTCGGGGCGGACAAGGTGAAACACTTCCTGGTGAGTGCGTTCATCCAGAGCGTAACTTTCGCCGCGCTGGAGACGTTATTCATGGAGGGGGCCAACCGCCCGACGGGGCGCTATATTTGTTGACGCGGTGCCATCCGGCTCCGTGAACTCCAATTCCTGACCGGCGGCGGCCACCTGTGCGTCGCGGGGTGATCAGCCGTGAAGCCACGTACGAAATTCGCCATTGGTGGACTGTTCGTTCTCGCCACCGCCTCCTACCTGATGGCCAGCTCGATCGGTGAAACGGGTATGTACTACCTGACGCCCAATGAGCTGGCCGCCCGGATCGACAAGGACCCGTCGTTCCGCGAAACAGGCGTCAAGGTCGGCGCCCGGGTCGTGAGCGGAACGATCGAACGAGAACCCGGCGGTCGTGCGGTGCGTTTCGTCATGGCCGATAGCAGCGGCCAGCAGACCTACCCGGTCCATTACCGCGGGATCACGCCGGACACCTTCACGGACGGCGTCGACGTGGTGGTGGAGGGCCGTCTGTCGCCCGACGGCACATTCGAGGCGACGACGCTGCTGGCCAAGTGCGCGTCCCGTTACGAGAACGCCCCGGACAGCACAGGCAATACACATCCGGACGGGGCGCCCGGCGGCCCGGCAACGGCGCAACCTGCAGTGCAGCGCACGGCGAGTGCGCAGGAACAGGCCTCGTGATCCTGATTGGCGAGCTGTCGCTCTGGATCTCGTTGTTGATGGCCGCCTGGTGCGCGGCCGTGTCATTTGCCGGCGGACACATGCGCCGCGCCGATCTCATCGTGAGCGGCGAGCGGGCGATGTACGCGACGTTCGGCTTCGTCGTCCTGGCTTCGGCCGGACTGCTGACGGCCCTGGTCACGCACGATTTTTCACTCGCCTATGTAGCCTCGCACACGAGCGCCAACCTGCCGATGATCTATACGATCACGGCGTTCTGGGGCGGACAGGCGGGTTCGATGCTCTTCTGGGCGCTGATCCTCAGCCTCTATTCAGCGATCTGCGTCCTCACCCACCAGAAGGACAACCGCGAGTTGATGCCCTACGTGACGGGCACCCTCGCCGTCATCCTCGTCTTCTTCCTCCTCACCACCGTGCTCGCCGCCAATCCGTTCGAGCGGCTGGGCTGGACGCCGGTGGACGGGCGGGGAATGAACCCGCAGTTGCAGAACCCGGGGATGGCGATCCATCCGCCGAACCTCTACCTGGGTTACGTCGCCACGTCGATCCCCTTTGCCTTCGCCATCGGCGCCCTCATCACCCGCCGACTGGACGCCGAGTGGCTGGTCGCGGTACGCCGCTGGTCGCTCATCTCCTGGTTCTTCCTCACCGTGGGCATCACGCTTGGCATGTGGTGGGCCTATGTGGAGCTGGGCTGGGGCGGTTTCTGGGCCTGGGATCCGGTGGAGAACGCGTCACTGCTGCCGTGGCTCACCGGTACCGCATTCCTCCACTCCATAATGATCCAGGAGAAGCGAGGGATGCTGCGGAAGTGGAACGTGGTTCTCGTCGTCGCCACCTTCCTCCTCTCCATCCTGGGGACGTTCATCACGCGTAGCGGCGTGATCGAGAGCGTGCATTCGTTCGCCCAGTCACCGGTGGGTCCGTGGTTCAGCAGCTTCCTGATCTTCGCGCTGGTCGTCACCGCCTACCTGGTGGCAACGCGCCTGAAGGACATGGAGGCGCGCGCTGAGCTGGAGAGCATGATGAGCCGCGAGGCCGCGTTCCTGTACAACAACCTCGTGCTCGTGGGCATTGCCTTCTCGGTGCTCTGGGGAACGCTCTTCCCGATCATCAGCGAGGCCGTGAAGGGCTCCAAGATCACCGTCGGCGCGCCCTTCTTCAACGCGGTCAACATTCCGCTGGGCCTGCTGCTGCTCGCCCTCACGGGCATCGGTCCGCTCATCGCCTGGCGTCGCGCTTCCACGGCCAACCTGAAGCGACAGTTCGCCTGGCCGGTCTTCCTGGGTGTTGCCACGGGAGCCATCCTGTTCGCGCTCGGCATGCGCGACGGCTATGCGCTGGTCGCCTATCTGCTGGCCGGTTTCGTCCTCGGCACGATCCTCCAGGAGTTCGTCAAGGGTACCCGGGCGCGGCACCGGATGTACGGCGAGAACCTGTTCGTGGCGCTCTACAACCTCGTGGTCCGCAACCGTCGGCGTTATGGCGGCTATGTAGTCCACTTTGGCGTCGTGATCCTGTTCTCTGCCTTTGCCGGCCAGGCATTCAAGTCGGAATACGACGTGACGCTCACGCCGGGAGAGACCTTCGAAGCGGTGGATCCCTACGGCGACAGATGGACGTTCGTCAATCAGGGCGTCTCCCAGTTCGAATCGCTCAATCGCTTCGTCACCGGCGTGACGCTCGAGCTGGCCCGGGAAGGGAAGCCCATGGGATTGCTGACGAGTGAGCGCCGTCAGCACGTGGATAGCAGGGGGATCCCCACCTTCGAACCGTCCACGGAGGTGGGTATCCTGGAGAGTCTCAAGCAGGACGTCTATCTGGTGCTCGTCGGCGTCACCGACGATCAGACGGTGGAGGTGCGCATCAATTTCAACCCGCTCATCTGGTGGGTCTGGTATGGCGGTATCGTGATGGCGCTGGGCGGCCTGATAGTGATGTGGCCGCAGGCACAGCGTCGCGGAACGCAGAGCGGCTACATGGCACCGCTGGAACCTGGTGCGGTGGATGGAGCGCGGCCCGTCGCGGGAGCTTCTCTGTGAGTATGGGGTTCAGGAACCGCATGAGCGACCTGTCAATCGTGGATCGACGTGGATTCCTGTTCGCCGCTGCCGCGGTCGCACCGGCGTTGACTGCCGGGCGCCTGTTGGGCCAGGACATACCGGGCACGTCGATGGAGGGGGATGGGTACGTACCAGTCAGCCTGCCGGCCAGGCCGGGCGCGGAACCCAGCATGTCGGCGAACGAGCGCGACGCGCTGGAGCGCAAGCTCTCCTGTCCCTGTCCCTGCACCCTGGACATCTTCACCTGCCGGACGTCCATGCCGTCCTGTGGTTTCTCGCCGCGGATCCATTGGGACGTGGTGAGGCTGGTGGAAGGGGGATACTCGGCGCCGGAGATCATGGCCGCCTTTCAGGATGCGTACGGAGAGCACATCCTGATGGCGCCACCCAAGCAGGGTTTCAACCTCGTGGGCTGGTTCGCTCCGTTCACGCTGATCGGCGCCGGCGCCATCGGCATCCTCGTGTTGCTCAGGAACTGGCGTCGACCGACCGGAGCGGGAGAGGAGGGAGAGCACGATCTCCGGTTCGTTCCCGATGCCACGAGCGACGAACTGGAGCGGTTGGAGGCGGCCATTCGCCGGGATGAACAGTGACCCTGGCCCTCGTCGTGGGCACACTGCTGGCGCTGGTGAGCCTGGCATTCGTGCTCTACCCGCTCTTTGCCGATCCGGGGGCGACACTCCCGCCGGCATCCCGCGCGGTGGATCATCCTGAAGAGGATGCCGTGGCCGCGCTCCGCGAGACGGAGTTCGATCGTGCTACGGGGAAGCTCTCGGACAGCGATTATGCGGCGCTCAAGTCACGCTACACCGACCTCGCGCTGGCTGAGTTGCGCGCTTCGGACGCGGCGGCGGCCGTGCCGGTCGCGGGAGCGGGAGACGTAGCGGCAATCGGCGACGCCGCCGAGGCGGCCGTGAAGCGGCAGATGGCCCGTCTTCATGAGTGCGCGGCTTGTGGCCCGCGTCCGGAGCCGGATGCCCTCTATTGCTCCGGCTGTGGCCGGTACCTGCCGGGCTGTTGCGCGGATTGTGGTGCCGCGGTGAACGAGTCGGGAGCACGCTTCTGCCCTGGCTGCGGGACCACGTTGGCCGCCTGAGTCGCGGGCCGTCCGCCCGTGGGCGGACTCAGTGCGGTCTCCGACACTGTCGGCGCGCATGATACCGCTCACATTCACACTCAGGCGATCGTCGTCAGCACCTCATGGAGACGGGTCAGGAGCTGGTCCGCGGCGGCGCTGTCAAAGCTCATGGGCGGCCTGATCTTGAGGACATTGTTGTCCGGACCCTCGAGCCCCAGCAGCACACCCCTCTCCCGCAGCAGGTTCTCCACCCTCGCTGCTTCTGCCGAAGCCGGCTCGCGACGGGCCCGGTCGCGTACCAACTCCACGCCGAGAAAGAGGCCGTAGCCGCGCACGTCTCCGATGATCTCGTGTCGGTCAGCAAGTGCGTCAAGGCCGGCCAGGAGCATGTCGCCGGTCTCACGCGCCCGGTCCTGCAACCTCTCGCCGATCAGGACGTCCAGCACGGCACCGCCAGCAGCACAGGCGGCGCTGGATCCGCCGAAGGTCGCGAAGAACTCGGGGCCCCTGGAGAAAGCTTCGGCGACAGCGTTCGTCATGGCGACGGCGGCAAGCGGAAAGCCGTTGCCCAGCGGCTTGCCCCAGACCACCACATCCGGTGCGCACTCCTGTTGCTGGAAGCCCCAGAGCCAGTGGCCCAGCCTGCCGAGCCCCGTCTGTACATCGTCGGCGATGCAGATGCCGCCGGCATCCCGCACCATGGCGTAGCAGGCGTTCAGGTAACCTGGGGGGAGCACGATCTGGCCGCCGACGCTCGGCACACACTCGCTGATGAAGCCGGCCAGCCGGCGGCCGGAACGACCGACCTCCTCGACGATGGCGCGAAAGTCAGCGACGTACTGCTCCGCGGCGTCCTCACCGCGGTGCGTCCCGCGGTAGACATCTGGCTGCGACACCACATGCACCCAGTCGGGCGCACCGCTCAGGCTCCTGGGATGCCTGAACTTGTACGGGCTGATGTCCATGGCGCCGGTGGTGTTGCCGTGATAGCAGTGATCCATCACGATCATGTCACGCGCACCGGTCGCCGCGCGCGACAGGCGGAGCGCCAGTTCGTTGGCCTCGCTGGCGGAACTCAGGAAGACGATCCTCGTCAGGTGCGGCGGCAGCAACGCGAGCATGCGCTCGGCGTACTCGACGTGCATGTCCTGCAGATAGCGAGTGTTCGTGTTGAGCGTCGCCATCTGGCGGGCCACCGCCTCGACGACGTGCGGATGCGAATGGCCCACATGAGGCACATTGTTGTAGACGTCCAGATACTCGACGCCATCCGCATCGTACAGGAAGTGGCCACGTCCGCTCATCAGGTGCAGCGGATCGTCGTAGAACAGCGACTGGTTGCCGAGCGCGACGAGACGGCGCCGGGCCAGCAGACTGCGCTTGTTGACGACCTCGGACGGCGAGCCGGCGCCGCCGGAGCAGGCCGCGTGGATGGCGCTCGTGAACTCCGCCTCGCCCAGCGCGTCGAGGTAGTCGAGCAGTCGCCAGGCAGGCGCCTCGCTGATCGTGAGATAGGTATTCGCCGGCTCTTCCCGGCGCTGTATCGCGGCATTCGTGACGCTGACGGCCAGGCGTAGCAGGACGAGCGGTGCGAGGAGCGCGATGTCCTCGTCGCCCAACGGAAAGGCATGGTGATAGGCGCCAGCCAGCGCTGCTCCACGAGCCAGCGGATCGCCAGGGCCCATCATGGCGTAGGCCATCGCTATCGCGACCTCGCAGACTCTCGGCCCGCGGACCATGTCACCGAAGTCGATGATGCCCGTCGCCTGCTGCGCCCCGTCCTCGAGCGAGACGAGCACGTTCATGTCGTTCGCGTCGTTATGGAGCGCACTGCGTGGCCGGGTGTCGAGTCGCGCACTCACGTCACGTTCGAAGTCAACCAGGATGCCCGCAATGCGAGCGCGTCGCTCCCTGTCCTCGATCAGGTCGATGTGGGCAGCTATCCAGCACGCATGCCGGAGATCCCACTTCAACTCGCGGTCGAGCAGCGGATGATCGAACGTCTGCAGCGCCCTGTCGAGCCGTCCGAGCAGGGTCCCGGTCGAGGCAGCGAGCGCCGGTGTCCTGACTTCCACGTCGGCCATCAGCTTCCCGGGAAGGAACGTCGTGAGCCAGGCTATGCGTTCCTCGCCGCGGTGGTCGACGACGGTGGTATGGAGCGCCCCGCCGCCCGTATGGATCACTTCCGGCACCTGGCCAGCGAGGTCGCCGGTGCGCGCATGTGCCATGGCCGCGACCTGCATCGCGACGAATCGCGGATCGCAGCCAGCGCGCATCACCTTGAACACGAAGCGTCCGGTGGGGGCGGCGACGAGGAAATTCAGGTCGACTTCGCCGGGCAACGAGCCAACATCACCCTCGATGTCGTAGTCCTCTCGCAGCGTGTCCCGGACGAGTTCGTGGAACGTCGTCAAACGCCTGCTCCTTCCATCATGCGGCAAACCGGGTGCATGCAGGGTTGGCGAACTTCGGAATCGCGTTGTCGGGAAACCATATCGCGTTCATGGCCCATCACGAGACGGCGACTCGGGCTGCCGGCCGCCTAGCGCCGCTGCGCCTCGAGCGCCCGGCGATGCGCGAGGGCGGCCTCATCGTGCCGCTTGAGGCGGTCGAGCACGTTCCCGAGACCCTTCATCGCTCGCCAGTTGCCATCATCCAGTTCGATCGCCCGCTCATATGCGGCCAGCGCCGGTGGAAGCTGATCGAGCCTGCTGTAGACCTCACCCAGGTAGTAGAACGCCGGTCCGTGCGTCGGATCCAGCTCGGTCGCCCGGCGCAGCGGCTCCAGACCCTCCCGCCAGCGACCACGCTTGCAGGCCAGGTTTCCGAGCCCGGTGAGCACCGCGAGGTTGGTGTCGGACAGCTTCTGGGCGCGCCGCAGGTCGGCTTCCGCGCGCTCGTAGCGCAGCAGCCCGGCCAGTAACCCGGCGCGCAGGATCAGCATGTCGAGGGCGTCTGGTGCCTGATCCAGCACCCGATCCAGTTCCAGGACGGCGGCATCCAACTGCCCATTCTGTTCCAGAAGCCGAGCCAGCTCCGCACGCACGGCGATATTGCGCGGTTGCTCGCTCAGGAATTCGCGCAGGGCCGCGATGGCACTCAGCGAGTTGCCGCTGGCGGCCAGTTGGCGCGCCCTGAGCAATGCTTCCGGCACCACCGGCTCGGGCGCATCCTCGGCGTCGTTCGGGACGTCGGTGGTGGCCGCGCCGGGTTCGCTCATCGCGGCCGCATCGGCAGGCGGCACCTCCGCCGGTTCCTTCCGTCCGGCAGCCTCGCGCGCACCGGCTCCGCGCGCACCTGCCTTGCGCGCGCCAGCTTCGCGCGCACCTGCCGTCACGTCGCCCTGCCCATCCATCTGCTTCTCCTCCGTCATGACAACACCAGCGCAGTCTCTCTGTTGATCCACGCCAGGTACTTCTCGTGCCCGGCGGTCACCGGAAGCGCGAGCAACTCGGGCACCTTGTACGGGTGCAACTCGGCGAAGGCCGCTTCGAGCCCGGCAAGCCGTGCTGATCGAGTCTTCAGGATGATCATCACCTCCGTCTCGTCAGCAATCTTGCCCTCCCAGCGGTAAAGCGACCTGGCGCCTGGCAGGAATGTGCCGCAGGCGATGAGGCGCCGTTCAAGAAGGGTTCGGACGAGCGATTCCGCCTCGTCCGGCGTGGCGACCGTGGTGAGTACCGTTACGGTGTCTGTGTGCGGCATGTGCCTCATGAGCGGACTGCGCAATCTAACCGGCGGGGATTGGTCTCGCTGACGGAGAGCCGGTCGACAGTCAACCTAAGGCGCGGCGACGGAGGGGTGAAGGGACTTGACCTGGAGAGGATCGCTGACGGGGTAGACAGTCTTGTCGGCGAACGGTCCGACCGCCAACTTTATCCGGATATGTCGGAAGATGCGCTGATCATTCGTGGTGCCCGCGAGCATAACCTGCGCGATGTCGATCTCACGATCCCGCGCGACAGGCTCACAGTCATAACCGGACTCTCCGGCTCGGGAAAATCATCCCTGGCCTTTGACACCATCTACGCCGAAGGACAGCGACGGTACGTCGAGTCGCTCTCGGCGTACGCACGCCAGTTCCTCGGGCTGATGGAGAAGCCCGATGTGGACCTGATCGAGGGGCTCTCGCCGGCGATCTCCATAGAGCAGAAGTCGGCTGGCCACAATCCGCGCTCCACTGTCGGCACGGTCACGGAGATCTACGACTATCTCCGCCTTCTCTTCGCTCGCGCGGGCGTGCCGCACTGCCCCCAGTGTGGCCGTGCGGTGGAGCGTCAGAGCCCGGTCCAGATCGCCGCGACCATCCTCTCGTGGCCCACCGGAACCCGTCTGGAGGTTCTGGCGCCGCTGGTGCGGGGACGGAAGGGCGAGTTCCGCGAACTGTTCGAGGATGCGCGCAAGCAGGGCTTCGTGCGCGCCGTGGTGGATGGCGAGTTGGTGGAGCTGGAACGACCACCAAAGCTGAACCGTCGACAGAACCACGATATCGCGGTCGTCGTGGACCGGCTGGTGGTTAGGGATGAGGATCGCGGCCGGCTCGCCGATTCCGTGGAGACCGCGCTCCGTCTCGCCGACGGGATGGTCGAGGTGGTTCGCCATCCGCTGGCCGGAAGCGACAGGGCGGCCGAGCACAATTTCTTCTCGGAGCGATACGGCTGCCCATCGTGTGGTATCTCGATGCCGGAACTGGAGCCCCGCAACTTCTCCTTCAACTCGCCATTCGGCGCCTGTGCTGCCTGCAGCGGGCTCGGCACACGCCGCGAAGTCAGTGCCCAGCTCGTCATCGGAGATCACGATCTCGGTCTCCTCGAGGGCGTGGTCCTGCCGTGGGGCGAGCCCGATGGTTACCTGCGCAAGGTCATCCTTCCCGGGCTGGCGAGGGAGTTGGAGTTCGACCTCGAGAGCCCGTGGAGCGAGATCCCCGAGCGCGCGCGGTATGTGCTGCTCCATGGCGCCGATGGCGCCTCGGCCACGCGTCGAGCTTCCAACCGGTCGCCGCGCGGCGCGAAGCCGGCGTTGCAATGGGAAGGGATACTCGCTTCGGTGCAGCGACGACACGACGAGACGACGTCGGATAGCGTGAAGGCGGAACTCGAAGCCTACATGATGGCCCACCCGTGCCAGGACTGCGGTGGCCGACGTCTACGGCCGGAATCGCTGGCGGTGACCGTGGTTGGAACATCGATTGGCGACGTTGTGGGATTCTCCATAACCGACGCCCTTGCATGGGCTGAGGGGTTGCCGGTGCGAGGGCCGGGCAAGGCCGGTCTGGACGCCGAGGTCGCCGGCCCCATCCTGAAGGAGGTGCGCGAGCGCCTGCGCTTTCTCGCCGACGTGGGCCTGGACTACCTGACGCTCAACCGTTCAGCGGAGTCGCTGTCGGGGGGCGAGGCGCAGCGCATTCGCCTGGCTACACAGATCGGCTCGCGGCTGGTGGGCGTGCTGTATATCCTCGACGAGCCATCCATCGGACTTCACCAGCGCGACAACGAGCGGCTGCTCGGCACGCTCCGCAAGCTCCGGGACCTGGGCAATACGGTCATCGTCGTGGAGCACGACGAGGACACCATGCGCGCCGCCGACTTCCTCGTCGACATGGGACCCGGTGCTGGCCGCCATGGAGGTCGCGTGGTAGCGGCGGGAAGCGTCGACGACATCATCGCGCATCCTGAGTCGCTCACCGGCCAGTATCTCTCCGGCGCACGAAGAATCGCTGTTCCGGAGACGCGCCGAGCGCCGGACCCGTCGCGCCTGTTGCGGATCGAGAATGCCCATGAGCACAATCTTCGACATCTGGATATCCAGATCCCCCTGGGCACCTTCGTCGCCATCACCGGCGTGTCGGGGTCGGGAAAGTCGACGCTCACCGAGCACATCCTCCATCGCGCGCTCGCTCGCCACTTCTACCGGTCGCGCGTGGTCCCGGGTGCCCACGACCGCCTGCTCGGCCTGGAGCATCTGGACAAGGTCATAGACATCGATCAGAGCCCCATCGGGCGTACGCCGCGATCCAACCCGGCCACCTACACCGGGCTCTTCACGCCCATTCGTGAGCTCTTTGCCGAAATGCCGGAGGCCAGGATCCGCGGTTACGGGCCCGGCCGCTTCTCCTTCAACGTGAAGGGCGGGCGGTGTGAGTCGTGCCAGGGCGACGGCCTGGTGAAGATCGAGATGCACTTCCTGCCCGATGTCTACGTTCCCTGCGACGTCTGCAAGGGAAGGCGATACAACCGGGAGACCCTCGAGGTGCGCTTCCGTGGTTACACCATTGCCGACGTGCTCGAACTCACGGTCGTCGACGCCTTGAGTCTGTTCGAGAACCAGCCCCGGATCGCCACGAAGCTGCGAACGCTCACCGAGGTCGGCCTGGGCTACATCCATCTGGGGCAGAGTGCGACGACGCTCTCCGGGGGCGAGGCGCAGCGTGTCAAGCTCGCCACGGAGCTCTCCAAGCGCGACACCGGGCGCACCTTCTACATCCTGGACGAGCCGACTACCGGACTGCACTTCGAGGACGTCCGGATGCTGCTGGAAGTGCTCCATCGACTGGTGGAGCGGGGCAACACGGTGGTGGTCATAGAGCACAACCTGGACGTGATCAAGACAGCCGACTGGATCATCGATCTGGGTCCGGGCGGCGGTGAGCGTGGTGGTACCATCGTGGCCGAAGGGGCGCCGGAGCACGTGGCCAGCGTGGCGGCCTCGTATACCGGACGCTACCTGCGTCCGTTGCTCCGATCGATGGCTGCCTCCAACGGGAATGGAGCCGGAGCTTCGTCACTCGAAACCGGCTCCACGGCAAGCGGCTCGCCATCATCGCGGCCATCGAGGACTGCCGGAACGACGAAGACGCCGAAGGCAGCCGCGGCAGCAGCCAGGACAGCGAAGTCAGCCAGGGCAGCCATGAAATCCGCGGCATCGGCGGCGACGGACGCATCCAGGTCCGGGGAATCTCTGCCTGCGAAGACGGCGCCCACGGAGTCGAACGCACCTGCACGGGCGTCGAGAAGGTCGGCGGCCAACTCCCCGACCGGAAAGCGATCGGCGGCGAAGCAGGGCCTCGAGGGACGGCCCGCACGACGTCGTCCGGACAGCTCCTGACGAGCGAGGTGCGGCCACTACCGACGACGCACCCCTCGTCCGTCAGCGACCATGGTACTATCTTGCCGAAACACCCGACCCCGGCAGCACGTAGGGCCACTCAGCCTCAACAAGAGAGTGCGGCATGGTGACTCGCGACGACATTGAATCGTATCTGGACCGTCTTGGCTCGGAAGGAACCAGCTACTCCGAGGTCGAGAACGGGCTGTGGCTCGTGCGGCCAGGCGGAGCATTGGACCTGGATGTGGTGGTCCATTACTCGCCGCCCGTTGTGATACTGCGGGTGAAGGTGATGACCATTCCCGAGGACGACGCCCGCTGCGCCGGCCTCAACCGACGACTGCTGGAACTGAACGCGATGGATCTCCTCCATGGCTCCTATGGCATAGAGGGTGATGACATCGTGCTCACCGAGACCCTGGAACTGTCTCATCTCGACTACGAGGAGTTCCTGGCAACCTATGAGAGCATGACCCTGGCCCTGTCGTCGCACCTGCGCGAACTGGCGTCGTACCGTGAGGAGCGTTGAGTATGGGTATCTTCGATCGCTTTTCGTCGCTGCTCAAGTCGAACATCAATGATCTGATCAACTCGGCCGAGGACCCCGAGAAGATGTTGAATCAGATCATCATCGACATGCGCGACCAGCTCGTGAAGGCCAAGCAGCAGGTGGCCAGCGCAATCGCCGATGAGAAGCGTCTGCGCGACCAGGCCGATGGTGAGATCCGCCAGGCCCAGGACTGGGAGCAGAAGGCGATGCTCGCCATCCAGCAGGGGCGCGATGATCTGGCCAAGCAGGCACTGGTGCGCCACACCGAGCATGTGGAGCATGCTCGTCAACTCGAGGACACCTGGGGTCGCCATCGGCATGACACCGAGGCGCTCAAGAACTCCCTCCGTGACCTGAACGACAGGATCGAGGAGGCGAAGCGCAAGAAGAACCTCCTGCTCGCTCGCCAGCGTCGCGCCCAGGCGCAGAAGCGGATCAGCGAGACCATGTCGTCGCTCTCCGAGCGGTCGGCGTTCGAGGCCTTCGCGCGGATGGAAGAGCGCATCGAGCAGAGCGAACGGCAGATCCGGGCGTCGGCGGAGATAGACGAGGAGTTCAGCGGTGACCGGCTGTCGGCCGACTTCAAGGCGCTGGAGGCGGGGGCAAGTGGCGCGAACGCCGAGATGCAGTTGCTCGCCCTCAAGCAGAAGATGGGCGTCCTGCCCGCGGGTTCGCCGGCCGCCAACCGTCAGCTCAAGCCGGGTGAGGGCAAGGCGGCTCCAGCAGATGCCGAGGAGGCCGAGGTGGAGGAACTCCCCGACCAGGCCACCAACAGTTGAGCACCACCGCCGCGCCCGGCGGCCGGTTCCGCGCCGGACCGCTGCTGGCAGCGGCGGTGATGACGATCCTGCTGCTCTGGCTGTTCGGGGCAGTGGCCGATGTACTGATCCTCCTCTTCATCGCCATCCTGATCGCGCTCTACCTGGGCGCGATCACCGACTTCCTGGTCGCCCGTTTCCGGATGCCGCATCAATTGGCATTCGCCGCTGCGCTGCTGTTCAGCGTGGCCGTGGTGGCCGGCTTCGTCTGGGTGCTGGTGCCACCCATCGTCCAGCAGACACAGTCGCTGGTTCGGGTGCTGCCGGAGTACATCACCACCTGGGAGACCCGCCTGGAGGCCAGCCTTGCTCGGCTTCCGGGCATCGCTGATACCCTGGGGTCGGGGGAGCACAGACTGCTGGGCGCGGCCTGGCAGCAGGTCGGGATCTACTTCGAGAACCTGGTACCCAAGCTGGTCTCGGTGCTCCACGGGGCGATCAACGTCTTTGCCGTGATCATCATGAGCATCTACCTGGCTCTCTATCCCGGCCTCTACCGGGAGTGGTTGATCGCGCTGTTCCATCCGCTGCATCGGGATCTCGTGCGCGACGTACTCCACGACCTGGGCGACACGCTACGGCACTGGATCGTGGGGCAACTGCTGGCCATGACGATCCTGGCTGCCCTGACCGCCGTGGGGCTGTATCTGCTCGGCGTGCCCTACTGGCTCACCTTCGGGGTGTTCACCGGTGTCGTCGCGATCGTGCCGTTCTTCGGCACGCTGGTGTCGACGTTGCTGCCGGCCCTGTTCGTCCTGGATGGACCGGCGGGCGGAACCCAGGCGCTCCTGGTGATACTGCTGGGTGTGGTCATCCACCTGCTGGAGAGCAACCTCGTGGCGCCCCTGATCATGGCGCGCAACGTGAAGCTGCCGCCCGTGCTCACCATCGTCGCCGTGCTCATCTTCGGGAAGCTGCTCGGCATCACCGGGCTACTCGTGGCGGTGCCGGCGCTGGCGGCGCTCATGGTTGTCGTGCGGCGCATCCTGATCAACCGCATCTACGAGGGCCAGGGCTTCCGGCAGCGGGCCCGGGACCGGATGCTGGTGCTGCGCCTGCCGGCGGCGCGCGGCGGAGTGCTGGTGCCCGCTGGTCCGCCTCCGGACATCCTCTCGCTCGGCCCACTCACCGGAGCCGACGCGGCAGCGTCCCGTCTTCCCGCCTGACCAGCCTCGGCCGCCGTCGATCGACGCGACCCTGGCGACGGCGTGGTTTCGACGCGGGCTGCCGTTGCGCGATTGTGCGTGGTGAACTCCCGGGCCCGAGACTCCGGGCATGGACAAAGCCCAAGCCATTGCCGCAGCATCGGTGTCCTGCAGGGCTCTCTGGAAGAGCTACGATGCGGAGCTGGATGCTCACCGCTTGCGTCACGCCGTGCTGCGCGACCTGTCGCTCTCCGTGAAGGCCGGCCGCTCGACGGCCCTCGTGGGGGGCGGCCTGGGGCCGGTAACCCTGCTTCGTTGCCTGGCCGGCCTCGTAACGCCGGACCGTGGTTCTGTTGTCTGGCGCGCCGCCAGTGGACTCATCGTGCCGCCGCCACCGCGGGCGCTCGTCGGGGCAGGCTGGCGGCCCTATGCCTGTCAGACCGTCAGCGACGTGCTCCAGGCGGCGGTGCCGCCCGAGCGCGGTCAGGCCGCTGCCGATCTCCTGGTCGCCCGGGTGGCGCGGCGCTGCGCACTGGCTGGTTCGCTCGGGAGGCGGGTCGTCGAGTTGCCACCCGTGGCCGTCCGGCTGGTGGCGACGGCCGCTGCCGTCGTCGCTGGTGCCCGCTGGCTATTTCTTGATCGACGCGAAGCGATCGATGTCCTGGATGGCGATCCTGTCGCGAGCGCGGGACGTAGGGCAGGTGCCTCGCCAGGGGCCGCGCCGATGCTGCTCGAGGCGGCGGTACTCGACGCGCTGACTGGTTCCGGTTGTACCGTCGTCATGGCCGGGCCGCCTGGCCACTGTGCTCCCCTCGCTCCGTTGGTGACGATCGCGCTGTCCAGCGGGCGCCACTCGGCACGTCGCGAGCCGGGCAGGATGCAACGCGTGGCCGAACGTCAGGCGTTCACCACGCTCTGCGGAGGGCCGGAGGCCATGGAGCGGGAGTTGGAGCGGGAGCTGGAACCGGGGCTGGAGCAGGCGTGCGCGCCCTCCTCCGGCGTCGTCGCGCCCGTTGCAACCGCCCCGGGTCCCCCCTAGCTTCGGCGAGGCGGGGCATCCCTCCGTCGATCGACGGACATCCGTCGTCAGGCCTGGCCTCGCGCGCACCGCCTTTCCCGTTCCCGTTCCCGCCGCCGTCCGCATGACCGACTTCCGGCTTTACAACACGCTCACTCGCCGCGTCGAGCCGTTCGCTCCAGCCCATGACGACACCGTCCGCATGTACACATGCGGACCCACCGTCTACAACCCTGCCCACCTGGGGAACTTCCGCACATTCCTGTTCGAGGACCTGCTGCGGCGAGCGCTGCAGTTGCGCGGCTGGAAGGTGAATCAGGTCATGAACCTCACCGACGTCGAGGACAAGATCATCCAGCGCGCCAGCGAACTCGGAAAGACGATCGATCAGGTGACGGACCCGGTGATCGAGATCTTTCACGCTGACCGGAAGTACCTGAGGATCCAGCCCGCCGAGCACTATCCGAGGGCGACGGACTACATCCCGCAGATGATAGCGCTCGTCGAGCGGCTGATGGAGAACGGGCTCGCCTACCAGGCGGACGACCATTCGGTCTACTTCGCGATCGACCGCTTCCCGACATATGGCAGGCTGTCAAGGCTGGATACGCGCCAGCTCAAGCCAGGAGCGAGGGTAGCGCACGACGACTATTCGAAGGAGAATGCCCGCGACTTTGCCCTCTGGAAGGCAGCCAAGGCCGAGGACGAGGCGGCGGCAGCGGCGTGGGACTCCCCGTGGGGTCGTGGTCGTCCGGGCTGGCACCTGGAATGCTCGGCGATGGCGATGGATATCCTTGGCGAGACGCTGGATCTTCACTGCGGAGGGATCGACCTCATCTTCCCGCATCACGAGGATGAGATCGCGCAGTCCGAAGGGGCGACCGGCAAGACGTTCAGTCGTGTCTGGTGCCACGGTGAGTTCCTGCTGGTGGACAATTCGAAGATGGCGAAGCGGGTAGGGAACGTTTCCACCGTGAAGGAGTTGCGGGAGGCCGGCAGCTCGGCGGCGGCGTTGCGACATTTCATCTTCTCCACCCATTACCGGAAGCAGTTGAACTTCACCGAGGAGGCACTGGACGCCTCGGCGGAGGCGGTGCGCCGGATAGGTGGCTTTGCCGGTCGGCTACGCGACGCCGCGGCCGGCACGCCGGCCCTGGCCGCCTCCGCCGAGCGTGCCGAGGCGGCCGTGCGGGAGGCGCTGGCTGATGACCTGAACGGGCCGGAAGCGATGGCCGCGCTCTTCACCTTCGTCAGCGAGGGGAACGCCGAACTGGATCGGCGGGGCAACGACGTCGGGGCGGTCGTCAGGGCGCGCGAGGTCTACGCACTCATCAACGGAGTGCTCGACGTGGAGCCCGACGTGACACGGGTGGCGCCGGATGGCACGGTGGAACTCCTGCTCGGCGCGACGGAGCCGGAGGGCGGGGAAGCGGCGGCCGGGTCTGTGGACGGCCAGGCGCCGTCGGCGGGGTCGGAGGGCATTGCCTGGGCCATTGAACGACGGACGGCGCGGGCAGCGGCGCGGGCAGGGCGCGACTTCGCGTCTGCCGACCTGATCAGGGACGAACTGGGTGAGGCGGGCTGGCAGGTGCGGGATACGCCCTCGGGCACGGTCCTGGAACGCTTCCACTGACGAGGTCCGGCGGGTGGCGCCGCTCACCGGTACTGTGGCGTCATGCCCGGGTAGATCGCAGAGGCTGGTGTGGCTCCCGGCAGCCTTGTCGATCGTGTAGATTTCACGGATTGTGGCAGACAGCATGAGCCGATCGACGCTCTCCGGTCGGCAGTTGCTGGCGTAGCTCAGTTGGCCAGAGCAACCGCCTTGTAAGCGGTAGGTCGTGGGTTCGAATCCCACCGCCAGCTTGTCGCATTTGCAGTCATCGGGCGGCTCCTGCGGGTGCTCGACCGGGCAGTTGGGATCGGCGCGAGGTGGGTCGCTTCCATCCGTTGACTTTGCTCCACGGCGCCGCTACAATCCCTGTCTCTCGCGGCAGTGATACCGATGGCTGCGGGCCCGGTGGGGTACCCAAGTGGCCAACGGGATCAGACTGTAAATCTGACGGCGCAAGCCTTCGAAGGTTCGAATCCTTCCCCCACCATCGGCTGGTCCAGCCATCCGGTCGGCTGACCGGGGGTCGGCGGCAATATTGGAAGTTGTCGGTTCTGGTAGTAGTTTGAGACAGGGCGTTCAGCGTTGCCGGTGGCGTGCTGGGCGTACAGGCCTGCGGGAGTAGCTCAGCTGGTAGAGCGCTAGCCTTCCAAGCTTGATGTCGCGGGTTCGAGTCCCGTCTCCCGCTTGAGCACTGTTGGGCAAGCAAGAGAAGCTTGCATCTGTTCGGTTCTGCTCGCTCGCGTAGCTCAGTTGGCAGAGCACACCCTTGGTAAGGGTGAGGTCATCGGTTCAATCCCGATCGCGAGCTCTCGCACGGCCCCGTTGGCGCCCAGGCGCTGGCGGGGCCGTGCGGCGTCATGGCCCCGAGGATGGCGCGAAGGGGGTTGCAGACGATCAATCGTGGTGGTACGTTTCGTGGTTTCCCGCCATACGCGCCCAGCGCCTGGTGTGAGGCGTCACCGCCATGTCTTCCCGGGGGGTGTCGCGATGTCTGGAGGCTTCATCAGCACTGAGGACATCCGCGCTCATGGTCCGTTTCCGCATCCTGCTGGGATGCGGTCCGGGTCCCATGCCGGTCGTGGCGGTGTCAGAGGATGGAGGATGGCGGATACGGACGGAGGCCCCGCCGGGGCATCGCGTCCGTGATTCGTCGTCCTTCGTCGGGCGTCAACCCTTCGCATTCGGAACCTTGAGTCATGGCCAAGACGAAATTTGAGCGGACGAAGCCGCACGTGAACGTTGGAACGATC
>CALCHX010000169.1 GCA_937906875.1 uncultured Gemmatimonadota bacterium | reverse complement strand
TTGCCCCGGTGCTTAAGCACTTTCGCCTGCTGGGCCGGGCGGCGTTCGGGTGATCCCGCGGGCACCGGCGGTATCCGAGCGGTGGCCTGGGGGCTCTGGCACACAGCGGAAAGTCGAGGATTGCACGCTAGATCCGGCCGCCTGAGCATTGCCGCAGGTCGCGTGAAGCCGCCCTCGATCTAGCGTGCAATCCTCGACCTTCTTCCTCGGGTCGCCGCTTGCGCGCCGCAGACCACGAGCGCTCGCCGGATCATGTCGATGAAGCCTTCGGGATCGTCCAATCGCTCCGCCGTGAACCGGAGTACCTGTTTGCCCGCGAGCAGGAGCAGATTGCCGCGCCACCGGTCGTAATCAGCCGCCGCCGGGTCCAAGTGCTGTCTGCCGTCGATCTCGATCACCAGAGGGCAGTCGTCCATGGCGATGTCCTGGAAGAACAGATTGCCGTTGCACACGATCGGCACATTGGCGCGCCACCGGGTGATGCCGGCGCCGCGCAGCAGTCGATGTGCGAGCCGCTCTCGGGGGGACCACGGTTCGGAGCGGGAGTCCAGCAGCAGCCGGCGCCGCGTGGTGTTGCCCTTCCGCCACGTGGTGAGGCCCAACGCGAAGTACATGCCCGCGATGGTGGCGGTCCGGGTGCGCAGCACATCGTCGATCGAATAGCCGGGGCTCGCAGGCACGAGATCGAGGGCTGTCAGGCTGGGTGACGAGATCCGGATGCCCTGCCGGGTCGTGGTCAGCTCGGGCGGGACAACGCGCCTCGTGAAACTGATTCCGGAGTGCCGGAGCCGGGCCTGTGGCCCCGCCACCATGACGGTGCTCGGGTGCGCGTGCGCCAGAACGTGAGCGCCGCAGCGGCCTCGCCTACGACGACGGCATTTTCGTTCCACGGGCCCACGGCGCGTGCCAGAACTCGCCGGTCTCGGGACAGGTCCCGATGCGCGTACACGTTCGGAAGCACGCGCACGAGTTCGCCAACTCGCGTGGCGTAGTCGATCTGGCCGCCGAGTTCCGGATAGCGACGACGGCAAATGACACCTCCGCTACTGCGAAGGCTTTCCGTAAGGGCGCGATGCATGCACACACGATCGCGTTTTGTTGATTGCCGCGCCAGTCCGCTCGACTGCGTGTGGATGAGCCGCCTGCTGTGGACACGCGGAGCTGCAGCGCGGTGCGCTGACGAAGCGTCACCGGGGTCCGCAGGCAGCCGTCACCGCGGCGCTTCGAACCAGGTGCTCACGTTCTGCTGCGGGGTTTCGGTCAGTTGCTCTTCTGGCCGTCCGTGATCGACTTGAACATGTTCGTGAGCCAGTCGCCGGTGGACTGCAGCTTGGCCAGCGCTGTCTGCATGGCCGTGTACTTGAGGACCAGCGCGTCGTGCTCCCGGGCGAGCCTGTCGTCCCACTTGGCAATCTGGGTATTGAGGTCGTCGACCTTTGCCTGGTCGGAAGCAATCGCAACCGACAGGGAGCCGATGACAGGAGTGGACGCGGCCTCGCTCACCTGCCGCATCGCGGTGGCGAAGCCACCGGATCCGATGGCCGCCAATGTGCCGGCCGCGTCGGACTGGTAGGCCGAGGCGAACTTCGCTGCATCGAACGAGACGACGCCATCCTTGTCCATATCGATGCCGAACTCGGTGAGCGACCTCCCGCCGGCGGTGCCGGACGAGATGGCGTTGGCCAGATCGAGTCCGATGCCGTTCATGGTGCTGTCGCCCTGGAACAGGCCGCCCTTGGCGGTGAGGGTCTTGATGCCGCCCTTCGCGGCGTTGATCGCGTCGATGAGCGCCTGCATCTTGCCGCTCAGGGCGGACACGTCGTCATCGACCGTGATCGACACATCGGAACCAACTGCGGCGGCCGAGACGGTGAACGTGACGCCGGGCATGGCATCTGTGAAGGTGTTGGTCGACGAGGAGATCGTGTAGGCCCCTGCCCCGGTTCCGACGGAAACCTGGGCGTCGGTGGCCGTGGTGATGTCGTTGACGGTGTTGGCAAATCCAGTGATCGAGAAACTGTTATCGGTACCGGTTTTCGTGGCAGTAAACTGCAGCACCTGGCCGGCGTTGGTATTCACCACGGCGGCTCGAACTCCCGCGTTGGCCGTGTTGATCGCGGACACGATGTCCGTAGCGGAGCCGGATGCGAGGTTGATGTGGACGGGCGCCCCGGACCCGACGGTCAGATCGAGCCCCTGGGTGTAATCGGCGACCGCACCCGACGCCGTGACGGTCGACACCTGCGCTGCCGCGCTTTGCACCACCGTGAACGTCGCGCTTCCTGCGGCCGCTCCGCCCGTGCTGCTCGCTACTACGGAGGTGAGTGAGGATGTTGCCTTGGTGGGCACGCCATCGAACGACAAGTCGGTGAGAGCGGTCGCTGCGGCGGTGATGCTTTGCATGCGCCGGTTCATTTCCTGCACGTTGTCGTTCAGGGTCTGCTGCTTGGCGAGCTTGTCTTTGAGCTGATTCTGTGGGATGGACTTCGCGGCCATCAGCGCGTCGATCAGCGCGTCCGTATCGATCTTGCCGGCGGAGCCACCGAGCAGTTGCGAAGGATTGAACGAGACGCTTCCAGTTGCCGATGTCATGATGTCCCCTCCGTGGGCGCCGATTGTATGTGCGCCGTGATCTCGAGGTCTTTATCGGTCGATGCGCCGCGCAATATGAGGCGCATTGGCAACTTTCCGATCGAATATGACGCCGCTCTCGAGCCGGACGCTGTCGTGCGGTGCAGGGAGGGCCTGGGCGGGTGCGAGGACGTCACGTTGTCACGGTGATCAGGGCATTTCCCGTTGGGCAGATCCTGCATCGCCTGCTCAGCTTGGTATGCCCTGGCCACAACGTGCGCAGGGACGGAAGACGCCGGGGCGGGAGGTCTTGTGAACCTCTCCGCCCCGGCGGTGTAGTGCTCTTCGGTTCTTCCGCGCGCGTGGGCGAGGCCGGCGAGTGTGCCAGGCTCACTCACACGTGCCGTTACTACTGCAGCAGCTTCAGGATGGCCTGCGGCGCGGAGTTGGCCTGAGCCAACACCGAGGTGGCGGCCTGGGTCAGGATCTGCGACTGGGTCATCTGCGTTACCTGCTGGGCCAGGTCGGCGTCCGTCAGGTTCGAGCGAGAGGCCGTGACGTTGGTGATCGCGGTCTGCAGGTTCGTGACCGTGTAGTTGAGCTGGTTCTGCACGGCACCGACACCTGATCGAGCCGTTGACACTGTGCCGATCGCGGTAGAGATCGTGTCGATGGCAGCCGACGCGGTGGCCAGGTCGGTGATGTTGATCCCGTCTGTGCCGAGGCCAGCCGAGGTGATGGCGGTGCTTAGCGTGAGTCCGATCTGATCGGTGCTATCAGCTCCGATTTGGAACTTCTTGTCGTAGGTGCCGTCCAGCAGTGGCGTCTGCCCGAACTTCGTCTGCGAGCCGATGTTATCGAGTTGGCTGTTGAGGGTCGTAATCTCGGCCTGGATGGCAGCCCATGAATCGGTGTCCTGGGTACCTTCGTTTGCCGCCTTGACTGCCAGCGTGCGCATGCGCTGCAGAACGTCCTGCGCGGTGCCCATTGCGCCGTCCGCGATCTGGGCAACGTTGATTGCGTCGTTCGCGTTGGAGACGGCCTGAGTGAGACCGTTGATCTGCGAGGTCAGTCCGGCGGCGATGGATAGGCCAGCCGCGTCGTCGGCGGCCTTGTTGATCCGCAGACCTGAGGACAGCTGCTGGAACGAATTCTCCAGACTGACCTGGTTCTTGGACAGGTTGTTGTAGCTGTTCAACGCCGCGACGTTGGTGTTGATGCGAAGACTCATTTTGTTTGCCTCCCAAACTCTAGAGTCCGATGACTGTGTGGCTTCCCGGGCGGGAGCCACGGGGACCGGCCCATCCGTGGGCCGTCACAGGACCCCATCGTCGGGGTGCCCGAGGACTTGAGCATCAATCCCGAAATTCTTCGCGACTTCGATCGAGTAGCCGGACTGCTTCTGGACCTGGGATCCCTCGCTAGGACGTCTGATTCGCGGTTGCTCAGCAACCCGGTCGTGTTCAGGACCAGGCCCGGCGGCGGCCATCACGGTTGGAGCGGTGGATCTAGGGGACCAGCCCCAGCGGTGAGTGCCGTCAATTGCCGCAGCAGATCCGCCGCATCAGACTCGGCGGTTCGCCAGATCACGTCGTCGTCAGCTATCCCATACGAATGCGCGAGAACATTGCGCAGCCCAATCGCCTCACCGAGGCCCTCGATGCGCTGCGCGAGGCCTGAGTCGGTACGCCGGAGTTGACCGAGTGCCCCGCCTACAACCATGAACTGGCGCTCCACCGCCGAGCACGGCAGCGGCTCACTCAGGTGGTCGTTTTGCGTGCGCCCCTAGTAAGTTCCGCGATGGCACGGAGCGCCCCGATCGCGTCGGCGATGAGCGCCCGGGAATCAAGCCGCATAGACCTGATGCTCGGTCTCGGCAAAAGTCTCGGCGAAGTAAGGGTTTTGCAGCGCCCGCGACATGACGAGGTCGACGGGGCGGCTCAGCAAGCGCTCCAGATCCTGCTGCAGCGCGTAGGACGTGCGGAACGATACGGCCGCGCTGGGATGAACTCAACGTAGAAATCGGCGTCGCTGCGTTCCGGGTCGAAGCGGTCGGTGGTGGCCGATCCGAAAATGGAGAGCCTCCGCACGTGGTGACGGCGGCAGATCTCGGCGATCTGCTCCAACGGGAGCGCCAGCGGTTGCCCCATCGGTCATCTCCGTTCGCTCGGCTGCCACTGCTGCAGCTGCAGCCATTATCTGGCATGTGACGTCGGTGCGACCGCTGCTCGACGGGTGTGGGCATCGCGGTGGGACGCCGCGGTCGGCGCCATACGCGGCGCACGGGTAATGCATTACACTTCGTCTTATGACGACGCTGACGATCCGTATCGATTCCGAGGTCGAACGCGCGCTCGCGACGCTGGTCGCGGAGGGACGGTCTCGCTCTGAAGCCGTGCGCGAGGCCATTCTGGAGGCGGAGCGGAGCCAGCGGCGCGCGAGGCTCCGCGCCGAGGCCGAAGGCCTGATGAGCGACCCGGACGATATCGCGGAATCGAAGGCACTGGCGGCCGAGATGGATGTTCTCCGTGCGCGGTGACATCTACCGCTTGAAGGCGCCGAAGGATGCGCGCGGGCATGAGCAGGGCGGATCGCGGTACGCCGTCGTGGTGCAGTCGGACGACCTGCCACTTTCGACGTGGCTGATCGTGCCGACCTCGACCGGCCGGAGAGCCGCGTCGTTCCGACCGGAGATCGAGATCGACGGAGTACCGACCCGCGTGATGGTCGAGCAGATGACGGTGATCGACCCGTCGCTTCGGCTCGGCGCCTTCGCCGGGCGGCTCACTGCCGGCGAGATGCGTAGCGTCGACAGCGCGCTGCTGGCCGTGTTGGCGCTCGACTGACAACGCCGGTGCCGCGGCGGTGCGGCGGCCCAACGGCGGGACGCCGCGAGCGGCGTCATACGCGAATTGAGCAGCGCATCAGCGCATCATCGACCGTGATGCTATGATGACCCCATGCGAACGACGGTGACGCTGGACTCGGATGTCGAGGCGCGCTTGAGCCAGCTGATGCGCGAGCGCGGCATCGGATTCAAGGAAGCGGTCAACAGCACCCTGCGTGCCGGGTTCGGTATCGGCGCCCCCGTGGACATCGCGTTCCCCGTCTTCGACATGGGTGAGCCTCGGGTGGACCTGACGCATGCCAACCAGCTGGCGGCGGGCCTCGAGGACGAAGCGATCACCCGATCGCTGGCGGTGGGGCGCTGACCGGAATGCGCCGCGGATGATCGTCGTCGACACGAACGTTCTGCTGTACGCGGTGAACACCGGGGCCAGGCAGCACGAGCCTGCCCATCGCTGGCTCACCGCGGCGCTCAGTGGCATTGACACGGTGGGATTCTGCTGGCCCGTGATCCTGGGATTCGTCCGGATCAGCACGCATCCTGCGATCATGCCGAAGCCCTTGCGAGTGGAGGACGCATTCGCTGCCGTGGACTCCTGGCTGGGAGCGCGAAACGCCGTCATCGTCGATCCGACTGTGCGGCACCGCCACATCCTTCGTGCTCTGCTCACCCGCTCGGGAGCCGCCGGCAATCTTGTCACCGAAGCGCATATTGCGGCGCTGGCTATCGAAACCGGCGCAGCAGTCGCTAGTTTCGACAAGGACTTCGAGCGATTCGATGTCGAGGTCGTGGTGCCGAGCTGAAACGCTGCTGGGCATGGCCCGGCGGCGGAACGCCGCGGGCGGCGTCATAGGCGGTCGCGCCGAAAACGCGTGCGCGGCAATCACTCCCGGCCGCGGCGACGGTCGAGCGCGAACCCAGCGGGCGGCGCGTCCGACTACTTCAGCAGTGAGACAACGCGGTCCGCATCCGAGTTGCCCTGCGCCTGGATCGACAGCGCCGGGTTCGTG
>CALCHX010000168.1 GCA_937906875.1 uncultured Gemmatimonadota bacterium | reverse complement strand
CGTATTCATCTGGCTTCTCCGACCCCTTGATCTCGGCGATGGTGTTGAACACCGGCTGCTCGCCCATCAGTTGGGCGTCCAGATTCATCCGCACCTGGGTGTTCTGACCGTTCTCGGTGAGGCGGAAGAGGAGGCCGTAGTCCTCACAACTCACGGCGATGGCTGGGGCACGGGTGTTGTAGGTCTCGAAGATCTCGATCGCGCCCCAGGCGTCCTTGGCGCGCGAGGTGATGACCCCGGCCACGCCACCCTGCTCGAGCCGGATGCCCAGTTCGCCGGTGCCGATGGCCAGGCTGTAGCCGGTGCCCCGCACGTTGGGACCGCTCCACTCGCGGGCTACTGCCGTCCGCATGCTGTCCATCCGTGCCCGGGAGTCGGGTGTGGCATTCGCGGCCCAGTCAGAGCGCGGGCGGCAGGTGGGCTGCGGCGCCGAGACGAGGACGAACTTGCCACGCGCGCTGGGTAGCCAGGCGACGAACTCCGTGCTGTCGGCGAAACGTGGCAGGATCACTGTCTGGGCGGTGAGGTCCTTGCTCCCCGTGCCCGGGCTGAAGCCGAGCATGGTCGCGTCCAGCGTGCGCTGGCGCGGCGTGATCAGATCGATGTGCGAATGACCCCTCCGCCAGCTACGCCAGGTGCCGAATTGCTCGTTTCGGGCGTTGATACCCCACGTCTTGTAGGTACCCAGAATCCAGTCGGCGGCGTTCTTCGCGCCCGGCGTACCCATGAGACGCGGGCCCACGGAATCGAGCAGGGAATGGGCCAGCGTCTCGGTGTGGGAGCTGTCCATGCCCAGCGCCCAGATGCGCTTGATAACCGGGTCGCTGGTCGGGAAGACCTGGGCCTGGGAGGTCGCGGGTATAGCGGTAACGGCGATAAGGCAGGCTCCGGCGGCGAGTAGCAAGTGCCGGCGCGGCCAGACGAGGCGCGGTGTGGGAGTATGCATGTGACGGGATCGAGTTGTGGGTGCCTGAGCGGGCCCCAGGAGTAACCAGCAGAACCAACGCTCGTATGCCCCAAGCTATCACTTGAAGTGGAGATCGTCAGGATGCACGGGCGACGGCTGTCGGCCGGTGACGATCAGGGCCAGAACAGCTCCACGACGTGCGTGAACGTGGAATCGGTGATCAGGAAGGGCTGATTACCGGTGGTGATGAGTGCCGGCTCGGTCGTGGTCGCGCGCAGTTGTGCGACGCGCAGGACGACTACCCGGCAAGTTGTTGAATAGTTGCCCTGCCAGACGCTACCAAGGGCTCGCGAAGCCCGCGCGCACATGTCGGGCTGAGGCTGGTTGGTGTCGCATCGGGAGCGGTCCAGGCGCCCAGGCCGATTACGGCGGGCCACAGAGAGACGAGTCCGGGTGCGCGACAGCGATCATTGCCATTTGCCGCGGAATGCATTTCTGACGGGATTGACGGGATTGGTAGGGCCAGTATCGCTGTGGCCGGATCCCTGGCTTCCAACAGTCGTGAAGATGCACCTGAATGTTCGCTACCGGAACGTCGTCTGAGACAGGGAACGCAAGGTCAGGCATGTTCATCCTGCGAATGTCGTCAGAATCGATCCAGTACGGCGAACCGAAAGCCGGACATCGAACTCCGGGACCACGATCCAGTCGGTGCAGCAATCCCCGGCGGCCAGGAGAGGCGCTGGAGTCCCCGAGTCCGCAGCGACGGCGCCTGGTGGCAACATTCACCGGTGTGCTGGCAGGCGTGACGCTACTGCCCGGCTGTCAATTCACGATACGTGCAGCAGATTGCAGCACGTTACGGGCGCCATGGTAGCGCGCCACGCATCAGCAGGTCGAGTACGCGATAGCGCCCGGTCATTCAGCGCGTCGCCAGCGCCAACTCCAATCCCATCCGGATGTCCGTCCGAGGTTCCAGGTCCAGGCTTCTCGATGAGCCGGCTCCGCGCGCGGCGCGAATGGTTGCGCTGGAGTTGCTGACGGCGGCAGCCGGCGCTCGAGAGCGTTCTGGCGATCGCGAGGACGCTGCCGCGTTGCACGATTTCCGAGTGGCCGTGCGCCGCCTGCGTAGCTGGTTGCGTGCGCTGCGGCCCTGGCTCCAGGGTAGTGTTCCGCCCAGGCGTCGGCGCCAGCTACGACAGGTCGCCCGGGGTACCAATGAGGCTCGCGACGCGCAGGTACACCTGGCCTGGCTGGCCCGGCAGCGCGACCTGGGCAGGGGGAAGCGTGCGGATGGGGTACGCTGGCTGGTGGACCAGTTGGAACAGGAGCGGGCTCACTCCGACGCATCGTCGGTCGCGAGAGCGGCCGCACTGTTCGACCGCTTGCACGAGCCGCTGGGCCGATCGTTGGGCAGCTATACCCTCGCCTGCAGGGTCGACGACCCGCACTGCCTGCCGGCGATGGCCACCGCGATGGCTCCGCTGGTGCGCGACCATGCCCGTACGCTTCGTCAGCGGCTGGTGGCCGTCACCACTGTCGACGATGATGTGCCAGTTCACGCCGCACGGATCGCCGCCAAGCGACTCCGCTACCTGCTGGAGCCGGTCGCCGCGGAGCTGGACGGCGCATCCGAGCTGATCGACGCGTTGCGCACGCTGCAAACGTTGCTCGGGGAAATCCATGATGCGCACCTCTTCGCGACGTGGCTGGCCCGCGGCGTCGAGGAGGCCGCGGCGGGTGATGCTCCTCCACCGGTCAGGGCCGTCGCCGATGCCGGATCCACCGGCTCCGGCAGGACGCAGCAGGCGCGGCCGGTCGACACCGGACCTGGACTCAGGGCGGTGGCTCGGCGTGTGCGGCGGGACGCCGCTGAGCGATCTGCCGAACTGGCGGCCCACTGGCTGGACGGCAACGCCGAACCGTTCCTGGCCGACGTGGAAGCGGTTGCCAGGCGGTTGGAGTCGGGTGGCGAGATGCCGGTGGAGATCGAGCGAAAGTTTCTCCTCGATGCCCTGCCCGAAGTTGCTCGTGGCGTGCCGTCGCAGCGCCTGGAACAGGGTTACCTGCCCGGCACCGAGCTGGTGGAGCGGGTGAGGCGCGTGACATCGGCTGACGGACGCATCCGGTACTGGCGGACGGTCAAGTTCGGCACCGGCATCACCCGCTTGGAGCTGGAGGAGGAGACGACGAGGGCTGTCTTCCGGGCCCTCTGGCCGCTGACGAAGCGAAGGCGGATCGACAAGCGTCGCCATGTCGTGCCGGATGGCACGCGGAAGTGGGAGATCGACGATTTCGCCGATCGCGACCTGGTGCTGGCCGAGATCGAACTGGCGAGCGAGGAAGATGTCGTGGGCATCCCCGACTGGCTGGCACCGCACGTGGTGCGAGAGGTCACCGGCGAGGACGCCTACGTCAACGCCAACCTGGCTAGTCAGGGTCGGCCGGTGCCTGCTCCTCCCGCAGGGTCGGGAGGTGGACGTCGCACACCGCGGCTCCATTCTCGCTAGATTTACAGGGATGAGCCACACCACAGAATCCATCACTGAATCGCCGTTCACCGAGCTCGGTCTCGACGAGCGACTCGTTGCCTCCCTGCACGCCCTCGGCTATGAGGAACCCACGCCCATCCAGCGTGAGGCCATCCCGCCGCTCCTCACCGGCCGCGACGTCCTGGGTCAGGCGGCCACGGGGACAGGCAAGACGGCCGCCTTCTCCCTGCCGATGCTCCAGAGCATCGCCCTCGCGGGCGGACTCGACGGCGGTGATCGCGGCACCGTGTCGGGGCTGATCCTGGTCCCCACCCGCGAGTTGGCGATCCAGGTGGCCGAGGCGGTGCACAAGTACGGCAAGAGGCTGGGCGTGCGTGTGCTCCCTATCTATGGCGGTCAGTCCATAGTGCAGCAGTTGCGCGTCCTGAAACGTGGGGTGGATGTCGTGGTTGCCACGCCGGGACGGGCCCTCGACCACATCCGCCGTTCGTCGATGAACCTGAGCAAGGTCCGGGTGGTGGTGCTCGATGAGGCCGACGAGATGCTCGACATGGGCTTTGCCGACGACCTCGAGGCAATCCTGAACGCCGTCCCCACCGATCGCCAGACAGCGCTCTTCTCGGCCACGTTGCCGCCGCGTATCGCGGCGATCGCCCAGCGCCACCTGCGCGAGCCGGTGCGTGTCACTGTCGCCAACGAGCCATCCGAGCCCGGCTCCATGCCGCGCGTTCGTCAGGTTGCCTACATCGTGCAGCGACAGCACAAGGTGACCGCGCTGGGCCGGGTGCTCGACATGGAGGATCCCAGCACGGCGATCGTCTTCTGCCGCACGCGCACGGAGGTGGATGAGCTCACCGAGACGCTTGGGAGTCGCGGCTACCGCGCGGAGGCGTTGCATGGCGGTCTCTCGCAGGAGCAGCGGGACCGCGTCATGCGCCGCTTCCGGGCTGGCACGAGTGAGCTGCTCGTGGCCACCGACGTCGCAGCGAGAGGGTTGGATATCGAGCAGATCTCGCACGTCATCAACTTCGACGTCCCGACCTCGCCGGACGCCTACATCCATCGCATTGGTCGCACTGGTCGGGCTGGTCGGGAAGGCGTCGCGATCACGCTCGCCGAGCCACGCGACCACCGCCAGTTGCGCAACATCGAGCGCCTCACGCGTCAGCGGATACCGCTGGAGGCCGTGCCGACGCTGCTCGACCTGCGCGCGCGCCGCCTGGAGCTCACCCGCGGTGCCCTCCGTGAGATCATCCTCTCCGGCGAGCTCGATGATTTCCGCGTCGTGATCGATTCCCTGGGTGAGGAGTTCGACATCACCGACATCGCCGCTGCCGCCGTGCGCCTGGCTCACGAGAGCGAGGCTGGTGGGGGCGACGCCGACGACAAGGAGATCCCGACGCCAACCATCCCGAGCGAGCGTCCGAAGCGTGGCTCGCGCGATGACCGTCCGCATTCCGGGCACAGGTCCGCCGGCCGCGACAGCCACGGCCACACCGGCAGCCGTGCACAGCGTGACGAGCGTTTCGCACGTGAACTGGGAGGCGCTTCAGCGGCCAGATCCGAGCGCCATCCCCGGGTGGACCGCGAATCGTTCGACGTGGCGCGCGTCTACGTGGGGCTGGGACGGCAGGCCGGGGTGCGACCGGGCGACCTGGTGGGCGCGATAGCCAACGAGGCCGGGCTGGACGCGAAGAGCATTGGCGCGATCGACATCTCCGAGCGATTCTCGCTGGTGGAAGTGCCGGAGCAGTCGGTGGATGATGTTATCAACGCCCTCCGCGGCACGACCATTCGCGGCAAGCGGGTGCTCGCCCGACGCGATCGCGCCGGATAGTCAGCGCTCGGGAGTGCGGCATCTCTTGCCCCGCGGGCTCCTGCGGGGCAAGATCGTGGCACGTCACTCACGCCCATCAGCACAGGAGCCCGCATGCACCTCCCGGTCCGCGCTGGCCGCGCCGCGGCGTACGCCGCATCAACCATCGCCCGTGTCGCCCTGGGCAGCTACCTGGTCCTGCAGGTCGCAGCGCTGGCACCTGCCGGTGCCCAGGCCGCGACGCCTTTCAGCATCGCCCAGGTCCGCAGCTACCCCTTCCCGGCCGAGTTGACCACCGCCGCCACCGGGGCGCGGCTGGCGTGGACGTTCAATGAGCAGGGCAGGCGCAACATCTGGGTCGCCGAAGGGCCAACCTTCCAGGCCCGACGCGTCACCGAATACCTGAAGGACGACGGCCAGGAACTCACCAGCGTGCGGCTCTCCGATGACGGGCGCTGGGTGGTCTATGTGCGCGGCGCCGAGCATGGCGGCAACTGGGATCGCCGTCTGCCGGTCAATCCTGCCTCGAGCCCGACTCCGCCGCCGCTCCAGTTGTGGGCGGTGCCCTTCGCCGGTGGCCCGCCGCACCTGTTGGCGGATGGGGGCGACGCGCCGGTGATATCGCCACAGGGAGACCGTGTGGTGTTCGAGAAGGGCGGGGAACTCTGGGTGGTGCCAGTGGATGGTTCGAAGCCAGCGCGGCGGATGGTGGCCGGCGTGCGTGGGAGCCTGAGCGACGGTCGCTGGTCACCCGACGGGTCCAGACTGGCCTTCGTGTCGCAGCGCGGAGATCACGCCTTCGTCGGTGTCTACGCCGACGATTCCACGTCGCTCGTCTGGCTCTCGCCGTCCACCTCTCGCGATGGTTCGCCCCGCTGGTCGCCCGATGGCCGTCGCATAGCCTTCGTACGTCGGCCGGGTTCGGGTGGTGCTCCGGATCCCATCCTCCAGCGAGTGCCGCAACCGTGGTCGATTCATGTTGCCGACGCGACCACCGGGGTGGGACAGAGCATCTGGCAATCGCCGGCGACGCTCCGTGGCTCGCCGCCCAACACCCAGGGCGGCACGAACCTCTACTGGGCGGCCGGCGGCCGGATAATCTTCGCGTCGTATGAGGATGGTTGGCCCCATCTCTACTCCATCCCCGAGGGCGGCGGCACGCGACTGCTTCTCACGCCTGGCGACTACATGGTGGAATACGTCTCGCTGTCGCCCGATGGCCGGACGCTGCTCTACGCCGCCAACACCGGCAGCACGCCGGACGATATCGACCGCCGGCACATCATGCGGGTATCGGTGGATCGGGCGGACGCCGAGCTGGTGACGCCGGGCAGCGGGCTGGAATGGACGGCACAATTCACCGGTGACGGGAAGACCATCGCCTACATCAGCGCCACGGCTCAGCGTCCACCACTCCCTGCCGTGATGCCGGCGGCCGGCGGTGCACAGCGTCTGCTGGCCGAGGACCGCATCCCGGCCGACTTCCCCACCGCGGATCTCGTGACACCGAAGTCGGTCACCTTCCGTGCTCCAGATGGCACCCTGGTCCATGGTCAATTGTTCGAGCGCGCCGGAGGGGCCAACAAGCCAGCCATCCTCTTCGTTCACGGTGGGCCACCTCGCCAGATGCTTGTCGGCTGGCACTACTCCGACTATTACAGCAACGCCTATGCGGCCAACCAGTACCTGGCCAGCCAGGGCTATGTGGTGCTGGCGGTGAACTACCGGTTGGGGATCGGCTACGGTTACGACTTCCACAACCCTCCACATGCGGGAATGGCCGGTGCCGCCGAGTACCAGGACGTGAAGGCCGCCGGCGAGTATCTGCGTGACCTGCCCCAGGTGGCCGATGACAGAGTCGGGATCTATGGCGGCTCGTATGGGGGCTACCTGACGGCGCTCGGTCTGGCGCGCGACTCCCGGCTCTTTGCCGCCGGTGTGGATATCCATGGCGTGCACGACTGGACGAGCGACGCTGGACAGCGGCTGGGGATGAACAGTTGGCGTTACGAGCAGAGCGACAGGGACAGCGCGGCGGCCGTTGCCTGGCGATCGTCGCCGGTGGCCGACGTGGCCACCTGGAAGTCGCCGGTCCTGCTCATCCAGGGCGACGACGACCGCAACGTACGATTCAGCCAGACGGTGGACCTGGCGCGTCGGCTGGCCGCTGCTGGCGTGCCGTTCGAGGAGCTCGTCATCCCCGATGACACCCACCACTTCATGCGCCACGCCAACTGGTTGCTGGTGGACAGCGCGACGGCGGAGTTCTTCGACCGCATGCTCAAGGGGAAGCGCTGAATGAGGCTGCGGACGACTGGCACCGCGGGATTGCGGCGACGTCCTTCGTGTGCGGTTGGATATCGGGACAGGTGCGGTCGCGCGCGAGCAGGGCGCTCCCGGGATGGTGTGAAAGGAGCGGGTCCGGCGGCAGGATCTTCCGCACCGTGGTAATCTGTAACAGGACAACTACCTGCCGCGAATGATCAATCGCGGTACCACCTGCTCGCTCCTGCCTACCGGAGAGTCTCGAATGTACCCGCTCATCCTCGTCCCGCTGGATGGCTCTCCCTTCGCCGAGGGGGCGCTCCCGATTGCCATGATGGTGGCCGAGCATCATGAGGCGCCGCTGCATCTGGTGGCCGTGCACACCGTGCTCGCGCGACCCCTGAGGCTGCCCGATGCCCCGATCTACGACGGTCAGCTGGACGATGACCGGCGGGCCCAGTTGGACAGCTACCTCACTCGTACCGCCGCGAGACTGACGACAGAGCTCGGGCGCGAGGTGACCCATGCCACCGTCAGTGACGACGTGTCGACCGCGGCTGCCATAGTCGAGGAGGCTGAAAGGCGCGGGGCCGGGCTGGTCGTGATCTCCACTCATGGTCGCGGCGGCTTCTCGCGGGCGTGGTTGGGGAGCGTTACCAGCGAATTGCTGCGCACCATGCCCGTGCCAACACTGGTCGTCCGGAATCCGGCCCCCGATGCTGCCGGTACTGTCGCCCCGTCACTCGCTCGCGTCCTGCTGCCGTTGGACGGGTCTGAACTGGCCGCTGCTGCGTTGGAGCCAGCGCTGGCGCTCGTCGCGCCGTTCCAGGCAACTGTCACGGTGCTGCGTGTGGTGCGGACGGCGGAGTCCCAGCTTCCGTACGACCAGACCTTCTGGACGGCCGCCGAGCAGCAGGTGATGGAGGCGCTGCGAGTGGACGCGCAGCGGGATGTGGACAGGGTGGTGGCCGGATTGAGGGCACGCGGGCTGACGGTGGAGGGGCTGGTGGTCCTCGAATCGGACGCCGCCCGCACCATTCTCAGTGTTGCTGCCGAGCGCGATGTCGGACTCATTGCCATGAGCACCAGCGGCCGTGGCGGGTTGGCCCGCCTGCTGGTAGGCAGTGTGACCGACAAGGTGGTACGAGGGGCGGACCATCCGGTACTTGTGGTACGGCCGATACAGCAGCAGTGACGGCGCGCAGATAGCTGAGGGTTGGTGACCGGCGGGCGGGCGTTCAGGTCCATCGTCAGGTTCCGACCCTCGAGGGCGCACGCACATGATCCGGGAGGTTGGAAGGATTTTCAGCGTGTGGTCGTCTCCAGTCGGGTCCGGCTGGCACGCGGCAAGCGTATGGTACATGCCTTGCGCTCGTCCGTTTTCAAGACGTCATGCCGGGATTTCTCACAGAGGTGGAGGCAGCATGCAGTCAGACAAGGCGCCAGTGCGCCCGGCTCGGTGGGCGATGATCACGCTTCTGGCGCTGATGGCAGGCGTCTCGATCCCGGGCCAAGCCGACGCTCAGTATTTCGGTCGCAACAAGGTGCAGTACGAGAACTTCGACTGGGAAGTGCTCAAGACTCCCCGTTTCGACGTTCACTTCTACCCCGTCGAGGCGCTACTCGCGTCGGATGTGGGACGGATGGCCGAGCGATGGCATGCGCGGCTCACGCCCGCGCTCCGTGATACCTTTGACCGTCGGTCGATCATACTGTACGCCAATTCGCCCGACTTCCAGCAGACCAACGTGGTCTCCGGTCTCATTGGTGAAGGCACGGGAGGTGTCACGGAATCGCTACGCGGTCGTGTCACCATGCCTGGACAGGGCACGTATGGCGAGACGGATCACGTGCTGGGCCATGAGCTGGTCCACGTCTACCAGTACGTCATGGCGTTCGGGGGCGAGCAGCCTGGTGCCGCCCGTGGCTTCCAGACCATCCCGCTCTGGGCAACCGAAGGAATGGCGGAGTACTTCTCGGTCGGCCGGAACGACCCGCACACGGCCATGTGGATGCGCGACGTGGTACGTCGCGACGACATGCCAACATTGCGCGACCTGAGCACCAATCCTCGTTACTTCCCTTACCGATTCGGTCAGGCCTTCTGGGCCTGGTTCGGCGGCGTCTTCGGGGACGCGGCTATCGAACGCGTTTACCGGACGGCGATCCGCCAGGGTTGGGAACAGGCGCTGCGCTCCGTCACCGGTCTTCCCTCCGACTCGCTCGGCGCAGCCTGGCAGCGAGCCACCCGTCAGCAATTCGAGCCGCTCATGGTGGGCCGTGTGGCGCCGGACTCCATTGGCGCCTCGGTGGTGAGCGAACGGAGTGAGGGCGAGCAGAACGTGAGCCCGGCGGTGAGCCCTGACGGACGGCTGGTGGCGTTCTTCTCCAGTCGCGACCTTTTCGGCTTCACCATCTATGTCGCCGACGCGACGACCGGCAAGATCGTCAAGAAGCTCTCTTCGGTGGGCTCGGACGAACACTTCGATGCCCTCAGTTTCATAGCCAGCGCCGGCACCTGGTCGCCCGATGCGCAGCGGCTGGCCTTCGTCGTCCAGGCGCAGGGCGACAATGAGATCGACATCTTCAACCAGCACTCGGGCGACATCGAGCGACGCATAAGGGTGAAGGATGTTGGCGCGATCAGCGATCCGGCCTGGAGCCCGGATGGCAAGCAGCTCGCCTTCTCGGGGAATTCCGGCGGGATGGTGGATCTCTACCTGCTGGACCTGGACAGCGGCGACCTGCGCCAGCTCACCAGCGGCCGTCCGGCGGAGATCCAGCCCGCCTGGTCACCCGACGGACGTACGATCGCCTTCTCCACCGAAGCCGGCCCGGACACGGACGAGAATCTGCTGACGTTCGGCGAGCCGCGACTTGCCCTGATCGACGTCGCGAGTGGCCAGGTGCGTCTCCTCAACACACCGGGTGGCGGGAAGCAGATCAATCCGCAGTTCTCTCCGGACGGCCGGGACCTGTTCTTCATCAGCGACCAGGACGGCTTCAGCGACATCTATCGGATGGCTCTCGAAACTGGTGAGATGTTCCGGGTGACGCGCGTGGCCACTGGCGTAACCGGAATCACCAAATACTCGCCGGCGCTGAGCGTGGCGCCGGGCACTGGTCGTCTACTCTTCTCCGTCTTCCACGCTGCCGGCTACACCATCCGTGGCCTGGACCTCGCCGATGCGCAGGGTACTCCGGTGGGGCCGCCGTCGGTCACCGTTGCCGTGGGCGGCCTTCTGCCACCAGCCAGCGCGCAGACTGGCACCGTGGCCCGTTATCTCGTCGACGCGACCACCGGACTGCCGCCGGCCAACGTCGATTACGATGTGTCCCGTTATCGCCCCAGGCTCTCCCTCGACTACATAGGTGTCCCGACCGCCGGCGTGGGCGTTGGCGGCCCGTTCGGGACGGCCGTGAGTGGCTCGGCGGCGGCGTACTTCGCGGATGAACTCAACAACCGCGTGGCCGGAGTGGGGATCCAGGCGAACGGGACCATCAAGGATATTGGCGGGCAGCTTTTCTACATGAATCGCCAGCATCGCTGGAACTGGATGGCCGGCGCCGGACGGTCGACACAGCTGTACCTGCGCTCCGGAACCGGCATCGAGAATGTCGGCTCGGGAGAGGACGCGACCCAGATGCTCTTCTACGAGCAGCAGTTGTACAGGCAGTACCTGGACCAGGTATCCACTGGCCTGGCCTATCCGTTCTCCATCACCCGACGAGCGGAACTGAGTGCCGGGATACAGCGTTACGGGTACGACATCGAATACGATCGGCTGTACGTGTCCAACGGTGTGGTGGTCGGGCAGACGCGCGGAAAGTATGACACCGGCCCTGCGCTCACGATGGGACAGGTCTCGGCGGCGTTCGTGGGCGATTATTCGTTCTTCGGCTTCACCTCGCCCATTGCCGGTGGTCGCTACCGCTTCGAGGTCGGTCCCACATTTGGCGATCTCACCTTCCAGACGGTGACCGCCGACTACCGGCGCTATCTGTTCTTCCGGCCGGTGACGTTTGCCATGCGCGCGCTACATGTCGGCCGCTACGGAACCGACTCCGATGATCGGCGGCTGGAGCTCTTCCTGGGCTACCCCACCCTGGTGCGCGGCTATGAGCAGGGATCCATGAGTCAGGCGGAGTGCAGCGCGCCGACGGCTACCAGTTACTGTCCGGAATTCACGCGTTTGATTGGCAGCCGGGTTGCCGTGCTCAACGCGGAAATCCGCATTCCCCTGTTCGGTTCGGACCAGTTGGGACTCTTCAGCGTACCGTTCCTGCCCACGGAGTTGTCATTCTTCACCGATGCCGGTGCTGCGTGGACGGGAGCCGAGTCGGTGGATCTGCGCTTCGAGCGGCGAAGCGCCGATCGGATCCCGGTGGTGAGCTCCGGGGCCAGCGCGCGCTTCAACCTGTTCGGTTACACGGTTGTCGAGATCTACTACGCCCACCCGTTCCAGCGACCGACGAAGTCGGGGGTATTCGGTTTCCAGCTCTCGCCGGGTTGGTGACACGCGGCTGATGGCACGGGTCGACAGTACCGGGTACCAGCGACGGGCCCCCTCGCCACCAGGCAGGGAGCCCGTCGTCGTTCCCGGTCGTGAATCATCCGGCTCTGCCCCGGGAACCGGCGGTGACCGCGTCTCCGATCCGGGTGCTTCCGCAACTGGTGGGTGCGACCACGTCGGAGGCAGCGCTGTCGACGCCACCACGGGCTACCCGCACCCCGTCCGGCGTCGGCGTGGCGAGGCCGACCAGGAGGAGGAGTGCCGCGGCAACGGTTGCGATACTCAGGCTGACGGCGGTGACCACGCCGGCGAGCCGGCCGACGCGCCGGCCTGCGGCAACCCCTCTCCTGCTCACCACCAGGGCTGGTCCGAAGGGAATGATGATCGGTCGCTCGAGCAGTGGAGCGAGTTCGCGCGCGACGACGGCGGCCGAGGGCGGGCGATCGTCAGGCCGCTTGCGCAGGGAAGTGTCGAGTATCCGTGCCAGGCGGAGGGGAACTCCGGTGCGGGTGACGAGTGACGGGGCCGGTTTGCTCAGATGTGCCAACAGGATGGCGCGGGTGGTGGGCGCACTGAATGGCGGCCGCCCGGTGAGCAGTTCCACCCCGACGACGGCGAGCGAATAGATGTCGGAGCGCGGGTCCGGGTGCGGATCCCCGAGGGCCTGCTCGGGTGACATGTATCGCGGCGTCCCCACGGTGGGCGATGCCGCCGCTGGATGCTCGCCGGAAGCGCGGTTGATGGTCCCATGCCGGGTCGAGGCGAGCAGACGGGCGGCGCCGAAGTCGGCGAGCAGGACATGGTCGCCAGCCAGCAGGATGTTCTCCGGCTTGACGTCGCCGTGAATGATGCCGTGGGCGTGGGAATGTGCGAGCGCGCTGGCGAGCGCGTGCAGGATGCGAGCTGCCTCGCGAGCCGTGAGGGTGCCCTGTCGGTCCAACCGGTCGCGTAGCGAACCGCCGTTCACGAAGGGAGTGACGAGATAGATCAGCGCCGGGTCCTCTCCGGCGTCGAGCAGTGGGAGGATGTTGGGATGGCGTAGCCTGGCGGTGACCGCTGCCTCACGCCTGAAGCGCGCCCGCTCATCAGGGTCCGGGTCAGCGATCAATTTCACGGCGACCGGGAGTCTACTGGATGTGTCGCGGGCAAGGTAGACCGTGCTCATCGCACCGCCCGCCAGCTCGCGCTCCACGACGAAGCGTGGTGCGAGCAGGAGCTGGAGATGGGCAGCGAGGTCGAGCGCCGGCGGGCCGTGGCTGGACGATTGCTGCTCCGGTGGGGAGGAGAAGGGCGTATGCAGTTGCATGAGCGTCACGATTGCGGTCGAGCGGATGGAGTGAGCCATGCAGGATGTTCCGCTGCCGGCCTGCAGACTGAGACAATGCTGATGGCGAAATGGTTGACATGACGGAGCGGCCGGCGATCGGGCCAGGCAGGCTCGTCCGGGCTGTCCGCGGCTGTCAGGTCGAGTCCGCTCCGGGCCGTGATCACCTGATCCTCCGCGGTAAGCAAGTGGTTGCTTGCGGCGTGAATCGGCCGCGCTTATTTTCACCTCCCATGCCCGGACCAGTCACCACCCGCCAGAAACTCATCGCTGCCGCCGGACGCGTATACGCCGCCGCCGGCTATCGGGGAGCGACCACGCGTCGCATTGCTGAGGTAGCCGGGGTCAATGAGGTGACCATCTTCCGGCTGTTCGGATCCAAGGCTGCCCTCATCGACGAACTGTTGCAGCAGAGCTCGGACACCACACCCGATGCGCTCGGCGCACTGCCAGCCGTGCCCGTCGACCCTCAGAAGGAACTCACGGCCTGGAGCGAGATGTGGCTCGCCGAGATGAGCCTGAGGCGGCGCCTGATTCGCCAGATGCTGGGCGATATGGCCGAGAAGCCGGAGATGAGCGATTGCGCGTCGCGTGGCCCATATGCCGCCGTCGATGAGCTGCGCCGCTACGTGAAACAGCTACGCCGACACGGATTTCTCGACTCGTCACCCGGCACGGTCCGCGGTCGTAACGAGGAGGAACACGCCGCCGTCGCGATGCTCATGGCCGCGCTCTTCAGCGATGCCATCAGCCGGGATATGATGCCCTCCCTCTATCCCCAGCCGGCCGGGAAGGCGCCGCCGTTGTACGTCCGCCTCTTCCTGCGCGCCCTCCACTTCAGGGAATCGACGCCACCCGTCGCGGGTCTGACACCAGCGGCCAGGATCTCCCGTAAGACCGGGGCGACGACGACACGAGCGAGTCGCCGTTGAGAGGAACGCCGCATGCGACGCTGGGATGGGCCCGATGTAAGTGTCACAGGGCACGAGTCACAGTGCAGACCACGTGCAGCGGCACGGTTTGCCGCAGCAGGACAGATCGCGAACGGCAGCACAGGTCCAGGCGCGGCAGTACAGACCACGAGTAGCAGCACCTTCCTGTTCGAAGCCCACAGAACGAAGCCATGATCGTGAAGATTCCGAAGAGATGCCTGTTCCTCGTCGCCCTGGCGGCGCTCCCCGTAGGCCAAGGTACGCTCCTGGCCCAACCCGCGCAGCCGGCCTCGACAACCCGGCAACTGTCACTCGAGGAGGCGCTGGGGCTGGTGGTGGAGCGCAGCGAGGCTGTGCGCATTGCCCAGGCAGGCGCCCAACGCGCCGCCGGCCAGTTGCGACAGACCCGCAGCCAACTGTTCCCGCAACTCACCGGAAGCCTCAACTATCAGCGCACCCTGCAGAGCCAGTTCAAGGCTATCTCCAGCAGCGTGGGCGATGGTGGTTCCGGACCGCCGGCCGATAGCTCGGGTGGTGACGACATCGCGGATAATCCTCTGGCGCGCATCTTCGCCAGCGAGAACACCGTAACGGCCGGCCTTCAGCTCAGCCAGGCGCTGTACACGGGCGGCCGATTGTCTGCCCGCACACGGGCCTCCGAGGCTGCCGGTCAGGCCGCTCGCATAGGTGTCACGTCGGCGGTGGCGCAGGCCGCGCTGGACGTCACGCAGGCGTATTACGACGCCCTGCTGGCCGGCCGGTTGGTAGCGATCGCTGAATCGTCGCTGGTGCAGACCGAGCGCGCATTCCGCCAGACTCAGGTGGGCCGGAGCGTCGGCACCACGGCTGAGTTCGACCTGCTGCGAGCACGGGTGACGCGTGACAACCAGTTCCCGCTGGTCATCCAGGCGCGTACCCAGCGAGCGACTTCACTGCTTCGCCTGCGCCAGTTGCTCGACCTGCCACTGGATCAACCCATCGCGCTGACGACGGAACTGGAGGGTGGTGCGGCTGCCACCGCAGCAGCGGTGATCGAGGCGCGCGGTATCGATACCTCGAACGTCTTCGCGGGGCGCGTCGACGCGCCGGTGGACGTGAACGCATTGCTCGCCACTCACGCGTCGACCAGTTCGCTCGTGGCCAGCACGGTCCAGGAGGCCGACACCGCCATCACCAGCCGCGCGCCCGTACGCCAGGCTGAACAGGCGCTGAGCGCGCAGCAGCAACTGCTCCGCGCCCAGCGCGCGGAGCGACTGCCGTCGCTGTCGCTGTCCTCGCTCTATCAGCGCTTCGCCTATCCGGTGGGTGGCCTGCCCGGCCTGAACGAGTTCTTCCCGAACTGGACGGTGTCGGTGGGGCTGCAGCTTCCGATCTTCAATGGCGGCCGGATCTCCGGGCAGATCGAGGAAGCCGAGGCGGCGGTAGCCGAGGCGCGAGCGCAACTGCGTCAGGCCGAGGAGCTGGCCGCGCTGGATGTACAGTTGGCCGTAGCGCAGCTCGAACAGGCGGCGACGGCATACGCGGCCAGCGCCGGCACGGCGGGTCAGGCCGAGCGTGCCTATTCCATCGCCGAGGTGCGCTTCCGCGAGGGCATCTCCACCCAGCTGGAGCTGGACGACTCGCGACTGCTTCTGCAGCAGGCCATGGCCAACCGGGCACAGGCAGCGCGCGACCTCAACGTGGCACGGACACGCCTGTTGCTCATCCACGACCTGCCGCTGGGTGCCGGGCAGGGCGGTGGAGCAGCGCCTGGCGCCGCTGGTGGGCCTCCGGGTGGCGGCGCTGCCGGTTCCGAGCCGCGCGCGAGATCGGCATCACAGACAACGCCGGCCGCAGCCGCGGGCGGCTTCACTCAGCAGGGGACATCGGGAGGCATCACGCCGTGACGTTACAGGACAGGACAGGATTGCCGCGCCTTCGCGCAGCGTCCCTGCCAGGCATACTGCTTGTCACCTTCGCTGCCTGCGGCACCGGCGATACGGCCGACGCCACCGAGGCGCCAACGGTGATCGCCGTAGGGCAGGAGAGCATTGCGATCGTCGAACGTGATTCGCTCAGGTCAGGGCCGGCTGTCTCCGGAACCCTGGTGCCGGAACGGACGGCGACGGTGCGCGCAGAGCTCTCCGGTACGGTACTCGAGGTTCGCGCCGAGGCGGGCCAGTCGGTCGCTGAGGGTGCGCTCCTGGCACGTATAGACGACAGCGCCGTCCGCGACCAGGTTCTCTCGGCGCGAACGGCTGTGGCCACGGCACGAAGCTCCTACGAGGTGGCCGAGCGCGAGGTGCAACGCTCGACCACGCTACTCGCCGCGGGGGCCATCGCCGAACGCGACCTGGAGGCGGCGCAGCGGGCCGCCGACGCCGCGAACTCGCAACTGGCCAGCGCGCGGGCGCAGCTCGCGTCGGCCGAGAAGGCGCTCGACGCGACCAGGGTGACCGCCCCCTTTGCCGGCATAGTCAGTGAACGATCGATCGGCGCCGGCGACGTCGTCACTCCCGGCACCGCCCTCTACACGGTGGTCGACCCGTCCAGCATGCGCTACGAGGCCTCGGTACCCGCCGAGCAGATCGGCGATGTACGCGTCGGAGCGCCCGTGAGCTTCCGCGTGAGCGGCTACCCCAACCGCCCGTTCAGCGGACGTATCACCCGCGTCAATCCGGTCGCCGATCCGTCCACCAGGCAGGTTCGACTCCTTGTGTCGGTGGCGAACAGGGGTGGGCGGCTGGTGGGAGGGCTGTTCGCCGAAGGGCGCGTGGCCAGCAGTGCGATCGAGGCACTCGTGGTGCCTGACGCGGCGATCGACCAGCGAGGGATCACGCCGGTCGTCTACCGAGTGAAGGGAGGCTTCGTGGAGAAGGTGCCCGTCACACTCGGCATACATGACCAGCAATCGGAACGGATGCAGCTGACCTCAGGAGTCGCTGCGGGCGACACGCTGCTCACCGGTGCGGCACAGGGAGTCACGCCAGGCACGCCGGTCTCCATCGGCAAGCTGAAGGACGTTCCGCCAGCGGGCCAGCCTGTGGGGGCACCCACTGCCGCTGCCGTCGGCGGCACAGCCGGAGCGGACAGTCAGCTACCAGGCGCGGTACCTCCGACCACCAAGCCATAACGTTTCATGTTCATTTCCGATTACGCCATCAAGCGACCACTCATAACCATAGTGGCAATGGTCGCGCTGGTCGTCTTCGGGCTCTTCGCGCTCTGGCAACTGGAGACCGACGAGTTCCCCGACGTACAGCAGCCCATCGTTCTCGTCAGCATCCCATTCCCTGGCGCCTCTCCGGACCAGGTCGAACGTGACATTCTCGACCCCGTGGAGGATGCCATCCAGGGTATCAACGGGATCGACAAGGTCTCCGGTGAGGCGCGCGACGGCTACGCGCAGATAACCGTCCAGTACCTCTTCGACAAGCCGCTCCAGGAGCAGACGCAGGACATACGCGACGCCATATCCCTGATCCGTGCCGACCTGCCGCAGGAGATGGAGGAGCCGATCCTGCAGCGGCTGGATCCGCAGGATTTCCCGATAGTCCAGATCGCACTCTTCTCGGAGACGTTCACACCGGCCCAACTGACGCGGCTGGCCGATCCGGGAATCACCCGTGAACTGCGCTCCATACCGGGCGTCGCACGAGTGGACGTGGCGGGCAAGGTGGAGCGCGAGCTCACCGTGCAATTGCGACCCGTCGATCTCCAGGCTGCCGGAGTCAGCGTTGGGGAGGTAGTGCAGGCACTCCAGGCTCAGAACCTGGCGGTGCCCGTGGGTCGCATTCAGGGTGTGCTCGACGAACGCACCATCCGGCTCCAGGGGCGCCTGCAGGGGCCCGAGGAGTTTGAACGACTGGTCGTTGCCCAGCGCGACGGCCAGTTGATCAGGCTCGGACAGGTGGCGACCGTGGTGGATGGCACGGAGGAGCAGCGCACGTCGGCCATCTACAACGGCCGCGAGTCGGTGGGCATCAACATCATCAAGTCCAAGGGCTACAGCACGACCGCCGTCAGCGACCAGATCAGGGCCCGCATAGATGCCCTCCGGCCGACGCTCCCGGAAGGCGTCGAGATGGACATCGTGAACGACGCCGGCGTGCGTGTCGCAGCGTCCGTGAAGAGTGTGCAGCAGGCCCTCGTGGAGGGTGCGCTGCTCACCGTGCTGGTGGTCTTTCTCTTCCTCAACTCATGGCGTTCCACTGTCATCACCGGCCTCGCCCTTCCGGTGTCGGTGCTCGCCAGCTTCGTGGCCGTCTGGATATTCGGCTTCACCCTCAACACCATGTCGCTGCTGGGCCTGTCGCTGGCCATCGGCATACTCATTGACGATGCCATCGTGGTACGCGAGAACATCGTGCGACACGTGGAGATGGGAAAGGACCACTACACCGCGGCGCGCGACGGCACCGACGAGATCGGGCTCGCCGTCGCCGCGACCACCTTCTCCATCGTCGCCGTGTTCGTACCGGTGGGCTTCATGTACGGCGTCGCCGGCCAGTGGTTCAAACCGTTCGCACTCACCATCGCCTGCGCGGTACTGGTGTCGCTGTTCGTCTCCTTCTCGCTCGATCCGATGCTCTCCGCCTACTGGGCCGACCCGCATCAGAAGGAGGAGGACAAGTGGTGGATCACGCGCGTACTCGATCGCTTCAATGAGCGCTTCAACCGACTCGCTGATCGCTATCGCGGCATCATAGCCTGGGCGCTCGACCACCGGGCGGCAATGGTAACGATCGCTCTCGGTAGCCTGGTAGCGGCGTTCACGCTCCCCGCCAGGGGAATCACCGGCATGCTCGTCGTGCTCGCCGGGGTTGTGGTTGCCGTCGTACTGATGACACAGAAGCGGCTGGCCTGGCAGCTCCGGACGATCGGGGTACTGGTCGCCTTCGCCGTCACCGGCCTCGCCCTGGGCGTGGTGCCGTCGTGGGGCAAGGTGGGCGCGGGATTCTTTCCCGCCGATGACCAGTCGGAGTTGAACATTGCCGTTGAGACCCCTCCTGGCTCCAACCTGGATTACACACGGCTCAAGTCAGAGGAGGCAGCGCGGATCGCTCGCGCGCATCCCCAGGTTCTCTACACCTTCACCACGATTGGCGGACAGACCGGCGCGGTTGACGTGGCAACCGTGTACGTACGACTGGTGCCGAAGCACGAACGGTCGATGGATGTCGAGACATTCGCGGCCAGCCTGCGCAGCGAGGTGGCGGCCATGGGTGGCGCTACGGCGTCGGTGTTCACATCCACCTTCGCCGGCAACCTGAAACAGATCCAGATCCAGCTCCGCAGCAGGGATCCGGCGGAGCTGGACCGGGCTGCCGAGCAGGTGCTGGCAGTGGTGAAGAAGGTTCCGGGAGCGGTGGATGTCGGGCTATCCACCAAGGGCCAGAAGCCTGAGCTGAACGTGGCGCTGAATCGCGGACTCGCCGGTTCGTTGGGCATCTCGGTGGGGCAGGTGGCGCAGTCGCTGCGTCCGGCCTTCGCCGGCATAGACGCGGGCGACTGGGTGGATCCTTCGGGTGAGACTCGCGACGTTTACGTACGACTCATCCCGGAGGCCCGGGACAGGATCGCCGATCTGGCGCAACTCCCGCTCGTCATCGCCACGGCTCCCGGCGCACCCCCCAGCACCCTCCCGCTCGGGCAGGTTGCATCAATCACCCGGTCGCTCGGGCCGGCGGTGATCAATCACCTGGACGGCGACCGGGTCATCTACGTCCAGTCCAACACCGCCGGTCGTTCGCTCAGCGAGGTTACCGGTGACATCATGGCTGGAGTGGAGCAGCTCCACCTCCCGGCGAGCGTTCGGATCTCGCAGGGCGGTGACGTGGAATCCCAGAACGAGGTGTTCGGCCGTATCGCGGTCGCGCTCGGCATTGCCGTCCTCTTCATGTATCTCATCCTCGTGGTGCAGTTCGGTTCGTTCCTGGATCCGCTGGCCATCCTCATCTCACTTCCGCTGTCGTTCATTGGCGTGATGCTCGCTCTGGCGGTCACGGGCAGTACCATCAACCTCATGAGCCTTATCGGCGTGATCCTGCTGGCAGGGATCGTGGCCAAGAACGCCATCCTGCTCATAGATTTTGCGAAGTGGGCAAGGGAGGATCAGGGGATGCCGCTGCGCGAGGCGCTCATCCAGGCCGGCGCGATCCGGTTGCGCCCGATCCTGATGACCACCTTCGCGCTCATTGCCGGCATGATCCCGGTCGCGCTCGGTCACGGGGAGGGATCCCAGTTCCGTGCCCCGCTGGGCATCGCGGTGATAGGCGGAGTGATAACTTCCACCCTGCTGACACTGCTCGTCATCCCGACATTCTACGAGATCATGGATGGCTGGCGGTCCTGGTTCGCTGCCAGGCTCGGCTTCCGCACCGCACAGCACACCGCCGAGCACCGTGTTCCCACGGGCATGATTCCGGAGGCGGGCGACTGAGCCGGGCGGTCGCCAGCGGCCGCCCGTAACTCTCCCGATGTCACGCCCACTCCCGATACCCACAGCACGCCCGGTCGCAGCCGCTGACGACGTGCCGCCCGAACAGGGCGACACGCGCGTCGGCTACAGGTTGCGCCTGGCAGCCGCCGCGGCGCTCTTCTCCACCGGCGGCACGGCGATCAAGGCCAGCGCCCTGACCGCCTGGCAGGTGGCGTCGTTCCGTTCCGGCGTGGCGGCGCTGGCCGTGCTCATCTTCCTGCCGGCGGCGCGACGTCGAGTGGACCGACGGGTGATGATGGTGTCGGTCAGCTACGCTGTCACCATGGTGCTGTTCGTAGGATCCAACAAGAACACCACGGCCGCCAACGCGATCTTTCTGCAGGCCACGGCTCCCCTCTACGTCCTGTTCCTCTCGCCCTGGCTGCTGCGCGAGCGCATCCACCGTGGCGACGTCGTCGCCATGGGTGTGCTCGCGCTGGGACTGGCACTCGTCGTGCTCGGCACATCCCCGGCCGGTCATACGGCGCCTCATCCCATGTTCGGCAACATCCTGGCTCTTCTTGCCGGCCTGACTTGGGCGCTCACGATGGTCGGACTGCGCTGGCTGAGCACCAGTGCCAACGGTGAGCAGGCCACGCTCTCCACCGTGGTGGTGGGCAATGGACTCGCCTCCCTGGTCTGCCTGCCCGCCGCGCTGCCGGTCATGGGCGCGACGACGATGGACTGGACGGTCATCATCTACCTGGGGCTGATCCAGATAGGGCTCGCCTACTATCTGATGACCAGTGGGATAAAGGGTGTTCCGGCGTTCGAGGCGAGCATGATACTGCTCATCGAGCCGGCGTTGAGCCCTATCTGGGCCTGGCTGGTGCACGGCGAACGAGCCAGTCTGCTGACCATTCTGGGCGGCTCGCTGATCCTCGGCGCCACAGTGGTGCGCTCGGCGCGACGGCGGGTATAGAGCGCGTCCGCGCCGCATCAAGCGGACCGGGTGCATCTGCTGTTCTCCTGAGCCCGCCCGCCCGGTGGTGACCGGACGCGCGCTGGCCGGGTCTGCACATATGGCTCCGTTGGATCATCTCTGAGAGGGGTGCAGCATGCGTTCACTTTTCGCGATTCTTCTGGCGACAGCAGCCACCACCTCCGGTTGCTCGAGTTCGGTATCGCCAGCGGACACCATCAGCGTCGGCACAGCTGTCTCGGCGAGTAGGATCCGCCCCGGGCAACCGGCGACCGTGACAGTCACGGTCGCCAACCGTAGTCAGCTCACCCTGCAGCTGATGGCACGATCCGGGTTCTGCCCACAGGCATTCGTAGTCGCAGCGTTGGATGGCGGCGTCGTGTGGCCGAGTGGGGTGGCGTGTGACCTGGACCTGCAGATGCCGCAGTCGCTAGCTGCCGGTGAGTCGGTGGAGTTGACCGCACAGTTGTCGATTGATGGGGATGCTGGCTCGCCGCAGGAATCGGGAAAGTTGCCAGTCGGTACATACACCGTTCGAGGGAACGTCCCGATGGTCGGCGGTAGGGTAGTCCAGGGACCGCCGGTGGAACTTCGCGTCGTCCCTTAGGTCAACCGGCTCCACCATCCCTCCTGAACGCTGCCTCGCGATCCCACCCTGACTTCGCGACATTCCATGTGAACCCTTCACATGGAGGAGAGGCGATGACTGTTCGACTGAACTACAGCACTGCCGCACCGAAGGCCATGCACGCGATGCTCGCGCTGGAGAAGCACATTCACGAGAGTGGCCTGGAGTCTTCGCTCATAGAACTGGTGAAGATGCGCGCCTCGTACATCAACGGCTGCGCGTACTGCGTCGATATGCATAGCAAGGATGCACGATCCGAAGGTGAGACGGAGCAGAGGCTGTATGCCGTTCCTGTGTGGCGTGAGACGCCCTTCTTCACGCCACGCGAACGGGCCGCCCTGGCCTGGACCGAAGCGGTGACCCTGATCGGTGAACACGGCGTTTCGGACGAGCTCTATGCCGAGGCACGCGAGCAGTTCACGGAGTCGGAACTGGTGGAACTGACGATGGTGGTGATCACGATCGGCGGCTGGAACCGGCTTGCAGTCAGCTTCCGCGCGGACGTGGGAAGCTACGAGGTACCGAAGCGCTCATAGCTCAGCGGCCCGACCGCCGGGAGGGCAACGGATAGCGAGAGGAGGGGGTGACCAATCGGGTCACCCCCTCCTTGCAATAGGGGTGGGGGGTATATATGATTCATATACCCATGTGGAGTATCTGACCCCCATCACTCTCGAGGACTTTCGGATGGAGAAGCTGGAGCTGGCCATTTCTGGCATGAGTTGCGGACATTGCATTGGCGCGGTCAAGCAGGCGCTCGAGGAGCTGGACGGAGTGTCTGTGAGCAGGGTGGAGATCGGTACGGCTGAGCTGAGCTACGACCCCGTCGTACGCAAGGCGGAGGACATCCTGGACGCGGTGGCCGACGCCGGCTATCAGGCCGAGCGCGTGGCCGGTGCCGGAGGTATGTCATGACGACCATCGATTGGGTGGTGATCCTTGGCGCCGCCGGTGCCATAGCCTGGGTCAACTGGTACTTCTTCCTCGCCGAGCGTAGCGCGCCGGCGACGGCCAGCGACGAGCGATGAGCGCCGCGCCGGCAGTGCCGACAGTGCCAGACAGCGCCCCATCAGCGGGCGGGCACGTGGTGATCCCGGTCTCCGGGATGACCTGCGCGGCCTGCCAGGGGCGTGTGCAGCGCACACTGCAGAAGACCGAAGGGGTGGTGGGTGCGAGCGTCAACCTGATGATGCACAACGCCACCGTGGACTACGACCCGGCGATCACGACGCCGGAAGCGCTCGTGGAGGCGATCAGGCGCACCGGTTACGAGGCGTCGCTGCCGCAGTTCGAGGAGACGGCGTTCGAGGAGCAGGCGGCGCTGGACAGCGCACAGGACGCCGAGTTCCACGAGCTGCGCTGGAAGGCGATCGTGAGCGGAATCGCTGGCGCCGTGGCGATGATCATCTCGATGCCGCTCATGGCCGGGGATCATGCCGAGGCCGGCCCGGTAGCGGATCCGTTCATGCGCTGGGCCATGGACTCGATGACGCCGGTGCTGCGCTCCGCCGCGCCGTGGCTCTACGCGATCCCCACCCAGCTCATCGCCTGGACACTCTTCCTGATCACGCTGGGCGTGATGGCGTGGGCTGGTCGACACTTCTACACCCGTGCCTGGGCCGCCTTCCGTCATCATTCGGCGGACATGAACACCCTCGTCGCCGTCGGTACCGGAGCGGCGTTCGTCTACTCGGTGGTGGCGACCGTGGCGCCGGGCTTCTTCCTGACCAACGGTGTCGCGCCCGACGTCTACTACGAGGCGGTGGTGATAATCATCGCCCTCATCCTCACCGGCAACGCCTTCGAGGCGCGGGCGAAGCGCGAGACATCGTCGGCGCTGCGGTCGCTCGCCAATCTCCAGCCGAAGACGGCGCGGGTGGCGCGCGATGGGGAGGAGGTGGACGTGCCCGTCGAGCAGGTGATGGCCGGAGATGTCGTTGTCGTGCGTCCCGGTGAACGCATCCCGGTGGATGGCGAGTTGGTGTCGGGCTCGAGTGCGGTCGATGAGAGCATGCTCACCGGGGAGTCGATGCCTGTCGCAAAGACCGTCGGCGACCGGGTGATCGGGGCCACGATCAATCGCACGGGGGCTTTCCGCTATCGCGCCACGACGCTTGGCGAGGCAAGTGCGCTCGCCCGTATCGTGAAGCTGATGCGCGATGCCCAGAGTTCGCGGGCACCCATCCAGAAGCTGGCCGACCAGGTGAGCTCGATCTTCGTGCCGGTGGTGATCTCGATTGCCGTGGCCACCTTCGCCACCTGGTTCGTGGCCTCACACGTGAGCGGCGGCAGCGTTGGCGAGGCGTTGGTGCGTGGCTTCGCGACGTCGGTGGCCGTGCTCATCATTGCCTGTCCGTGCGCGATGGGGCTGGCCGTGCCTACCGCCGTCATGGTGTCGACCGGCAAGGGCGCTGAATTCGGGGTGCTCATCAAGGGCGGGGAGGCGCTGCAGCGCGCCGGTGACATTGGCACGGTGGTACTGGACAAGACGGGCACGGTGACGGAGGGACGTCCGACCGTGACCGACGTCGTTCGCCCGGACAACGCGATCATGGGCGACGACGAGTTGCTGACGCTGGTGGCATCGGTGGAGGCGAGCAGTGAGCATCCACTGGCCGACGCCATAGTGCGCTACGCACGTGACCGGGAACTCGTCCTGGAGACCGCGGAGAGCTTCGACTCGGTGACCGGCCGGGGTGCGACGGGCGTCGTGAATGGACGGGCGCTGGCCGTGGGGAACGAAGCGCTGATGCAGGACTGGGCGGTGGACGTGTCATCGTTGCGTCCGGCCGCGGAAGGGCTCGCGGCCCAGGCGCGGACACCGATGTACGTGGCGGTGGACGGCGAACTGGCCGGTGTCATAGCGGTGGCCGACCCGATCAGGTCCCGCTCACGCTCGGCCATCAGTCGACTGAAGGCGATGGGGCTGGAGGTGGTGATGCTGACCGGCGACAACGACCGTACCGCGCGCGCGGTGGCCGATGCTGCCGGGATCGATCGGGTCGTGGCCGGCGTGCTTCCCGAGGGCAAGGTGGCCGAGGTGCGACGGCTCCAGGAATCGGGAGCCGTGGTGGCAATGGTGGGCGACGGCGTGAACGACGCCGCCGCACTGGCCCAGGCAGATGTCGGCATGGCCATCGGGACAGGTACTGACATAGCCGCCGAAGCGGCCGACGTGGTGCTCATGCGCGGTGACCTGGACGGTGTGGCGGACGCCATCGCCCTCTCGCGACGTACGATGCGGACGATGAAGCAGAACCTCTTCTGGGCCTTCATCTACAACGTCATAGGGATCCCGGTGGCAGCGGGTGTGCTGTTCCCGTTCTGGGGTCTGCTGCTCAGCCCGATCCTGGCCAGCGCGGCGATGGCCTTCAGTTCGGTGAGTGTGGTTGCCAACAGCCTGCGCCTGCGGGGTTTCCGACCGGCCTGAAGTGCCCACATGACTGATCCCATCGACCCACGGAAGTTGCCATGAAAGCTGAGACAGTGGAGCAGGACGTGATGATGTCGCCCGTGGAGGGTGCGTCGGCCGTCGGTTGCGGCTGCGGCGTGCGTGACGCTGGCGACAACGATGACCGGAAGGCGCTCGGGGTGGATCCCGACATCAAGGACCGCAACCTGAAGCGTCTGCGGCGCATCGAGGGACAGGTGCGCGGGTTGCAGCGGATGGTGGAGGAGGATCGCTACTGCGCCGACATCCTGACTCAGATCTCGTCGGTGCACGAGGCGCTACGAGCCGTGGGGCGCGAGCTCATGCGCAATCACCTCAAGCATTGCGCCTCGTCGGCCATCCGTTCCGGTGAGTCGGACGCCGAGGCGATGTATGACGAGCTGATCGAGATGATGTACAGGCACAGTCGCTGAGCAGGAAGTATCGGTGTTGTCAGCGGTCGTCCTCCTTCCGGAGTGCACCGCTGTCGAGATCGGGCTCGTAGCCAATGCAACTCACCACAGGAAGGCGAGGGTACCTGGAGAATCGGGGGTCGTGCTCGGCGCGCGCGCAGCGGTAGAACACCGATCCACGCTTGTTGCCGGCGCGCCGCACGTGCAGGCAGGTGGCGCAGAGGCCCACATGCGGGTCGGGTGACGTCATGTCGTCTCCTCGCGTGAGGAATGGTGTGAGCCGATGCCGCCGTGCGCGTCGGGCAGTGAACGGAGCCGCGAGGTAAGGTATTGGAGCGAGATCTGAAGGCACAGGACGCCAGGCGCCTTACCGAGCGCATCGTACCTCCATGGCTACCCCGAACCGCGTGGACACTGCCCGGGCAAGGCATCAGGCGTATCGCCCGGGGTTGCCGGTAGGGTTGCCGGTACGGTGGCTGGATCGTCCTGTCCTTACCGACTTCCAACCATCCGGCATGAGCACGCTCCTCGCTCCATCACTCCACCAGCGACCGATCGGACCGACCAGGATCGGCCCGTATCCTACCGCGCTCCTCGCCCGGGAGAGGGCGGTGCTGCTGGAGTGGGTGTCACCTGCCAACAAACCTACCCGTCGACGGGGAAGATTGCGCGCCAGTTCCAGGGTCGGCTCGCCGCTCTCCGTGGACCTGGGTGGCCCCGGCACGGCAGAGCTGCCAGCGGCCGGCACACGGGTGATGCTGGTGGTGCCCGTGCAGCACTCCCTCTGGCGTTTCACGACGATGGCCGAGTCCGATTCATCGATGGGCGGCGCCATCTCTCTGGCATGGCCGGAAGAGGTCATGCAGGAGGCAGGACGCCGCTTCGAGCGCGCCAACTGCGTCCTGCCGGTTGCCGTCACCGTGGATGGCAAGGCCGCCGGTCGAGCGCTCTGCACGTACACGCTCGACGTGAGCATGGGTGGTGCTCAGATCGTCGTCACCAGCCAGCTCGCCATCGGCGACCGTCTCACGCTCTCGATCCGGCTGCCACAGGAAACGATCAGTGCCGCGGCGACCGTCGCCTGGTGTCGTACGCTGCGCGACGAGCCGGGTGATCCGATGTACACCGCTGGCGTGAAGTTCCTGTCCATGCCCCCGCGTGCGGCGACGCGCCTGAGGATGCTGCTGGGAGCGAACGGGGCGGCGGCGCACTAGGGTGCATGAGGCGTCGGCTCGACTGCTGATAGCCGTCTTCGCGGCTGGCGCGTGGACTTCGCAAGACCGACCTCCAGCGCAGAGACCTGATGGGTGCGCGCCTGATACATCCATCTCGGTCAGGAGTGCCAGCGAGGTGATCGATTACTTCGCCAGCGCTGACACTCCCCGCGCCGCCGCAGTGCGCGCCAGATGGGGAATTGCCAGGCAGCTGGCTGGCGCGGTGTCGATCGAGGCAGATTCCACGAAATGCAGCGTGGCATATCAGGCATTCGACAGCGTATGGCAGGGTGGCGCAGGTACTGGCCGGTCAGTGGTGCTCCGGGTAGCGCATCTCCGTGCCACGATGACCGAGGAGTCGGAGATCACCACCGCAAACATGCCGTTCCTGATCACCGACACGACGTTCACCAACGTCGTGGAGCTCTTCTGGCCGTGATTTGCTCGTACGCCGCGGCGTTTCGACTCTTCCCGTAAGCCTTGAGCGGGATGTCCAGTGCAGCTGGGATGATCCATCTCCCGGTACACGGCTATCCGTTGTGGCACCGGCGTTGATCAGGTCCCGGTTACATCCCCTGCGGGCCGGTGGGGCGAGGCAAGCGGCCTTGAAGTCCGCCCGTGCTCGATGCTCCCGAGGACAGGTGGACAACGATCCAGCGCCGGTCCCGGCGCCTCTCAGGGGAAACACGCTCCCGCACGGTCCCGCCATCCTTCCGTCCCGGGTCCTGGACGCGCAGTTTACCAGCGCACCCTCACACCACGGGGACCAATGGACAACCTCCGCCCACGACTCGAGCAGTCTCTCACCAGCACCTACCTGATCGAGCGCGAGTTGGGCGGTGGCGGCATGTCCCGCACGTACGTGGCAGTCGAACGCGCTCTGGACCGACGCGTGGTGGTGAAGGTACTCGCGCCGGAGTTGCTGGCCGGCGCCTCCGTCGAACGGTTCCGGAGGGAAGTGCTGCTCGCTGCCCAGCTCCAGCATCCGCACGTGGTGCCCGTGCTGAGCACCGGCGAGGTGGACGGGCTGCCCTGGTTCACCATGCCCTACGTGGATGGGGATTCACTGCGCCAGCGGCTGGCGCTCGGCCCGGTCGGTATCGGAGAGGCAGTCGGTATCCTGCGTGATGTGGCGCGCGCACTCGCATACGCACACGCGCAGGGGGTGGTCCACCGCGACATCAAGCCCGACAACGTGCTCCTCTCCGGCGGCAGCGCGACGGTGACCGACTTCGGGATCGCCAAGGCTATCGCCGCGGCACGCGGCGCGAATGGCGGTTTCACGACGAACCTCACCGTCGCCGGTACATCCATCGGCACGCCGGTGTACATGGCGCCCGAACAGGCGGCGGGCGACCCTGACACCGATCACCGCGCGGACCTCTACTCGTTCGGGGTGATGGCGTACGAGCTCCTGGCCGGGGAGACGCCCTTTCATGGGCTCTCGCCAGCGAGGCTGCTGGCGGCACAGATGGGCGAGACGCCGAAGGATGTGCGCGCGTTGCGTCCCGACTGTCCGGAGACGCTCGCCGAACTCGTCAGGTGCTGCCTGGAGAAGGAGCCCGCGGCGCGACCGGCGAACGCCGCGGACATGCTGCGCGTGCTCGACACCGTCACCTCGAGCGGAGTCACCGGCACGGCCCCGTCGATCCTGGCCGGAGGGCGCATCCATATGGGCGTGGCGCTCGCGGTCTGGGCGGTGGCGACGGCGCTCATCTCGCTCACGGCCTGGGCCGCCACGGAGGTGATCGGCCTGCCCGACTGGGTGTTTCCGGGCTCGCTGGGCGTGATGCTGGCGGGGCTCCCGGTGATCGTCGCCACCTGGTACGTACAGCGTGTGGTGCACCGCGCGTACGTAGCCACGCCGCATCTCACGCCCGGCGGCAGCACCGCCGTCGCCGCATCGCAGGGCACGATGGCGACGCTGGCGATGAAGGCGAGTCCGCATCTTTCCTGGCGGCGCACATGGATCGGCGGCGGACTGGCGGTGGGCAGCTTCGCCGCACTGGTGCTCGCCTTCATGGTGATGCGCTCCCTCGGGGTCGGGCCGTTCGGTTCACTGCGCGGCAGCGGCGCCTTCGGCGATCGCGAGACGCTGGTGGTCGCGGACTTCCGCAGCCCGGCCGGCGACTCGACGCTCGGCGCCACGGTTGCCGAGGCGCTGCGCACGGACCTCGCGCAGTCTCCCTCGCTGCGCGTACTGACCAGAGCGAACGTGCTGGAGACCCTCCAGCTCATGGAGCATACGCGGCAGACGACGGTCGACTTCGACCTCGCCCGCCAGATCGCCACGCGCGAGGGGGCCAAGGCGGTGCTCGACGGGAGTATCTCGCAACTGGGCCAGAGCTACGTGATATCGGCACGACTGGTCTCGGCGCGGGACGGTAGCGAACTCGCCAACTTCCGCGAGACGGCCAGGAACGAGGACCGGCTGCTCGACGCGCTGGGTTCACTGGCGCACGCTGTGCGCGAGCGGGCGGGTGAATCGCTCCGCACCATCCGGGCGAGCAAGGACCTGGAACGTGTCACGACCTCCTCCCTCCCCGCCCTGCGCAAGTACATGGAAGGATCGGTCGCCGCCGAGGAGCTGGGGGACAGCGACCGCGGTCTGGCGCTGTTGAGGGAGGCGGTGGCCATCGACTCGACGTTCGCAATGGCCTGGCGAAAGATCGCCGTGCTGCTGCGCAACGACGGCCGCGACCGCACCCTGGTGTTCGACGCAGTCTCGAGGGCCTACCGACATCGGGATCGTCTCTCCGAGCTGGAGCGCCTGCTCACCGAAGCTTTCTACTTCACCTACGGACCACGCCCCGATGACGCCAGGGCGCTGGCGGCATACGAAGGTGTGCTTCTCCTCGACTCACTGTCGACGTCGGCGCTGAACAATTCCGCCAACCTGTATTCTGACCGGGGTGAGTATGCGCGTGCCAGGGAACTCTATCGTCGCGTGACACAACTGCCCAGGACATTTGGCGGTTCGTTCATGAACCTCATGCGGATGCAGATCCTGACCGGGAACGTGAACGGGCTCGACTCCACACGCGCCAGCTACCGATCTCGTTTTCCGGACAACGAGGAGTTGTGGGAGGCCGACATGCTGGCCGCGTGGGGGCAAGGT
>CALCHX010000167.1 GCA_937906875.1 uncultured Gemmatimonadota bacterium | reverse complement strand
TCGCGGGAATGACGGTGGAGGGGTTCCCGCTTTCGCGGGAATGACGGTGGAGGGGTTCCCGCTTTCGCGGGAATGACGAAAGAGGGGTTCCCGCGCTCGCGGGAATGACGGTGGAGGGGTTCCCGCTTTCGCGGGAATGACGCCCCGCGCTCGTCCGGGGAGGACGGAGGGTGGATGCGGGCGCGGCCTGGCTAGTGCTCGATCGTCCCCTGCTTCGACGTGTCGATGTCGTCGCCACTGCCCGTCCTGAACAGGAAGGCGCTCATGTTCTTGGTGAGGAATGTCCGCGCCTGCGGGTCCATCAGGTTCAGGCCGTAATGGTTGATGAGCTGCATCTGCTGCTTCAGCCACCTGGCCCAGCACTCCTGGCAGATCTCCTCCACCACGCGTGCCCCGGCTGGTCCCGGGAAGGGTGGCTTCTCGAATCCCGCGCGCGTCTCGCCGCAGCGGGTGCATGTCACGGTAGCTGGCATGATCTCGGTGTCGGTTGAGTGTATCCCTTGAATCTACTCGATCCGGCTATTCCGTGGCGGCAATCGGACCCATCCATCGGAACGGGGACCGTCCTCGCGGACGGCCCCCCTGGTCGCTGACTGCCCTGGCGCCGACTCCTGCCTTGCTGTTCCGGTTGGGCAAGGTGCGCCGACCGTACCCCGCCCTGGCGCGCGTGACCTACTCCCGGTCGCCCCGCGCGTAGAGCACCCGCGCCAGCCCGAACAGCGATAGCAGCCGGATGTAGATCCAGCCGGCGTCCACCTCGAACCACCTGGCCTTGAACTTGGCCGAGTGCGGGTCGGCGTGGTGGTTGTTGTGCAACTCCTCACCGCCCAGCCAGATGGCAATGGGCGAGATGTTCCTGCTCTCGTCCTTGACCGCGAAGTTGCGGTAGCCCAGGGCGTGGCCGATGCCGTTCACTATTCCCGCCGCCCAGAAGGGGATCCAGATCATCTGGACGCCCCACACCACCGGACCCACGAAGAAGCCGAACAGGTAGATGTCGATCCCCAGCATGAGGGCGATCCCGATCCACGTCCGCGTGCCGAACAGGTACCGCTCGAACCAGTCGTTCGGGGTCCCCTTGCCGTACTTCTCCAGCACACCGGGCTGACTCACTGCCTTGCGGTAGTAGAAGGCCCCCTTGAGCACTATCTCGCGCAGCCCTTCCACCAGCGGGCTGTGGGGGTCACCCTCGCGGTCGGCGAACGCGTGATGCTTGCGATGGCAGGCCACCCACTCCTTGGTCACGATCGCCGTCGACAGCCAGAGCCAGATGCGCATGGGGAACTGTACGAGGTGGCTGAACCTCACTCCCTTGTGCGTCTGTTCTCGATGGAGGAAGAGCGTCACGCAGACGTTGGTCAGGTGGCCGGCCACGACGATGAACAGGACCGGCTTCCACCACGCTGTTCCCCAACTTCCAAAATCAGGCATCTTCTCTTCTTCTCTCCATCCATGGACGATCCGCGGGCCGGCTCCGCGACGGGCGACGCCAACTGTATTCATGCGCAGACATCAAAGATAGCACGCGTCCCTCGACGACGGGCGAGCTACACCCCAGACGGGGCGTGATGGCTCACCCGTCGTCGGCGTATCGTGGCGCTGGTCCGGTCAACGTGGACTGATCGGCCCGCTCAACCCTCCGGCAGTTACCGGGCCGGTCGGGTTGGCGGCCGGGGCGTCGCCCCAGACGTCGTTCGACGCGTCCCAGTCGGGCACGGTGCCCGACGGCCACAACCGCACGCCGGTCACGTTGGCGCCCACCTGCAACTCGGCGTTGAAGTTCCGGCCGCCGGACCAGATGTCCACCGGCAACCGCACGTCGCGGATGGAACCATCGGCCAGCTTGAGTCGCATGACGACGGGGAAGGGTACCGACGTCACCATGCGGAGCGGAATGACGGCGATCCTGATCCCAGAGGTGTCGCGCATGGTCACCGGACCGACGCCTATGTCCAGCACGTCGGTGGTATAGAAGAAGCTGCGCCAGAACCAGCTCAGGTCCTGACCCGAGACGTCCTCGATGGTGCGGAAGAAGTCGGCCGGTGTGGGATGCTTGAATGCCCACCGGCGGGTATACTCGCGCATCGCGAGGTCGAAGCTCTCCGGACCCACCACATGGTTCCGCAGGGCGAGCAGGACGACTGCCGGTTTCCGGTAGCCGAGTGCGCCCAGCGCCGTGCGGTCCATGTGGTCGGGGCGCGTCATGAGCGGCTCGTCGACGCCGTTGGCTATCACCTGCCGCCAGTTGGCGAGGTAGCCCTGGTAGACGTCCTGGCCGGGATAGCGGCGTTCGCGGGAGAATGTGTTGATGTAGGTGTTGATTCCCTCATCCATCCAGGCGTAACGACGCTCGTTGCTCCCGACCATCATCGGGAACCATTCATGTCCGTGTTCGTGGTCGATGGTGCCGAAGACGGTGTTGGGGTCGTCGTTGCGGCCATAGTGGACCATCACGAACATGGGGTATTCCATCCCTCCCACCGGCCCGGCCACCGATGTCGCCTGCGGCCATGGATAACGATGGAAGAGCTGCGAGTTGAGACGTATCGTCCACTGCGTCTGCTCGGCAGCGTCCTCCCAGGCCCGTCCGGTCTTCTGGGGCTGGTAGTAGGCCTGGGTGAGAATACCGTCCCAGCTCGTGGCATCCCAGCGGAAGTCGGGCGCACCGGCCCAGGCAAAATCGCGCACGTTCTCGGCGCGGAAGCGCCAGGCCTTGAGCCCCGGGACGGTGCGCGCCGCAGCCTCGGCGGCGGGGATGATGGCGATCACCGTGTCGCTCCTGCGGGCCTGCTCCAGCCGCGCACGCTGGCCGGAGGTGAGCACCTCGGTCTCGTTCTGCAGCGTGCCGGTGGCGGCGATGGTGTAGCCGGCCGGCGCGTTGATGGTGACGTCGAAGTCGCCGTACTCCAGGTAGAACTCGCTCTGCCCCAGGTAGGGGTCGGCGTTCCAGCCGTTCACGTCGTCGTAGACGGCCATGCGCGGATACCACTGCGCCAGTTCGTAGAGCGTACCGTCGCGACCCATCCGGTCGGAGCCATGCTCGGGCACGCGGAAGCTGAAACGCATCGCGATCGTGGCAGTGCCGCCACGGGCGGCAATGGGCGTTCCGGAGACGTCCAGCCGCATGCGCGTATCGTCCACATAGGGCGTCACTGCGCGTCCGTTGACCGTCACGTCCTGGATGTCGAACCCGCCCTCGAAACCGCGCACTCCCCAGCGCGAGTCGGGCGGGTTCATGGCCGAGCCCTGGCTGCCCGGCCGGTAGAGATTCTGCTCGACCAGCATCCAGAGCACGCTGAGGGTATCCGGCGCGTTGTTCGTGTAACGGATGGAGACGGTTCCGCTCACGGATTGCGTCGTCGTGTCGAGGGTGGCAACGAGGGTGTAATCGGCGCGTTGTTGCCAGTATTGCGGGCCAGGCTTGCCACTGGCGGTGCGGTAGGCATTGGGACCCACCAGGTCCATGCGGAAGATGGACTGGAACGGATCGTCGGCGGGGGCGAGGGGGCGGG
>CALCHX010000166.1 GCA_937906875.1 uncultured Gemmatimonadota bacterium | reverse complement strand
TCATCCAGGCCTCAAAACCCGGATGCAACCGTGGACGAAAGCGCTCAGTAGTCGCGCCATCAAACGAGACCCCACTCGATTCTCATTCCCGACCCCCGGTCGTCCTCGTGACGACCGGGGGTCGGTGCATTCGCGCTATTCGCGGTCCCACCTCAACGGCTGTCGCGCCTCCCGGGCCGGACACGTCGAGCGTTCTCGCCCGCCCCTTCGGTGCCACCCGATCCACATTCGTCCGCAATGCGACATCAATCGCAACCCCCTTCGCCGTTGACGCATGTCCGAGGCACGGTTAGATTCTGGGGCTTCAATCGTAATTCTGGGCCTGTAGCTCAGGTGGTTAGAGCGCACGCCTGATAAGCGTGAGGTCCGAGGTTCAACTCCTCGCAGGCCCATACCACAGCACTCGGCCGCATTGCCATCCAGGGCGATGCGGCCGAACTGCTATCCACCACTTGGCTGACTCCAGTCGCTCCCTTTGCTCCCTGTCGCCTCCCGCCGCGCTCCCCCCATCCCGGCGCCATTCGCCGCTGCGACGACATAAGTTTGGTCCGGACGACCTGCGAGCGTCCGTTCGACGCCGATTCCACGAACCCCGCCTGAGTCTCATCACCTGATGCAGAACGCCACAGCGCCGCTTCCGACCCCACAGCCGGACGGCGGGGTCGACAATGGAAATGCCGCACGTCACCGGTGGCGCGAATGGTTGCGAGCGGGAGTCCTGCCAGCGCTGGTGCTCGTCTTCCTCACCGTCGGCCTGATCTTCCGGTTGACCGCCGGAGATGAGGCTCTCAGCCGATCACGGCTGGTCTGGATGGCCGGTCTCGTCCTGCTCGGCGCACCCGTGGTCTGGCGTACCCTCACCGGTGCCATGCGCGGGCAGTTCGCCGCCGACCTCGTGGCCAGCCTGGCGATCATCGCAGCAGTCCTGCTCGACGACCCCCTGCCGGGTCTCATAGTCGTCCTCATGCAGACCGGGGGCGAGTCGCTGGACGCATATGCCGGCCGACGGGCCTCGGACGCCGTACGCGCGCTGGAGGAGGCGGCGCCGCGTCGCGCACGCCGGGTGGACGACGACCGGCTGACCGACATCACGGTCGAGGAGATCGTGGTCGACGACATTCTGCTCGTGCGCCCCGGCGAACTCGTGCCCTGCGACGCCGAGGTGGTGCAGGGACGATCGCACGTGGATACGTCGCCGCTCACGGGCGAACCGATGCCGCATCTCGCCGAGGCAGGTTCGCTGCTGCTCAGCGGCAGCATCAACGGCGAGAGCCCGCTCACCGTGCGAGCGGTGCGGCCAGCCAGCGAGAGTCAGTACGCGCGTATCGTCCAGCTCGTCCGGTCGGCCCAGGAGAGCAAGTCCCCAGCTCAGCGCCTTGCCGACCGGTACGCCGTCTGGTTCACACCCATAACGCTCGCCGTCTGCGCGATTGCCTACCTCATGTCGGGCGACGCCACGCGCGTGCTCGCCATTCTCGTGGTTGCCACACCCTGTCCCCTCATCCTCGCGACTCCGGTTGCCGTGATAGGGGGAATCAACCGCGCCGCCCGGCGGCTGATCGTGCTCCGCACAGGGACAGCGCTGGAACAGGTGGGCGAGGTCGACACGATCGTCTTCGACAAGACCGGCACGGTCACCCTCGGCACTCCACATCTGAGCGGGGTGTGCTCGCTGGGCGACTTCGATGAGGAACGCCTGCTTCTGCTCGCCGGAGCGGTGGAGCTGGGGTCGGGGCATCTGCTCGCGCGCTCCCTGGTCGAGCACACGCGACAGCTGGGGCTGTCGCTCCCGGCGGCGACGGAGATTCACGAAGCGCCTGGCCAGGGCGTGAGCGGCACCGTGGATGGACGCACGGTGCGGGTGGGAGCACTGAGCTGGCTGGAACGGGTGGCAGGCGTGGATGCTGCCTCCTACGACCCCTGCGTTGGCTCGCGGGCCGAGTTGCGGGCATACATCACCGTGGACGAGGAACCGGCCGGGGTCGTGTCGTTCGCCGATCGTTCCCGTGACGGCATGCCCGAGCTCATGGTTGAACTGCGTGAGCTCGGGATCGGACGGATCATGCTCCTGTCGGGAGACGATCCGCGAAATGTGGCGGCGACGGCGGCCGAACTCGGAATCGCCGAGGCAGAGGGCGCGCTCCTGCCTGAAGACAAGGCGGCTACGGTGAAGGCCCTCGTCGACGGCGGATCGCGGGTCGCGATGGTGGGCGACGGGACGAACGACGCTCCCGCACTGGCCGCGGCCACGGTGGGGATCGCGATGGCCGGACATGGCGGAGGAATCACTGCCGAGGCGGCTGATGTCGTCCTGCTGGTGGACGATCCCCGCAGGATTGCCGACCTGATCCGCATCAGCCGGCGCACGCTGCGCATCGCGCGCGAGAGCATCTGGGTCGGATTGGGACTGAGTGGAAGCGCGATGGTCTTCGCCGCATTCGGTCTCATTCCGCCGGTGATGGGCGCCCTGCTCCAGGAAGTGATCGACGTCGCCGTCATCGTCAACGCGCTGCGGGCGAGCGGTGACGGTCGCCCGCGACGCACGTCGTTGCCGGCGGTGACGGACGCCTGAACGTCCGATTCAACCCCCCGGGGTCTCGGGGTGGTGTCGCGTCCACAACGGGGTATTTGAGAACCCGTTGAAATCGGCTGTGACGGCGAGATCGTCGAGTGGGTCTCCCCTGCCTGTAAGCATTGCGTTGGGACTGGGTGAGGACAATTTCGTCGTTCCCTCTGGGGTACGGTTGAGCGTGCTGGTCGGTCGATCGAGCCTGTCTTGACAGGAAATTGCTCCTCCCTCTGAATTATTCGCGCGCCGACCAGCTCGGCGCGTGGAATACGCCAACCATACATCAGGCGGAGGAAATGTGAGAAGAGTTCTGTCAGGAATGGTCCTGGCTGCCGCGCTCGCCGTGCCACAGTTGCTGCTGGCGCAGACGCGGGAGGTCACCGGTATGGTGACGATAGCCGGGACGGATGTTCCCCTGGGTGACGCCATGGTGTCCGTCGTGGGCACGAATGCCGTCGCGCGCACGGCCCCGAACGGCACGTACCGGATCGTCGCCCCTGATGGCCCGGTCACGCTGAACGCCCGGGCTATCGGTTACAAGCGGGCCACGGTCTCGATCGCGGCCGGTGTCAACTCGGCGAACTTCGCGCTGGAGCGTGACGTCCTCCAACTGGAAGGCGTGGTGGTGACCGGCCAGGCGACGACGGTCGAGCGTCAGAATGCGACGGTCGCCGTCTCCACGGTGAACGCCGAGCAGTTGACCAGAGTCCCGGCGCAGGCGCTGGAGAGCGCGCTGCAGGGCAAGGTGGTGGGCGCGCGCATCAACATGAACAGTGGCGCCCCGGGTGGTGGTGGTCAGATCCAGATCCGCGGCGTGACCACGATCCTCGGGAATGGTGAACCGCTCTATGTCGTGGACGGCGTGATCATCAGCAACGCCCAGATCCAGTCTGGCATGAACTCGGTGACCGGCGCTGGCGGCGGCATCTCAGGCAGCCAGGACAACGCCACGAACCGTCTTGCCGACATCAATCCCAACAACATCGAGAGTGTCGAGATCCTGAAGGGCGCTGCCGCCTCGGCCATCTACGGCTCGCGGGCCACCAATGGCGTCGTCGTCATCACGACCAAGCGGGGCAAGGTTGGCAGGCCCCAGTTCAACCTGACGCAGCGTGTGGGCACGTACGACGCCGTGAATCTGCTCAGCATGCGCCGCTTCCAGTCCAGGGATGAGGCCTACGACGCCCTCGTCGGTCCCATGGGAGCGGCCCGTGCCCGGGCGCTGGTGGACTCGGTGTATGCGCTCAATCCCAACCCGTATCACGACTATCTGGATGAGCTGTACGGCCGGAATCCGCTCTCCTACGAGACCACCGGTACCCTCACCGGCGGTAGCGAGGGCACCAGATACTTCCTCTCCGCGTCCACGAAGAGCGACGGCGGGATCATGGAGAACACGGGCGCGCGGCAGGATGGACTGCGCATGAACCTGGACCAGACGTTGAGCGACAAGTGGTCGGTGAGCGCGGGCGCGAACTTCACCCGCTCGCAGGCCCGCCGTGGCATCTCGAACAACGACAACTCATTCACCAGCCCACTCTACAACTTCGGCTATACCCCTTCGATTCTGGACCTCAGGACCCGTGACGCGGCGGGAAATTTCCCCGAGAACCCGGTCCCTGGGGGCGGCGGAAGCAACGCCTCCAATCCGTTCCAGACCATGGCGTATCTCAAGAACACCGAGGACGTCTTCCGGCAGATCGGGTCGGCGCGGATCAACTTCAGTGCGCTGCAGACGGATCAGCACGACCTCCAGCTCTCGGTGAACGGTGGCGTGGACCGATTCAACCAGACCAACGACGTCTATTCACCTAACCTGTTGCAGTTCGAGCCGGGTGACGGCTTCCCGGGCACCGCTGTTCGAGGTACCGGCAACAGCCTCTACCTGAACGGTTCGCTGAACGCTGTCTACAGCTACTCGCCGCGGAGCCTGCCGCTGACGGCGCGCACCTCGGCCGGCCTGACGCAGGAGATCCAGAACCTGGAGACATTCCGCATCCAGGCGCGCGGGCTCATTCCTGGCATAGAGCTGGTGAACCAGGGCAACATACGCACGGACAACCAGAGGACGCGCATAGTCGACGAGGCTGTCTACCTGCAGGAAGAGATCTCCGGCTTCGATGACCGACTGAACATCAACCTGGGTGTTCGCGCCGACCGCAGCTCGGCGAATGGCGATCAGGAAAAGTACTTCATCTTTCCGAAGGCATCGGCGGCCTACACATTCTTCACCCCCGTCTCCGGCGTGGAGCGCCTGAAATTCCGGGCTGCGGTAGGGCAGTCGGGCAACAGGCCGCAGTACGGCGTCCGCGACATCACCCTGATCAACAATTTCCGGATCGATGGCAATGAGGGGCTGGGCGCGAACGGAACGCTCGGCAACCCGAATGTGGAGCCGGAGCGGATGACGGAGCAGGAATATGGACTGGACGCGACCTTCGTGAACGACAGGCTCGCGCTGGAGGCCACCTACTTCGACCGCAACATCTCCAATCTCTACCTGCAGGCACCGTTGGCCCAGAGCACGGGACTGACGCAGCAGATCTTCAACGGCGGTGAGATGCGGTCGAAGGGGATCGAGCTCGGTCTGACGATGAACCCGATCCGCGATGTTGCCGGGATCAACTGGGTGTCGCGCGTCAACTACTTCACGATCGACCAGAAGGTGACGGAGCTGCCGGTGCCGAACTTCCTGGTCGGGAGTACCGGCTTCGGTACCGCGTTCGGCCGCGTCCGCATTGCCCAGGGTGCCAGCACCACGGCCATCTGGGGCAACGCACCGTTCATGCTCGGTCCCGGTGGCGATACGGTGATGGCGCCGCTCGGGATCTATGTCACGGACCGGAGCAAGGTTCTGTTCCGTCGCGACACGATCATTGGCGACGCGACGCCTGACTTCGAGATGAGCTTCGGGAACGAATTCACCTGGAAGGGCCTGTCGCTCAACATGCTGGCCGAGTGGCGCAAGGGCGGCCAGGTATCCAACCTGACCAACAACCTGTTCGATGAAGGACAGACATCATACGACTTCGACGATGTCGTGCAGGTGAAGATGGGCGATGGCACGACCGTGGAGCGCAAGCTGGGCGCCTACCGTTACGACACCTGGGCGGGCGGCGCCGATGCGCGCGCCTACGTGCAGGACGGTTCGTACGTCAAGCTTCGCGAGGTCACCCTCAGCTACCTGCTTCCCGCCTCGGCGACGGAGGCACTGCGCATCGGTGCCCGCGACCTGCGCTTGAGCGTGAGCGGTCGGAACCTGTTCACCTGGTCCGACTACTGGGGCATGGATCCGGAAGTCAACAACTTCGGAAACCAGAATGTGGGTCGGTTCGTGGACCTCGCGCCATTCCCGCCCAGCCGCAGCGTCTTCATCTCAGTTGACGTGGGGTTCTGAGCCATGCGTGAAACGACGCCCAGTCAACCATCCCCACGCAGTCCCTCCAGCCGCCTGACTGCCTCCATGACCAAGCGAATCACTGTCGGTGCGGCCCTGACAGCAGGCCTCCTGGCTGTCGGCGCCTGCAGCGACCAGCTCACCGTACCCAACTACAACAATCCGACGCCGGGCAGCATCGCTGGCGACCCGATAGGCGGGCTTCAACTGTCAGTGACCGGAATCCTGGGTCAGGACAGGTCGGACTTCATAGGCTGGATAAGCAATGCCGGCATCTTTGGTCGCGAGTCGTACAACTTCTTCCCGACCGATGCGCGCAGTCACACGCATTTCGTATCCCAGAATCCACTCGACCCCGCCGGTTTCGCGAGCGGCGGCGGCGCCTGGACAGGCCGCTACCGCAACCTCCGCAACCTGTTCAACCTTCGTGAGGGAGTGGCGGCGGCTACCGACCGGTTGACGCCTGCGCAGGTGAAGGCGGCTAATGGCTTTGCCGGCACCATGGAAGGGATCGAGTACCTCTACATCGTCCTTCAGCGTCACGACAACGGCGGGCCGGTGGCGATCGAGAGTGACCCCAAGGTGCTCCAGCCGTTCGTGAGCCGCGATTCGATCTACAACGTCGCGGCCTCCCGTCTCGACGAGGCATATGCCGACCTTCAGGCGGGTGGCGCGGCCTTCCCGTTCAATCTCCACTCGGGGTTCAGCGAGAACGGAACCTTCAATACGCCGTCCACCTTCGCCCAGTACAACCGGGCGTTCAAGGCACGTGTCGAGGTCAGCCGCGCCAGTCTGCGTAATCCGGTCTGTGGCGCCAGTGGGATCACCTGTTACCAGAGCGCGCTGGCAGCGCTCGGTGCCAGTTTCCTGGATCCGGCCGGGTCGTTCTACAAGGGTGTCTACCAGGTCTACTCGGCTGAGAGCGGGGACATCCAGAACAGCCTGAATGCGACGGTGAACCCGGATCTCGTGGCTCATCCATCGCTAAAGGTCGATGCGCCGCGCAAGCCCGATGGGTCAGTCGATGACCGTTACGCGGAGAAGATCCGTACCCTCAGTTCACCTCGCTCGGCGACCGGTGCCGGCAACAGCATCTCGACCGACATCGGTTTCAAGATGTACGCGACCGGCTCCGACCCGGTGCCCATAATCCGGAATGAGGAATTGATCCTCATGCGTGCCGAGGCCCTGTATTTCACGGGCGACAAGGCTGGGGCGCTGAGCGACATCAACCTCATTCGCACGAAGTCCGGCGGGCTGGCGCCGCGCGGCGCGTTCACCAGCGACAACGACTTCATCACCGAGCTGCTGTTGCAGCGCCGGATGTCGCTGCTCTGGGAAGGCCATCGCTGGGTGGACCTCCGCCGGTTCGACCGCCTGGCTACGCTCCCGAAGGATCTACCGGGTGACTTCATACAGTACGAGCAGCCGATCCCGCAGGCGGAATGTGATGCTCGCAAGCGGGCCGAGCCGGCGCTGCAGTGCAAGCCGGAAGCCAAGCCGGGCTTCTGACGGACCATGAAGCAACACGTGGGTGACGGTACATTTCCGTCATGACTCGTGACTGACGACGACAGCCGGCTTCCATCTCGGACGCCGGCTGTCGTTCGTCAGGGTTGTCTCTGTCGAGACAGCAGCAACGACTTCGGGCGTTACACGAAGTGGGCCGCGCGGCTGTTCGGTCGCCTGATCGTACGTCGTCCAGGGAAGGGATGAATGGCGTGGCGTGCGACCTGCAAGTCAGGGCGACAGGCGGATGATCCGCCCAGGGCTGTCCACACAATCGATGAGGAGGAGCATGCGACTCGGAAGAGCACCGGAAACTTCAACCAATCGCCTCTCTGTTGGCGAGGCGGCTGCCAAGGGAGCCCTGGCCGGCCTGGCCGGTGGCCTCGCGCTCGTGGCATCGAGCGAGCTGACCGCGCGCGGCTTGATGCCGGGCGTGGATGAGGCTCCCCGTCGACGGGGGCCGGCGATCAGACGCGGCGCCCGGCGGGCGGTGCGGGGCGGCAGTCGCGCGGCTGGGGTGAAACTCTCTGGTGATCAGCGCGAGGTGGCAGCGATCGCTCTGGAACTTGTGGCAGCGGCGGCAATCGGGGCTGCATTCGGTGTCATCGGAAGCCGCGTGCGGATGCCGGCGGCGGCCTCCGGACCCTTGCTCGGAGGGCTCGTCTACGCGTCCACGTTGGGTGGGATGGTGCCAGCCAGCGGACTCCTGGCGTCCAGGTCGAACCTCACCTGGAGGGATGCCCTCAGGCCAGCCGGGCCGCAAGCGCTCTTTGGTCTGGTCACGGCGCGAACGTTCGAGCTGCTCGCCGATCGCTGAAGTCTGCGCCTGCCCCTTCACTTTCCATCGGCATGCGCGCATCGTGCGCGTGATGCTTCCCTTCCACCATTTCCTCGCCGGGGTGACTCCCGCCCGTGGCGCGCCCGCGTCGCGGCAAGGGCGTGTCAGCCTGCTGGGCATCGTCGTCCTCATCGCCATGGGCGCACAGACGGCGCTTGCGCAGGCGGCGGATCACCAGGCGGCGGCGACGTCCGACTCCACTTCCGGATTGTTTGCAGCGCTCCCCGAGCACACTCCGTTGAACCCGGTCGTCGTGGCCCGGAGTGGGCTCTACGTGCAACCGATACTGCCGCCGGTTGCCGGCTGGACCGTTGGTGTGGTCGCCGAATATGGGAGCATTGTAGAACGGAATCTCAGCTTCCCCGACAGCTACCTGTTCGACGCCGAGCTCTCCCGCCTTCGCATCCAGCTACGACGAGACTTCTCGACGCGCTGGTTCGGTGTGGCCGAGTGGGGGGTTGCCGGCGCCCAGGCTGGTTTCGCCGATCGCTTCTTCGAGGGCTACCACAGGCTGATCCAGTTCACCATGGAGGAGCGTGATACGCGGCCGCGCAACAGCTACGGAGATCGGCTGTTCGTGGGGCGACACGGAATAGCCCGGGTGCGCGGGCCGCACGGCCCCCTTCCGACCGACCTGCGGTTGAGTGTGGGAGTGCGAGCCGGGAATCCGTCCTCATCAGCGCCGGATGCGGTACTGTCGCAGACAATGCTCTCGCTCACCCTGCCAGCGGCGCCGGCGCGCAGCGCCTACGCGCGCGGCGTGGCTACCGTCTCGGTACTACAGACCCTGCGGGTCTCGCCGGCGCCCAGGCTGGCGTTGGAGACGGCGGGTGGCGTGGGCTACAGTCCGCGACACGGCGAACTGTCGGGGATCCAGGGCACCACTTTCGTGATCGGGAGTGGCGCCGGCCGACTCCGGCTCTGGGGAGAGAGCGCCATCTACGCCACCGTCTACGGCCAGCGTGGAATGTACCACGATAGCGGTTTCCCCGAACTCGACCGAGCCGATCTGGGTGTCGACTTTGGTTACCTGTGGCGGACAGCCGGCGGACGTCAGTGGAGGGTGGGCCTCACCGAGGACGTCCGTCGGCGGGATCCCGGCGTCGAGCAGCAGCCCACCGCCGGCGCCGATCCCGATCAGCGCTGCCATCGACACGCCGAG
>CALCHX010000165.1 GCA_937906875.1 uncultured Gemmatimonadota bacterium | reverse complement strand
ATCGTGGCGGCGACGATCTCGCGCAGGTTGTGTGGTGGTATGTTCGTCGCCATTCCCACCGCGATCCCCGACGAGCCGTTGATGAGCAGGTTGGGGACCATCGACGGCATGACCTTCGGTTCCTGCAGCCGGTCGTCGAAGTTCGGCTGGAAGTCCACCGTATTCTTGTCGATATCGGTGAGCATCTCCACCGATATCCGCGTCAGCTTCGCCTCCGTGTAGCGATAGGCGGCAGCGCTGTCACCCTCCACCGAGCCGAAGTTGCCCTGGCCATCCACCAACGGGTAGCGCAGGGAAAACGGCTGCGCCATCCGCACCAGCGCGCCATAGACCGACGAGTCGCCGTGTGGGTGGTACTTGCCCAACACATCGCCGACCACCGTCGCCGACTTCTTGAACGGGCGGCCGGGCACCAGGCCGAGCTCGTTCATGGAGTAGAGTACGCGCCTGTGCACAGGCTTCAGTCCGTCGCGCACATCGGGCAGGGCGCGCGACACTATGACGCTCATCGAGTAGTTGATGAACGATTCCCTGACTTCCTCGTCGATGGCTCGCGGAAGGATACGCTCGCGGTTGTTCGGTGCGGTCATTTACCTGGTCTGCAGAGGGCCATGCCGGCACGGAATGGCCGACCCTGAAATATAGCCCGCAGAACGCCCGAATGCAACCTTCTTGCGTAAGGTCAAGTCGTTGCCCGTCAACGACTTAGCCACGCCCCGCCGAACTCAGAAATCGGCCTCGATGCCGAGTACCACCTGGCCATCGTAGTTCGAGCGCGCGCCACGGTCCCTGGCCCGGCTGTCGTAGTTGTCCAGATAGCTCGCCTTCAGGTTGATCAGCTCGTTCATCCGGAAGCTGGCGCTCGCGCTGTTCGTCAGGGTGAACCTCGTCATGTGGTATGCCTCCGGCCGAAAGAACGTCTCGGCGTTGAAGACCGCCCGGCCGCCCACCCGACGACGCAGCCTCACCCGGCCGCTGAAACGAGCCAGCGACGTGATCTCCCGCCCATTCTCCTTCGTCGGCAGCCAGCTCCGCTCGGCGAGGAGCGCGACGCTCAGGTTGGCGAGCGACGTCCCGTCGTCGACGAAGGTCAGCTTGTGACCCGCGCCTCCACTGGCCCGGAGGTCGATACGCCGCTCCAGGCTGGATTCCAGCGTGGCGAGGAGGAACGGGCTCTGGCTGGCGTGCGGCCAGAGGTCGGCGTTGATGCTGCCAAACCACGACCGCTGACTCACATAGCGCTCGCCCTCGTCCGACGCACTGCCGTAGGTGAACCTGAGATCGCTCCCGAACTCGAATGTGCTGTCCGCATGCGATGCCCTCAGCCGCGTCGTGAGTACGGTCTGCGGCTTGTTCCCGAGAAAGAGGCTGCCGGCCAGCTCACCGGTCCTCTTCCAGTTACTCGGCTTCTTCTCTGCTTCCGGGGCAGCCGCGGGGGTTGACTGTGCCAGTACCGGCGGCGCGGCCGCGGGCATCGTGAAGATCAACGCGAGCAACAGAACCGGGGCGAGAGCCGGCCGACGCCTGGCCGGAATGACCCCCGTCAAGACTCGCGGCGCGCTGGATGTGCCAGATCGGCCACCGGCGGCGTCACGCCGTCCTGCTGACTCGCGATTGTGTCATCCTCCTTCACTGCTTCCATTCCCAGGGCGGGCGTGAGCTCGCCCGCGCCGCCCCGCCCCCGCTCCGCCCTTGCCGCGCGGCGTGCGTTGGCTGCCCTTACCTCGGCCTCATCCTCGGCGATTTCGGCCGCCTCTGCCTCCGCGACATCGCGCTCGATCGCTTCCGTCTCGGCGCGATATCGCTCGTACCACTCGCGAGTTATCTCGCCCGCCAGTTCCCGGTTCCCGAGCCCGAACGCGATCGCGATCGCGAACGCCACCGCACCGAAAAGGATCGCGAACGCCGTCGTGACGATGTTCGTGGCCACCCCCAGTTGCTGCATCGCCATGAAGACGGCAATGACTATCACGCCACCCCGACCCACCCGCGCCAGCGTCGGACCGCCGTTCAGGCCACCGGCGGAGGCCATTATCAGCCCCCCGGTGAATTCCCCGAGAACGATGCCCACGATGATGATCACGATGGCCGCGATCACGCTGGGAATCGCCCCCACCAGTTCGGAGAAGACGTTCGCCAGCGACTGCAGCCCGAGCGCGTTCGCCGCAACCAGGAGGACGGCGAACATCACCGTCCAGAACAGCAGGTTGGAGACGACACGGCTGGGGTTCATGTGGGTGCCAGAGCGCTCCACGGCCTGCATCAACCCGCCGCGTTCCAGCATCTGGTTGAGATGCACCCGACGGAGCACCTTGTCGGTGCCCCGTTGAACGACACGGGCAAGCAGGTAACCGGCAAAGAGGATGACGAGCGCGCCGACGAGCGCAGGCAGCAGCGAGCCCAACTGACCAAAGCTGAGCTGGAGACGTTCCAGGAAAGTCACAGAAACCACGAACCGGATGAAGAGTGCGAGTTATTGTTCGCGCCGCGTGCGCGAGCGTTCGCCCCTCCTGTAAGCTAAAAGGTCAGACGCAAGAGTGCGTGCTCCCCAGGAATGCCAGCCGCGGCAAGAGCCAGCCCGAACGCATTCACGCTGAGCCCGCCAGCCAGCCGACGCGCATCGGGGTTCGGCATGAGCAATCGCTCGGAGATGGCCATGCCGGCGAGCGCGCCCGCGGTACTCAGGGAGCTCACGAGCACTTCGTTGGACTCCCGCTTGATGAGAGTCGCGACGCCGGCCCCCATCAGCGCGCCCGCCCCGGCGCCGAGGGCGAGCAGCGTGCCCTCGGCTGTGTTGTGGTCGTAGCGACGAACGAGGAGCCGGTCGCCGACTACCAGGCCAGCCACCGCTCCACCGGTGAGGACCAGTGCAACGGTGGAGCCGCTGGCATCCGAGCCGGCCATGAAGGGCGACGTGGCGAGGGCACCCACGGCGCCGCTCACGGCCAGCGCCCGGATGTCCCCGGCGGTCACGTTGTATGGCACGTTGCGCGAGTAGGCGAGCCCCAGGGGATAGCCGGCCAGCCCGGCGCCGACCATCAGCCCCGAGAGGGTACGGCTGTCGGCGTCGGCCCCGAGCCCGAGGCCGAGCGCGACGCCAGCGGCCACGTCAGCCCCGAAACCGCTCGCGACGGCCTCCGCTATCGTCATCTCACGACCGAAAGCCAGTCCGGCCGCTGCTCCGCCAACGCTGCCCAGGAATGTCGCTGCCGCCCGTCCATCGTTGGACATCCCGAACAGTTCGCCCACTCCCAGCCCGCCGAGCCCGCCGTGCAGCGCGCCGTGCGTCGCCAGCCTGTTCATGGCCGGCGTGATGGCCATGTCGCGAGCGAGGGTGGAGGCGCCGAAGTAGCTGACCCCGGACATCAGGAGATAGCTCGCCAGTCGTCCCGCATCGTCATTGGTCACGGTGAGGGCGAACGAGGGCGCGTAGACGGCCAGGCCGAGGAGCGTCTGGTTCCGGATGAAGGCATTCCGCACGGCCCGATCGGTTTCGGGAATGCGCGCCGCCGGCAGCGAGGCCACGCGCCGTTGCAGGTCGGCCACGTCTGCCTGCGTCAATGGATAGCGCTCCATCGCGCCCGACGGCCGGGCCACGACGAGCACATAACTGCCATCGCTGAGGGCGAACAGACGGGCATTGTCAAAGGCACCCGTGACGCGCCACGCGGGCGGCGCGAGCCGGGCCCGGGCCGCCGTCTCGGGGGTGAGCACGAGCACGCGACCGGCGCTGTCGAATGAGATCGGTCGTTCCACGACCTGGGCGTCGACCGCGCCGGCAACGATGACCAGGCTGGCGAGAACGACGAGGAACTGACGGAAAGCTGGATACATGTCGGGGAAGTGGAGGTTCAGCGGATGAGATTACGGGACGACCACGTTGGGACTCTCTCCGTATCCCGGAGAGCCGGGAACGTCGACATGCGCAGGGCGGGTGGACGACTGGCCATCGTCCCCGACCCGCCCTCGCTTGCTGCCGTCACCCTTCGGAGATCTGGAGTACCACCTTTCCGAACTGCTCCCCCGATTGCAGCCGCTCGAAGGCTGCACGGCCGTCGGACAGGGGGAAGACGGAGTCAACGATCGGAAGGAGCCGTCCGGCCGCGAGCTCCGTGACGATGGCGGCAAATTCCGTTTCGCTGCCCATCGTGGACCCCATCAGCGTCCACTGGTTCCAGAACATCCTTCTGACGTCGGTCTCGACGATCGCGCCCGAGGTGCCGCCACACGTCACCAGTCGGCCGCGACGGCCGAGGGAACCCAGCGACCGTTTCCAGGTGGCCTCGCCAACGTTGTCCAGGACGACGTCCATACCGCGCTTGCCGGTTCGCGCGCGAATCTCACGCACGACGTCCTGGCTGTGGTGATTGAGCGTCTCGTGTGCGCCCATCTGACGTGCCCGGTCCAACTTGGCATCGCTGCCCGAGGTGACCCAGACGCGCGCCCCGAGTTGGATACATAGCTGCATGGCCTGGAGCGCCACTCCGCCACCTATGCCCCAGATCAGCACGTCGTCGCCGGCCTGGACACGGGCCCGCGTGACGACCATGCGCCACGCCGTCAGGGTGGCAAGACCGAAGGCCGCCCTCTGCGCCGTTGGCACGGTGGACGGCACGCGGTACACGGAACGCGCCGGCACGACCAGCAGTTCGGCGAACGTGCCCGGAATGTGCTCGCCGAGGATCCTGTAGCGGAGACAGAGCGGCTGGTCGTCCGACAGGCAATATTCGCAGTGGCCGCAACTGGTGCCCGGATTGACGATCACGGTGTCGCCGACAGCGACTGTCGTGACGTCCTCTCCCACGGATTCGACGACGCCGGTGGCATCTGCGCCCAGGATCCAGGGCGGCGTGATATTCACGCCGGGCAGTCCGCCAATGAGGAAGATGTCGAGATGGTTCAGCGCCCCCGCCGTGACCCTGATGCGAACGTCGGTCGGCCCACTCAGTGTGGGCTCGGGCAGATCCTCGCGATATTCCAGGCGATCCAGGCCGCCATGGGCGGAGATGGTCAATGCTCGCAACGTCTTACCTGTCGGTTATATTGTGCTGGCGCCAGCCCCTCTTTGTTGCAGTTGCGGCCGGCAACCGCCGAGGCTCATGCCAGCCACCGAACTCCATCCGCACCGGTTCCATCAAATGACACCGATCAAGGTTCCCCCGCTCGGAGAATCCATCGTCGAGGCGACCATCAGCCGCTGGGCAAAGGAGGAAGGCGAAGCGGTCGCCGCAGGAGAGACACTCGTTGAACTGGAGACGGACAAGATCACCGTCGAGGTGCCGGCGCTCAAGGCAGGAGTGTTGACGAAGCGGCTGAAGCAGGAGGGCGACGTCGTCACGGTGGACGAGGTGCTCGGCGAGATGGAGGAAGGAGCGGCGGGGGGGGGCGCCGGCGGGGGGGGCCCCCCCCGAGAAGCAAGATACCACCAAGGCTGCCGTTCCCGCGGACCAATCCGCCGCCGCCGCAACCGTTCCCGCCTCCGGCGAGGTGAAATCCTCTCCAGCCGCACGCCGCGTTGCGGCCGAGGAATCGGTGGATCTGACCACCGTGAGTGGCACCGGACGAGGTGGAGTGGTCAGCAAGCCCGACGTCATCGAGGCCGCGAAGAAGGACTCCCCGGCGCCGGCGCCGGCCGCGGCACCCAGGGCGCCTGCTGCCTCACCCGCCCCCACCCCGCCAGTGGCGCGCGAGGGTGAGCGCGAGACGCGTGAGAAGATGACCACGCGGCGCAAGCGGATCGCCGAGAACCTGCTTCACTCGCAGAAGGCGACCGCCCACCTGACGACGTTCAACGAGATCGACATGTCCGCCGTCATCGAGCTTCGCGGACGGCTGAGGGACCGCATCGAGAAGGAGCACGGCGTGCGCCTGTCCTTCATGCCGTTCTTCATCAAGGCGGCAACGATGGCACTGCAGACGTACCCCGATGTGAACGCCCAGCTGGACGACGACGTGATCATCTACAAGCATTACGTGAACATGGGCATCGCGGTCGCATCCAAGCAGGGACTCGTGGTTCCCAACATCAAGGACGTCGACCGCAAGGGTATGCTCGAGGTCAGCCGTGACATGAACGAGCTGGCGGAGCGCGCACGCTCCAACAAGTTGACGATGGACGACCTGACCGGCGGCACCTTCACCATCACCAACGGTGGGGTATTCGGCTCGCTCCTCTCCACGCCGATCATCAACTATCCACAGGTTGCCATCCTGGGCATGCACAAGACCCAGGATCGGCCGATGGCCGTGGACGGCAAGGTGGAGATTCGCCCGATGATGTACGTCGCCCTCTCTTACGACCACCGGATCATCGATGGGCAGCAGGCGGTGCTCTTCCTGGTCCGCCTCAAGGAACTGATGGAAGATCCGGGAATGATGCTCGTGGATTGATCGGCACCGCGCCGTAAGTCGGATGGAGGCCAGGGCCGCTACGGTGATCGTCCGGAGCGGCCCTCGCTGCGTCTAGCCACCGCGTCTCACCTGCTCCGTCAACAGCGTCAGGAGCTGCTTTTCCATCTGGCCGGTGCTTGTGCAGTTGACCGGTGCGCCACTCACGTCCATCGGTCTTGCCGTCCCTTCCACGACTGTCAAGAGGCGGGACTGGTCGGCGACGGCTCCCTCGGCCAATCGCATCTCCAGCCGCAGCGTGACTTCGTAGCTGTCGGCGTTGAGCATACCGAGCTGATTACCGCAGTCGAGGTAGCGGCTCAGCCGAACGCCGCCCAGCCGCCGGCGCACCCGGAAGGCGGGGTTGCCCATCGCACGCTGGTCGGGCACGCGCATTGTCACGGGCATCCCCAACTCGGCAAATACGAGCGGCATCGCCCGCCACAGTTGATCCAGCGTACCGGCGACAGTGAACTGGTTGGTGGGATTGCTGCGTGTGGTGCGCAGTACCACCGACCCTTCGGCGGACTCGATCCGGGTGGTGCGTTGCACATCTGCTGGCTCGACACCGGACCGGGTACCTCCTCCACTCGCGCAGGCGGTCAGGACCAGCACCAGAGGCAGGGTAAGGAGCAGCTGCATCGAAGGCTCCACGAAGGAGGGTCGTGCCGGGGCGGGCACAGGAAGTCTTCACACTGATCTCCGGCGGCCCAGAGTAGCCTCCGGTCGACCACAGGTCAACGGCGACCTGCGATCCGAGCGTTGGTTCGGGAGCTCGCATGGCGCTGCTGCGAGGCGCCTGCCCGCGCACCGACTGCCGGCAGGGACGTTCCTCGGTCGCGGTCCAGGGCCGTACTCGCTAGCTTGACATCGGC